>JALOOP010000166.1 GCA_025454315.1 Oculatellaceae cyanobacterium Prado106
ATCAAAGATTTCAATTTAGACCGTGAAAGCATGGATGCCGATCATTGCAAATTCGTCAGTATCTCTTGATACATTCCGAATTTGGAATTGCTGCTGTGATCAGGATGGAACCTGTAGATTTTGATGCGATCGATCTCTAGAAACTGCTGGATTTCTGCGGCAGTGGCGTTGAGGATTTCTTGGAGATCGAGCGATCGCCGAATTCGCTGAATGATGCGTCGCAGCAGGTTTTCTGGATTGAGATGGGGTTCCTGAGGGAGGGTGAGTGCAAAGACCATAGAAACTCTTGGAGAAATGTGGAGGTGAATCAGCCTTGCGGTTGGATAGGGCTGGCCTCTGCTAAGGTTCCCCAACGCGACAGAAAAGCGATAATTCACAAATCTTGATGTTTTTGGGTGTTCTATGGTTGGGGTCAATACCATTGCAATGGACGGTAGCAATCGATGGATCAGATGGATCAAAGGATATGGGGGCGATCGCCAAACTTATCTTAGATCTGTTCTTTTTTGGGAGGATAATGGCGTATCTGGGGATAAACCACGATTTGATATCTGTCTTGCTTAATAAAATCTTAGAGAAATAAATTCTATGTGTTGATTGATGCTCATTCAAGGTTGAAGCCTAGGCCAATCCGTTATGGCTTAGGAAGGTTTTAGGCTGCGGAGCGATCGCTTACAAATTCTCTCTGTGGCTGTGGATTTTATTAACCGCAGAGAAGCAGAGACGCAGAGGGGGAAGGGGGAGAGGGAAAAGGCGAAGGGGGAAAGGCGAAGGGGGAAAGGCGAAGGGGGGATCTTAAATGAATCTTTGAAGGGATTTAAGGGAATTCCTAATGTTCTTTAGAGAGTCAATTTGTGAAGCACTCCAGGAAACAGTCCAGGATATCCCTTTCCCCTTTTCCCCTTCCCCTTTCACCCCATTCCCACTCCCCACTCCCTACTCCCTCCACTTAACTTGACGCACTAGTGTAGAACCTGAGCGCAAATCGCCAGAAGAGATTGGAGAAGATGAGGAGGGCGATCGCCAATAAGCCTGCACCGAGAATCCAGCCGAGTTGGGCGCGGTTGAGGAGGGTTTCGGCGGGGATGGTGGTGAGGAAGGCGACGGGGACGACGAAGGTGAAGAAGAAGCGGTAGGCGACGGGGTAGGCGGCCATGGGGTAGCGTCCGGCTTCTAGGAGGCCGCGTAGGACTTCGGTGACATTGTAGATTTTGACGAACCAGATGCTGGTTGCGCCGAGGATGAACCAGAGGCTGTAGACGATGAAGAATCCGAAGAGGAGGGGGATGAAGGCCAGGGGGTAGGCGTTCCAGGGGATGCCTAGGCGACTGCCAGCGTAGACGATGATGATTAGGCCAAAAAACAGATCGGGGAGTCCCCAGGGGGAGACGGTGCGGGCGGAGAGCCAGAACTGGGAGCTAATGGGTTTGAGTAGGACAAAATCGAGGGTTCCTTCCTGGACTTGTTTGACGATTTGGTTGAGGTTGGGCGCTAGAAAGGTGGCGGAGAATCCTTGGAGGGTGGTGAACACGCCCAGGACGATGAGCGCTTCTTCCCAAGACCAGCCGTCAAAGGTGTAGCCCGTTTGGTAGAAGAGGAAGAGGCCAAACAGACTTCCGGCCAAACTGCCTAAACTGGTGAACGAGGCCAAGACGAAGTTGACCCGGTATTCGAGTTCGGCGGCGATCGCGGTACTCCAGAAGCGTTTGAGGACTTGGAGGTATCGGTGAAGCATGGGGGAAAGGGAAAAGGGCAAAGGGGGGACTTTGAATTTTATCGATGTTCTTCTGTGTTTATCTTTGGTTGTCTGGGTTTTCCTTGGAACATTCAAAATATAGCGTTGTGGGCAGAGGTTGCCAATGGAAATCTGCTGGAGGGAGGACGGGGATGGATCTGAGGGTTTTATAAGTAAGGTGATCTTCTTTCATGGAGATGTCCTAACCCTTCAATCTTCGGTAGAAACTTTTGTATTAGACATGATTAGACATGGAAATTGATCTGAGGGAGGACGGGGATGAATCAGAGAGATTCATGATCAACGCTCCAGCCTCTGGTAGAAACCTTCGCAATAGAGGACTGATCCGGGAGTTACGACGGCTTTTAAAATTTTTTTGGATTTTCTGAGGGGGATGTGCCCTGCTGGGGCTTGGAATTGGGGGTGTGAGGGAGATGAAACAGGGTGTGAAACGGGTCATTTTAGATTTTGGCGGTATAATCCTACGAGAATTTAACCGCACCTGAATGGCATGACCCAAGATTCCCTGATCCAGATTGATGATATCCAGTGTGATGATGTCGAGAGTGATGAGATTGAGTGTGAGTATATTGCGATCGCCCAGCAATTTATTCCCAAGAACCGGACGAACCCGATTGAAGAGGTTCGAGCGTTTGGGAACGGGAATATTAACGATACTTTTCTGGTAACCGTCCGTTGTAACACACTGGAGAACCCAGAGGAATGCCATTTTATTTTGCAACGGATCAACACTAAGGTTTTTCAACAGCCGCAGCGGGTGATGCAGAATATGCGGATCTTCACTGAGCATGTGTGCGATCGCCTTCAGCAACAACCGCTCGATCGGCGGTGGGAAACGCCGCGCGTGCTGCATACCCAGGAGGGACAAGACTATTGGCAGGATGGGACGGGAGCTTGCTGGCGGGCGATTAGCTATATCCCGGATTCGACCACCTTTGATACTTTGCAAACCTGTGAGCAGGCTGAGGAAGTGGGCTATGCGCTGGGGATGTTTCACAATTTGATTAGCGATTTGCCGCCTGAGAAATTAGCGGATACGCTGCCTGGGTTTCATATTACGCCGCATTATTTGCAGCAGTATGAAGCGGTGTTGGCTCACCCGAAGGTGAATTTGGCGGAGTCGGCGGAACTGAGGTATGGACTGGAGTTTGTGCGCGATCGCCAATCCTGGGCAACTGTCTTAGAAACCGCCAAAGCAGCAGGAATTTTGCCTTTGCGATTGATGCATGGAGATCCGAAAGTCAATAATGTGATGTTTGATCATACCACTGGAAAGTCCGTTGGCATGATTGACTTGGATACCGTGAAACCGGGGTTGGTGCATTACGATATTGGCGATTGTTTGCGATCGGGCTGTAATCCACGGGGCGAAGAAACTGAACAATGGGAGTCTGTTGCGTTTGATCTAGAACGCTGCCAGAGTACGCTCAAGGGCTATCTCTCCGTGGCTCAGGCGTTTCTCACTGCTGAGGATTATACCTATCTTTATGATGCGATTCGGTTGATTAGTTTTGAGCTGGGGCTGCGGTTTTTGACGGATCATTTGGCGGGGAATGTTTACTTTAAGGTAAAGCATCCGGAACATAATTTGATTCGGGCATTGGTTCAGTTTAAATTGACCCAGAGTATTGAAGCGCAGGAGCAGGATATTCGGGCGATGATTCAGTCGATGCGATCGCT
Source organism: Oculatellaceae cyanobacterium Prado106 (assembly GCA_025454315.1). GTDB lineage: Bacteria > Cyanobacteriota > Cyanobacteriia > Elainellales > Elainellaceae > Prado106. Next base: position 3,437 of record JALOOP010000166.1, read on the forward strand.
GTCATCGAGGGTGTGAACTGTGAGTTATCAATCCTTTTCCCTGGTGCCGTTTGCTTCTCATTCAGAAACGTTTCCGTTTACCATTTCAGGGGATGTGTCTTGGGAGTGGAAAGACGGAGTCAACCGTTTAGCACTTAACTATGATCTGAGCGGTGATTTGACGAGCGTCATGATTCCACCTGCCGCAGCCTATCCTGGTCGCCGGGATGGCCTTTGGGAGACAACCTGCTTTGAATGCTTCTTGGGGATTCCGGGTATGGAGTCTTACTGGGAATTTAATTTGTCGCCTGCTGGGGATTGGAATGTTTATCGGTTTACGGGGTATCGTCAGGGGCGTGAGGATGAAGGGGCTTTTGTGGAGGTGCCGTTTGCGATCGCCCCTACGTCCCAATCTTTATCGTTGCATCTCGATTTGGATCTAACTGCGCTGGTTTCCCATCCTGCATCTTTGGAAATGGCGGTGACAGCAGTAATTGAACAGCGGGATAAGGGGGGCGATCGCGCACTTTCCTATTGGGCTTTGGCGCATAAAGGGGATGAGGCTGACTTTCATTTGCGGGGGAGTTTTGGTTTGTTGCTTTGAGGGTTGAGGAAGAATTTCAAACGCAGAGACGCAGAGACGCAGAGGGGTGGAGGAGGTTTGTTTTCTGGAGGCTGGAGTCAGAAGATAACGGGTGATGCGGCGCTCAACTGTGACTGTGTTGGCGGATTAGGGCTGCTAGTTTGTGGCGCATGATGATGCCGGGTTTGTCGGAGGGCATGTGTTGTTCGGCATCGAGGGCGAGGGGGGTGTCCCAGTCGGTGGTTTCTAGGATGGCGCGATCTTCTAGGGTGACGGCGCGATCGAAGGCGATGATGTCGGCGGCTTTGGCGTCTGATTCTTGGTCGTTGCGGATGCAGAATTGAACGATTTGGGAGGAGGAGTCGTGGATGGGGGTGGCGGCGGTGACGATGATGTGGATGAGGCCGTTGGGGTAGGTGATGTGGAGTTTGCGGGTGAAGGGGAGGAACCAGCGGGAGTTGAGGATGCGGTGGGTGCGATCGCTCGTCATCCCTAAATTCTGCTGTTGTAGCGGGGAATTGGCCACGGGGACGACACTTTGAAACTGAAAGCCATCGGCCAACTCGGTAATCTCGGAGTCTGCTGGGGCTGGTTCTTGCTGGAGGCCAAAGGTGGCCGCATGGACAAAGCTGAGATGGGCATTGTCGAAGGAGTTTTCCATCAGCCGCAGTCCGCTACAGTGCCACATTTCGTAGAACTCAGGGATGACTCTAAATCCGGGTTGTTCTGCTTCGGGAATTTCGGGTAAGGGGGCGATCGGTTCGCCTAAACATACCCAAAGATAGCCATAACGTTCTGCACTTGGGTAAGCACTGACTCGGTAGGAAGCCGGAATCGGCATATCGGCCAACTGCGGCACCTGGACACAGATGCCTTTTGCGTTGAATTGCCACCCGTGATAGGGACAGCGAAGATTGCCATCCACCACCTTGCCCCGAGAGAGTTGGGCAGTGCGATGACAACAGCGATCGCGCATCACCGCCACCTGTCCCGTCCCATCCCGCCACAGCACCAGTCGCTGTCCCAATAGCTCAAACGCCACAGGCTCATCCTGCAAATCCACCGCAGGCAACACTGGATACCAAAAGTTTTGAAAAACGGGATGTTCGGTGACTCGCATCGTAATGAATTGAATAGTTTTCAAAAAATCTCGGGCTTAAAGGAGTTTGGTAATCAGTGACTTGATAAGATTAGTACAAATGTAATTTGAGTAGAAGCAGTGCCTCGTAACGATATTGATCGTATTAGAGATAAAATTCGCCTTCGTTATTATGATATGTCGGCTCATGCGATGGAAGAAATGGCCGAAGATCTGCTGACAATTCTGGATGTAGAGGAAGCAGTTCTAAATGGTCAAATTATTCGAGTTGAAAAAGATGACCCTAGAGGCACAAAATATGTAGTAGTAGGGATGGCACTAGATCAGCAGACACCTGTTGGAGTCGTCGGGCGTTTCACTAGCGTTGGGCGCTATCTCATCATTACGGTCTATGAAGTAACTGAACTTGAGGGCTAATTCTATGTACGGATATCAGTGTGAGTACTGTGAAGGAACAGTTCACCCCAGAACCGTTAAACAGGAGGCATTTAAACATAAAGATGGATTTGTCATTCTTGAAGACGTGACGATCGGGGTATGTGACAACTGTGGGAATCGATATTACTCAGCCGAGATTGTCCATGCCGTTCATGCGATCGCAACTGGCGTGCAAGCTCCTGAACGAACTGAACAAATCCCGGTTACCCATTTAGAACCAAAGAACTAGAATTAGCGTAACTCTATTTCTCCTGCTCTAGCAGTTCCTTCGCATCGGACAACTGATGGCGATGTTCTTCCAATAACTGGGGATAGGCTAGATTCAGGGATTTCAGTTTGGTACAGATAATATCTGCCACCGCTAGTCGAGTAAACCACTTGTGATCAGCCGGAATGATATACCAAGGTGCCCATTTTGTACTGGTATGGTTAAAAACATCCTCATAGGCATGTTGATAGTCATTCCAAAACTGGCGCTCTCGGACATCTGCTGCCGAAAATTTCCAGTTCTTTTCCGGTCGATTAATGCGTTCTAGGAAGCGTTTTTTCTGTTCCTCCTTGGATACATTGAGAAAGAATTTCAGAATGATAATGCCGTTATTGACTAAGTATTGTTCAAAATGATTCATTTCCGTAAATCGCTGCTGCCAAAACTGGTCATCCTTTGCCAACTTCGGCGACTCTAGCAACTGGGGCAACTGCTGCCGCTGCAAAATTTCAGGATGCACTCGCACAATTAAAGCTTCTTCATAATAGGAGCGATTAAAAATGCCAATGCGTCCCCGCTCTGGCAATGCCTTGGAAGAACGCCATAAATAGTCGTGATCCAGTTCTTCCTCAGAAGGTGACTTGAAGCTAAACACCTGACAGCCTTGGGGATTTACCCCTGACATGACATGCTTGATGGTGCTGTCTTTTCCGGCTGCGTCCATGGCCTGGAAGATCAGCAGCAGCGCATAGGCATTTTGGGCATAGAGAATCTCCTGGTATTTGCCCAGTTGTTCCACATCGTTTTGGAGCTTTTCCTGTGCCGCGCCCTTGTCTTTGAATTCTCCGGTGAAGCCTGGATCGTAGTCCTTGAGCGCAATCTTTTTGCCCGGTTGAACAATCAAAGAATCATGGTTCATAATGACAAACACTTCCCTGTTTGAACTGCTTTGGGGACTGCTTTGAAGATTCTTGGGTGGGTTCTTGGGAGTGCAATCCCTGTATTCTCCCGTTGTGCGATCGCCGTCAGTCTCTCCAATCTACCCCTTAGATTTGATTTTGGATGGGATAGGATGGAATTCAAGCACAGAATCCCAGCACAGAATCTAAGCACAGAGGCTCACCTGCCAACGCTACCCGATCGCCCCGATCGCCCGCAATCCCCCCCAATAGAGAGATTCAGCCCCCACGCCAAAACCTGATCGTCCCACCCCTCTGCCATGGCTAAATCCCGCAAACAAGAAGAACTCCTCGCGTCTCTTGCCGAGGTTAGAGAAGACCCGACTTCAGACGCAGGCATGAAAGTCTTGGGGCAAATTCTCAAGAGCAAATCTGCGATCGCCATCGCCCAAGCGGCAAAAGTCATCGGAGATGCCGAGATCCGCTCCCTAATTCCCGATTTAGTCGCCTGCTTTCCCCAGTTCATGAGCCGCCCTGCCGAAACCGATCCGGGCTGCAATGCCAAACGCCGCATTGCCGAAGCCCTCTACCGCATGGAATATGCCGACGAGACGCTGTTTCTCCAGGGCATTCACCATGTCCAGCCCGAACCCGTCTGGGGCGGCACCACCGACACCGCCCCCGGACTGCGCGGCATGTGTGCCCTCGGCCTGGTGCGCCTCCACTATCCCCAGGTCATGACCGAACTCGCCGACCTCCTCGCCGACCCCGAACCCGAAGCCCGTATTGGAGCCGTGCGCGCGATCGCCTACACCAGCGACCCCCAAGCCGTCCCCCTGCTCCGCTTCAAAGTCCACACCGGAGACATCGATTCCCAGGTGATGTCCGAATGCTTCATCGCCCTTCTACAACTCGCCCCCCAGGCTTCTCTGCCCTTCGTCGGTCGCTTCCTCAATGGTGCCAGCGCCGAAATCGCTGAAATGGCCGCTCTGGCGATCGGCGAATCCCGTCTCCCCGAAGCTTTCTCGATCCTCCATCACGGCTGGGAACATTGCCGGCCAACCGAGTTACGCAAAGCCTTTTTGTTTGCGATCGCCATGCTCCGCCAAGATGCCGCCTTCGATTTTCTCCTGGATTTGGTGCAGTCTGGAAAACCTATGGATAGGGATGGGGCGATCGCCGCTCTCCAGATTTACCAATATGACGAAGCTCTGTGGCAGCGAGTTGAACAAGCCATGCGCCAGCCATAAAATAGCAGCGGCGGCCAATCGGAACATCCTGGGCAAACCCTGACATAGAGCATTGATGCAACAGTAAAGGAAAGGCATCAAGTGCAGAGAGCAATTTCCAAAATTTAGGATAGCTTTATTGAAATTAGGGCGGATTCGCCTAAAAGCGAAGGAATAAGTATTAAAAGTGGTTGATTAACAAAATCTTGAAAACTGACACTTGGCGGATGGCGTCAAGTCCGATTGCAATATTTCAAAGGTCTTGTTGAGGTGCGTTTCACTCAACCTACGAGGCTTCATGGAATTTAGCAGTTTTGTCATTACGATGTCCCTGTCTTGAAGCGATCTGATTCACCGGAAAGTTCTCACCCATGCACAAAAGAAAACTGCTTTTTGTCTCCTTTCCGATTGATTTTGGCAGCAAGACCTATGAACAGCGCTTGATTGGTGCTCTTCAGGGACATCTGGATCTAAAGGTCTATCGTTTTGTACCCAACCGGGGCGAAGTCTTTCTAAGTCTTAGAGAAATTACCCTAAATAAAATTTTGGACACATTCTCCTTATGGAAAGCGGTCTATACGGCACGGAAAGAAGGCCGAAAAGTCTTATTTCAGGGGATTAGTCCCGCCCTGTTTGCTTACCCAGCGACCTTTTTTTGCGATAGCTACATCGTTTTGGATTGGACACGAAAGCTTTATGAGCCAATCTGGGACATCTTACCATCGCCACCTTGGTTAACTTGGCTGCATCGAAAAGTCCTTCAGTCACAGACTTATATTTTCGGGTTGACCGATGCTGTGGTTGCTGGAATCATTCAAGACTACAAAATTCCTAAACATCAGTTAAAACGTGCCAAGGTACCGTTTTCAATCGACCTAGAGGTGTTTACCCCTAGCCCTAATCGAGAAGATGATGAGGTTCGCATACTTTTTGTGGGCGGGGATTTGTACCGGAAGGGAGGGGATATCTTACTACGTTGGTTTAAGGAGAATGGACATCGTTATCCTAACTTGCGACTCACCCTAGTGACAAAATCCCAAGTTGAGGCTCATCTCCATGTCATAATCCAAAATGACGTGTATTACAATCAGCCTCAGCACATAGCACTCTTCAAAAACCATGACATTTTTGTTCTGCCCACAAAATGCGATGCCTATCCCTCAGTATTAGGGGAAGCGGCTTGCGCCGGGTTAGCGCTATTGACAACCCAGCAGGCTTTGGGCGCACCTGAAATCATCACAGATGGAATCAATGGGTTTATTTGTCATTCCCAAGAGGCGCTCCTGAAACAACTCCACATCCTGATTCAGGATAAGGCTCTGATCGAGTCCATGAAACGAGAGAGCCGCCAGTTCATGGAGCAAGAGTTTTCGAGCGAACAGGTTCGTCATCAGATTATTAACTATATGTTTGAGGACTGACATTTGAAGACTGTACCGAATCCATTTGATGGATGAAATTTGAATGATGAAATTTGACGGATGAAATTTGACGGATGAAAGATGTTGTGATTGGGGCTAGTGAGTCAACCCAGGTTCCAAGTCGCTCAACGCTGGATGAAGCGTTGGGTTTCACGACGCTTCATCCACGGCACCACGAGTAGAACAGGGGCTAAGTCCCCCTATCTACGTCACCTGCAACTAGCTGATGTAAATATCGGTTCTTGTCAACGCCAACCCTGGTGATAGCTTGGCAAACTGTACCTGGGCTGTGCCGCCGATGCCGTCTTTGTCAAAGAATAGTGCGCCTGTGCTGGAATTGTAGATGAAGCGATCGCTCGCATCCGCAGCCCCGGTGCCAATGCGGAATTGAGCCGCCGTACAGTAGCCTGTGGATAGTCCACCGCCCGTAAAGCCAGACTTCATCACCCAAACCGTGTCATCAACTACTGAGAAATCCATGATCTGATCCATACCGCTGGCGGTGTTCTCGAATTTGAAATAGTCATAGCTGCCGCCGCCGGTTAACTTGTCGTTGCCGCCTTTGCCATTGAGGACATTCACACCGCTGTTTCCGGTGATGGTATTGGCCAGGGAATTTCCCTCACCTGAAATCGAATCACTGCCGGTTAGTTCCAAATGGTCTAATCCTGGATCGGTGTCGAGTGACCAGGTAATAGACGATCTCACCGTCTCGATTCCTGTCATGGGCGCATCTACAATGTTGTCCCCAATGTTATCCACCCCATAGATATCATTGCCGTTGCCGCCTTCCAGGTAATCGGCTCCCGTACCGCCGTCTAGCGTGTCGCTGCCTTCACCGCCATAGAGGGTATCGTTGTCGCTGTAGCCGTAGAGCCTGTCGTCATCATCCCCGCCACTGAGATAATCGCTGCCATCATCGCCGTACAGCGTATCCATTCCGGCTTGCCCAAAGAGATAGTCATCCCCACTCCAGCCGCTCAGGGAGTCATTGCCATTGCCCCCAAAGAGCCAGTCATTGCCCGAGTTTGTGCCCACCCCGCCCGAGAGGTAGTCATTGCCATCTTCACCGTAGAGATAATCAGCATTATCTTCTCCGTAGAGGCCATCATCTCCAGTGCCGCCGTACAGTGTGTCAATGCCAGCGCCGCCGTAAAGGCTATCATTATCGGCCTGTCCGTAGAGTTTGTCGTTGCCATTGCCGCCGTAGAGCGTATCGTTGCCTGTTCCGGCGTAAAGTTTGTCATTGCCGTTGCCGCCATCTAACAGGTCATTGCCAATTTCATCGTGGTAGCTTTCGTAGCCGATCGTGTCATCGCCGTCATCGCCGTAGAGGGAGTCATTGCCCCAGTCGCCCGTGATGCCATCGTTGCCCAGGTTGCCATGAATTCTGTCGTCGCCATAGCCCCCGTACACATAGTCAGTTCCCCAGAGGGCATCAATATTGTCATTGCCACTGGTTCCAAAAATCACGTCATCGCCATAGGTTGGATAATTTGCCATAGTCTCAACTCCTGAAGGGTTTCCCCTAAGTAAAGGAACTTTGCCTCTTCTGAGGCTGAGTTCCTATTGGAGTGACTTTCTGGAATTATTCAGGACAAGCTGGATGGTGATAGGTGGGCGAAAGGGAAAAGGCGAAAGGCGAAAGGGGGAACTTTTCAATGCCAGTCGCTCGATGCTTGCCCCTAGGCCATTTCCTGGTTTGCCTATCAGCACACAACGATCGCCACAATTTACTACGATTGCCAACTGAACCATGACATTATTCACCGCTGGGTTCATAGGAAATTCCCTTCATCTCCTTCCAAGATTCCATCATCAGTCCCCCTTTCGCCTTTTCCCTTTCCCTTTCCCCTCCCAAAAACTCAGGGGATGCTACCCATCGGCAACATCCCCTAAGCTGGTTGGTGGAGTGGGCGATCGCTAATTCACCCCAGGCACCTGATTTTTAAAGTTCCGAGGGCCTTGATAACCCGTTAAATCAGCGAGTTGCTGCAACGTTTGGGTTCCAGGATAGTACTGACCGTTGATTTCCCAGGTGGGGAAGCCTTTGATATTCTCATTGGCTTGACAGAGCGCAGTCTGGGAATTTTGGCCATCGGGCGCACATTCAACGTAGGGATATTCCTTGGCAGCTTCCTTACCAAAGAGTTCCTTCTGGTCGAGACAGTGAGGACACCAGTAGGCACCGTACATCTTCGCACCAACGGCCTTCAGATGTTGCGCCAGGGCAATTTCTGCTTGTCCTGAAGTGCGCTCAATCACATATCCAGGATTGCCTCCACTACTGCCTGCGACCGCAGCACCGTTCACCCCACTGTAAACGCCCAAGGTGCCTACCAGAGTCACCATGGCCACAATGATGCCGGTGAAGAACAACTGTCCGCTATCATCCCACTCCCGTCCCAGCAGGGTGAGAATAAACAGCGTCAGCGCAAACAACGCAGAAGCAATACAGTAGTAACAAATGCCGCCCGCACCATAGACCGCGACAAACTTCGTGAACATGATATACATCAAATATCCACTGAAGAACAGCATCGCTGTTGAACCCACAAACAACAGGAGCCAGGTGATGTTCTCCAGATTGGTGCGGCTTTGACGATCCTTTTCAGCGTTCAAGGCAAAGGGGGCAAAGGCAAACAAGGCCATCCCGACATAGGCGAGAAACCCAAACAGCGCTAAAGGCAGCCCAAAAATTTCAGCATAGGGGCTAGCGAGAACTTGTTCACAGCCACTCGTGGGGCAGACCGTTTCTCCCCCAAACAGCTTGGTGGCCGTGAGATACCCAGTATTGATGGCTCCTAGAACGGCGATCGCCCCAATCAGAAAGCGAGAGCGACGATGCATCCAGGGCACTTGTCGGCGGCGGCTAGTCATAGAACCTTACTTCGTATTGACGTTTTCTATTCTGGCTTAAACTGCCCCGATCGATCAGAATTGCATCACTTTGCTTAAAGAATGGGAGTGGGGAGTGGGGAAAGGGGAAGGGGGAAAGGGAAAAGGGGAAAGGGGAAAGGGAAAAGGGAGATCCTGGACTGTTTCATAGAGTATGAATCCCTGTTCGTACTCCATGAATTCTTGGAAGAATCTGAGGATTCTCCTAAACTCCTTCCTTGAACCCTTGCTTAAATTCCTTTCTTAGAATCCCTTCAAGGATTCAATCGATGTTCCCCCTTTCGCCTTTCGCCTTTCCCCCTTCCCTCTCCTTCCCTCTCAAATAAAACTTTGCTCTCTCCCCCAAACTGCACTACAATGTTACCTTTGGTAAGTTTCACGAGAGAGGAATCGAGATGTCGCGATATCGAGGTCCCCGCCTCCGCATTGTGCGTCGTCTGGGCGAATTGCCCGGTCTGTCGCGCAAGAGCCCGAGACGGGCATACCCACCTGGTCAACATGGTCAAGCTCGTAAGAAGCGTTCTGAGTACGCAGTTCGACTTGAAGAAAAACAAAAGCTCCGGTTCAACTATGGAGTGACGGAACGGCAACTGCTCCGCTATGTCCGCAAAGCTCGTCGAGCAGCGGGTTCCACGGGTCAAGTCCTGCTCCAACTCCTGGAAATGCGGCTAGACAATACCGTTTTCCGCCTCGGCATGGGGCCCACTATCCCAGGCGCTCGGCAACTGGTGAATCATGGTCACGTCACCGTCAATGGTCGCGTGGTCGATATTCCTAGCTACCAGTGCAAACCTGGCGATGTGATTGGCGTGCGCGATACCGATCGCTCCCGCAAACTGGTCGAAGCCAACCTCCAATTCCCTGGTCTGGCTCACCTTCCCAGCCACCTCGAATTTGACAAGGCTAAGCTGCAAGGCAAAGTCAACAGCGTCGTCGAACGCGAATGGATTGCGCTTCAAGTCAATGAACTGCTTGTGGTTGAGTACTACTCACGACAAGCCTAACCCCTTCGATTCGACCTCCAACCCCGATGGCCAAAACCGTGCGGCTGCGGTCGCCATCACAACAAATTTATTCAACAGGCTCCCTGAAATCTGTCAATCAGGGGGCTTGTTTGATTTTAAAGGCATTTTTGTGGAGCGCAGAGACGCAGAGAGAAGAAGGGCGGTACGGACAATTTCGCAAGCCTCAAATCCTTTTCAAGCAACCGTACAACCTTCAACTTCTCCCGACCAAACGCATGACTCAGCTAAAAATCTCTCCCCACCCTCTGCGCCTCTGCGTCTCTGCGGTTAAAATTCCCTATCCCCCAATCTGTGACATCGTCCGAGCATAGGCTCCCGTTGTCCCCGAATCCCGCATCTTGTAATTAATCAAAGGCTTCTCATCCAACAACGCCTGAACCTTCGATCGCACCTCCCCCAAATCCCATCCCGATCGCAGTGCCGTCTTCAAGTCAATCTGCCCCGTCTCATTCAGCAAACAGGGTCGCAGCCACCCATCCGCCGACAGCCGCATTCGGTTACAGCGATCGCAAAAACAC
>JALOOP010000167.1 GCA_025454315.1 Oculatellaceae cyanobacterium Prado106
TCCTCGGCGCTCCAGAGGGTGTTTTGCGATCGCAGTTGGTCGGCCATTTGCTGCAATTCAGCCAGTTCTACCTGGATTTGGTTTTGCTGGGCGGCTGAGGCAATGATTTGGCGCTTTAGTATCCCTTCGAGGACGGCGGGAACCTGGCAGGATAATTTGAGTTGCTGAATGAATTCGCGAACGGAAATTTGAACAGGCTTCGACATTGTAAAACTAAATCCACAGCAGGTGATGAGTTCATGAGATACGGGGATGATGAAACAAAGAAGAGAATCATCATCTGGATACCAACCTAGATATCAATCTGGATATCAATCTGGATATCAACCTAGATACCAACCTAGATACCAACCTAGATACCAACCTAGATACCAATCTAGATACCAATCTGGATATCAACTTAGATACCAACCTAGATATCAATCTGGATATCAACTTAGATATCAACCTGGGTATCTATCTGGGTATCTATCTGGGCATCAAAAAAAGCCCTGGCAAGGGGGCTGTATCCTGCTGTGCGTGGATGGCTAGACGGGTTGAGGATTGTAAAAGTTCCCATTGCTAAAAATTTACGCCTCCTTTTTGCATTTGTTTGAACGGATCGATCAAAAAGTCAATCATGCGGCGCTGGCGGATAATCACTTCAGCCGTTGCGGTTTGGCCGGGGGAGAGTTGGATGCGCTTGTTGCCCGCTTGGATGTAAAGCTGTTCGAGTTCGACCTCTAGCTCAAAGACTTCGCGTTGGGTTTGGCCTTCTTGCAGAGTTTTGGAGTCGGGGGAAATCCAGACGAGTTGGCCGGGGACAATGCCGTAGTCCTGGAAGGGGTAGGCGTCAAACTTGACTTTGACCGGGAGTCCGACTCGGAGAAATCCCATTTCCTGGCTGTCCATTTGAACTCGTAGAACCATGGGCGCGCCTTGGGGGGCGATCTGGGCGATCAGGGTGCCGGGTTGGACGACTGCGCCGGGGTTTTGGATGGGGAGTTGGAAGATGGTGCCGTTGACGGGGGCATAGAGGATGCGCTTTTGCCATTGGTCTTGGAGGGCTTGGATTTGCTTTTGGGTTTGGGCGATTTGGGATTGCAGGTCGGTGATTTGGGTTTGGAGTTCTTGGACTTGTTGCTCGTTTTCGCTAATGGCCAGGTCGCCTTCGCGGAGGATGCGTTCGTAGGCGCTTTGCTGCTGTTGGATGACGCTCTGGGTTTGCTGGTATTGTGCCTGACTTTGTTGGAGTCGCTGGTTGTTTTCGATTTGGGTGCGCTCGGCTTCTTCGACTTGAGAGCCGGAAATAACGCCCTGTTGCTCCAGGTTGCGGAAGCGATCGACCTTGGTTTGGTCTTTGCCCAATAGGGCTTGGGCTGCTGCAATCGCCCCCCGATCGGCCACTAACTGTTCCTGAGTTTGGGCAATCAATTCGGATTGTTCGGTAGCCTGGGCGCGATGCTGCTGTTGCAGAGTACGGGCGCTAATTTGCTGTTGGGTTTTCAACAGTTCAAGCTGCGCCAAATGCTCCTGATGGCCTTCGAGTTTGGCCTGTGCCTGTTCCAGTTCACTTAGCACAGCCCCGGATTCCACCTCCATCAGCGGTTCACCGATCTTGACCTGTGCCCCTTCCTTGATATGGATACGGGCAACCTGCCCCGCGACGGGCGCATCCAGGCGTACTGTCCGCCCCTTGGGTTCCAGTCGTCCCGGCGCAGTGCCGACCTCATCGACTTTGGAGAGAACCGCCCAGGGAAGTGCGATCGCCATCAACCCCACCAGCACATACAGCAGACTCCGCGTCCACACTTGAGGCAGCGTATTCAGGGATTCCTGGGTCACCCTCGACCAGTCATCCTCCAAAATCTCTGGCTCCAAAGCCTCCAGTTCAGTGACTTCAGGCGATGCTGAATCAACCTCGTACAACGCTGGCGAGTCGTCATCAAAGTTAAACGGATTGGTCATAGGAGGGGGAAAGGGGAAAGGGAAAAGGGGAAAGGGGAAAGGGAAAAGGGGAGAGGGGAAAGGGAAAAGGGGAAAGGGGAAAGGGGGGAACTGGGATGAACGGGGAGAGTGCGGAGAGGAAAAACGCAGATGGACACAGATGAATAGGGAAATGAATAGGGATGGGTAGAGGAGTGAATGGGTAGATGGATATTGCAAAGGATGCCTCTGCTCAACAAAAAATCCCACAAAGGGAAATTCATAAATTCTCAAGTTAGTCCCTCTTCTCTTACCCATCCACCCATCCACCCTCTTACCCATCCACCCTCTTACCCATCCACTCCCCACTCCCCACTCCCCACTCCCTCAACTCGCGATCGCCAACTGCTGCTGATTCAAATAAAAATACTGGCCGCGTTTGGCCATCAGTTCCTTGTGGGTGCCGCTTTCGACGAGGATGCCGTGGTCGAGGACGAGGATCAGGTCGGCGTTGCGGACGGTGGAGAGGCGGTGGGCGATGACCAGGGTGGTGCGGTGGGCGATGATGGTACTGAGGTTGTTTTGGATGATGCGCTCGGATTCGGCATCGAGGCTACTGGTGGCTTCGTCGAGGATGAGCAGGCGGGGGTTGCCAAGGAGGGCACGGGCGATCGCTAGCCGCTGGCGTTGGCCGCCGGAGAGGAGTCCGCCACCTTCGCCGATTTGGGTGTCGTACTGCATGGGCAGTTCCTGGATGAAGGCATCGGCTCCAGCTTGGCGGGCGGCTTCTTGGATTTGGGCGAGGGAGGCGTTGGGGTGGGCGACGGCGAGGTTTTCGCGGATGCTGCCGCCAAAGAGGAAGGTGTCTTGATCGACGACCCCGACTTGCTGACGGAGCGATCGCTTCGAGATGTTGTTAACATCCTGGCCATCGATCAGGACTCGGCCTTCGGTGGCAGGATATAAGCCCAGGACGAGCTTGGAAATGGTGGTTTTACCGGAGCCGCTGCGTCCGACGATCGCCACAGTCTGTCCCGGCAATATTTCAAAGCTGAGGTTTTCCAGAGTGTTGGTTTCGCTTTCCAGGTTGTAGCGAAAGGTGACCTTATCAAAGCGGATATGACCGCGCACGCGCAGGGAGGGCAGCACCAGGGTTTGCAGGTCTTCTTCCGGCTCAGTGTCAATGACATCATTAATGCGCTCCATGGCAATGAGGACTTCCTGGAAGTCGTTCCAGAGGGCAATTAATCGCTGAAAGGGGCTGATGACGGTGCCCAGCAGCATATTGAAGGCGACCAGTTGGCCGATGGTCAGATCGTCATGAATCACCTGCCAAACGCCAAACAGAAACACGGCTCGGGTGACGCTAACTTCTAGCAGGGAACTGGCTAGACGAAGTTGCTCCCGCATGATTTGTCCAGAAAAATTCGTTTTGATCGATTTATTAAACAAATCCTCCCAATGCCAGCGCACCGTCCGCTCGATGCCCATGGATTTGATCGTGCTGATACCGGACAGTGCCTCGATCAGATAGCTGCCTTCGACCGTTTTGGCATTGAAGATTTCGCGGGAGATGCGCTGGAGGAAGGGCGTTGCAATGACGGTGATGATGGTCAAAATCGGGACAATGACAAATGCCAGCAGCGACATCTGCCAGCTATACCAAAACATCAAAGCCGCATACACCACCACTGTGACCATATCCAGGAGCGTGGTCAGCGCATCACCGGACAAAAACCGTCGAATCGTTCGATTTTCTTGCACCCGTGAAGTAATGTCACCGACATAGCGCGTGTCAAAGTAATTCAACGGCAGCCGGAAAGCATGGGTGATAAAGCCGATCGCCAAAGACAAATCAATCCGATTGGCCGTGTGATACAGCAAATAGCGGCGCAGACTGGTCATGATGATGGAGAACAGACTGAAGATCATCAGCCCCAGTCCCACAGCAAAGAACGTGGTTATACTACGCTGCACCACCACCCGGTCGATCAGCAATTGGGTAAACAGGGGTGTAAACAGGCCAAACACCTGGGTTAACAGCGAGGCTGCCAGCACCTCCAGCAGAATGAGACGATGGGGTTTGACAATTTCAAAGAAGCGCCAAAAGTCCTGCTTGGCTTCGGGGGCATCTTTCAAAAAGGCGGTCGGTTGAACCAGGAGCGTGTAGCCTGTCCATCCAGCCTGAAACTCTGTGTGGGTGAGCGATCGCTGTCCAATGGCCGGATCGGCAATCAATACTCGATCGCGCCGTACCTCATAGACGACGACATAGTGCTTGCCTTCCCAGTGGGCGATCGCCGGAAGTTTTTGTCCAGCCAGTGCCGCCAAGGTCGCCTTAATCGGGCGAGTCGAAAACCCGACGCTTTCGGCTGCGGCAATCAACCCCCGCAGGGATGCGCCACTGCGATCGACATTAGCAACGCCGCGCAGTTGGTTGATGCCGAATTGCTTGCCCCAGTAGCGGCCAATCATCACCAGACAGGCTACCCCGCAGTCAGTGGCGCTCTGCTGCTCAAAGAAGGGATAGCGGTGGGTGGTTTGTTGCCACCAGTGACCCAGACGGAGGCCGGGACTGGGAAAGTAGGCTCGGCTGATCTTTTGGGGACGGCTGTGGGTTAAGCGCTGGGTTGAACGCTGGGTTGAACGCTGATTTAGCCGTTGAGATGATCCAGAGGTCGAATGTCGAGAGCCTGACTGGGGTCGGGTCGTGGATCTTGACAAAGAGGAGGACGGGGTTGGATTGGGGGGAGAGTTGGAGAGGCGATCGCGCAATTCCGGTAGATAAACCAGTATTGTTTCCAGGTCACTTGGGCTGAGGCTGAATAACTCGGTGGGCTGTGCTATAGACCAATGGTGCAAATCGAGTTGTGTTGGAATCGGGTAGATCGTGCCTGCTGTCAGCCGCTGTCCTGCTCCATGATGCAGTTCGCCGCGCCGCACCAGCCAGAGGGTTTGCTGAGTCTTGAGATCGGCGGGCAGGTCGCCGACCTTGAGCAGATGACGACGCAGCAGCGACAGCACCAGCAGCAACTGGGGTCGGGGCACTGATTGGAACAGATCGGATTGGCGCGCCACTAGATACAAATCGCGCAGGATGGCCTGATGGTGCAAGTGATCCCAAATGACCGGATACTTTCGCATCAGGGGCTGCAAGATATCCAGTCCCAAGGTGGCGATTTGCAAGCCCTGAGCGGCTCTTACAGAATAGGACTGAAATCTTTCTTCGGGGAAGAGGGTGAACTCGCCAAAGGCGGCTCCTGGCTCCAGGGTGAGGGCTAGGTTTTCATCGCGATCGAGCAGGCGTACTTTACCTTTGAGGATGACCTGAATCCCAGACGGAGCCTCTGATGCGTACCAGAGTCGTTGTCCGGCGGGTGGTTCGGTCACCGAGAGTCGCTGACTGCAATGTGCTATTTCTGATGCGGAGAGGACTTGTCCTAGAGCTTTGACTAGTTGTTCTGCCAGATTTTGTTCTGGTGAATTTTGGTAACCTGATTCTCTTAAATTCTGTTTGCTCCCAGATAAATTACCAGATAAATCACCAGATGAATCAAAAGATGGATCAAAGGATTCCCCTCGATTTTGATTTGAAATGACCATTCCAAAACCCCAACCCCAATCGGTTTAAACAAGCAATGTGATGAAACAAACCTTCGCGGTGGGTAGATGCAACCTGTGATGCTGACGCTAGAGATGCTGAGACTAGAGATGCTGAGACTAGAGATGCTGAGACTAGAGATGCTAATGCCCTGAATGACCCGAAATAACCAGAGATGTTAATGCCCTGAATAAACAGATCGATGCTCTATCAATAGATGCTCTATGAGAAAGAGATGCTCTATGAGAAAGAGATGCTCTATGAAAGAGATGATCTTCTATATAAAGAGCGCCTCGTTTAGAGGGAATGGTGCGGTGAACTGGATGTTGTCTGTGTCTGTGATACTGGCGATGATACTGGCGATAGGTCGCTAATGGTGATGCCACAGCGACTGCTTTGGCTGGAACTGAACCCGGATGAAGGGCTGGGCGATCGCGTTGATAGCCCCATCTGTTTGAGCAGACGGTTGATGTGGCGATCGCTCACCTCCAGTCCCGTCTCCCGCGCCAGATGTCGCCGGAGCCACTGGGCAGACCAGCGGTGAAATGGATAGCCATAGTCCCGAGGGCTGCGGCTGACCAGTTCTTCCAAGCGTCTGAGATAGTGGTCGTTAATCACCTTGGGGCGACCCACAGGCTGATCATTCCAGGCGAACGCCGCTAGGTGCTCCTGTTGTTCCACAGAGCTTGATCCTCCTTTACTGATGCAATGATCGTAACGTTCTATCCTCCGTATGATAAAGGCTTTTCATGTACTAAAATTTACAAAAAACCTAAAGAAAGATTCAAATTTTTAATCACTCTGCTTACTCCCATTTCACGGTAGAAACCGAGATTCTACAGGCTTTTGAGCATTCAAGCAAAGTAAATTTGGGATCTGAGGAGGGAATGGTGGCGATCGCGCCTCAGATTCCCGGTATTATTTGTCACTCGGCTGATCCTTCACTATAAAGGATTGACGGCGAAAGTAAGTATGTTTTGTGGGGAGAGGGGCGATCGCAGTCTTCTCTTCGTCTCTTAGTCGCAGAATTTTTCCTGGAGGCTCAAAAGCTGAAAGCTCCACCGGGAAAGGATTTTTCGGGTTCATTGGAGATGCTCAGACTCATTAGCTGATCATCCGCTGGTCGTTGAGTGTCATCATTCTGAATGATGTCCTGAATTACGTCCAGATTTATGTCCGAAATTGTGTCTGGATTTATGTCTGGATTTATGTCCGAAATTATGTCTGGATTTATGTCTGGATTTATGTCTAAAGCTCTCCTTATCACCCCAAGTCGAGCGTGATCCAGAAGACGCTGAGCAACGCACTTGCTAGCTGGACTGTGATGAAAATCAGTTTTTAATTTTTAAAGATTCGTTGAAAATCTGAAATCTCCTTCTGTCGTTTTCCAGAGTTTTTTGGAAGTTGCGGAAGTTTGGTTAATCAACGTTGCTCAATCAATTCGGGATGTCAAAAGATTCTAAGGGTTGTCGTTTCTAATCTTTGAGTTTGTCGATTTATGAATTCCTTCGATCGTGTTTTTTACAGAAAAGTTACATGATCGTTTGCTGCTGCAAAACCCTGAAAGATAAGTTGTGACAACCCTTGAAATTATGTCTCAAGATAATGTCTGATGGATTGACCAAAATCCCTTGCTCAAATTTGGTATCTGTAGTGGAATTAAGGGGAGGTTAAGCAACTGTGCTGCAGCGCACCTTAGTCTTTTGCACTAACTCTAAGTTGATTTTGCAACGATTCTTTCGTTCAAGATTCTTTCATTCAAAAAGATGTGGCTTCCATGGTGCCCATTTGATTTACGGTCTGTTTTCAATCTGTTTGTATCTCATTCGCGGACAGATTTACAGCACTATCCACAGACAAGATTCAAAAGGAGAACTTCCCAATGGCTAATATCTCAATTTCCGGCATCACCCCCGCAGGCTCTGCCCTGTTCGCTGGTTCCGACAACTTCATGCGCGATCTCTCGGAAGCTGAGCTTTCTGTTTCCGGTGGCGGTGGCTACGGCTATGGTAGCGGCAGCGGCAGTGGCAAGAGCAAAAGCAAGAGCAAGAGCAAGAGCAAAGGCAGTGGCAGCGGTGGCGGTGGCTACTGCTACCACTAGGGTGCTACTACCGATGCCAATGCAGATCTAACATCGACTGGCCTGTCTGTAGTAAGCTTGTATTGGTCAAAGTGTAGGCTCAAGTCTGCTTTTGTCATTCAAGTCAGCTACAGCTAAGCGGTTGTAGTTGCGATCGCTCATTCAAATCCCCAAATAGGCTGGAATCTTTGAGGCTGATCGCGATCGGATCAGACGCAAAAGTTTCAGCCTATTTCAACCTGGCTAATTCATTTCACTGATTCACTGATTCATAGAGATATCCTTTCAAACCCGGAAGAATCAACGGGAGAATCAAATATGGGGTTTCTTCTGAGTAAACGCAATGTATCTCACTACTTAGCCGATCGGGGCATTCATTCCAGCGCCATGCAACCGACCGATATTCAGGCTCGTCCTTGTAAAAATTTTAATTTGTCGGTTCATTTTCCCCAAGGTATCGAGTTTCTGGTTAAGCAAGAATGCCACGATGCCACTGGAAAAACTAAAGGTGAGGTGGGACAAGAATGGCTGATGCATCAGTTTCTTGAAGCTTTCCCAGAACTAAGTTCTCTGCGCTCCATTCTGCCTGAAACCCTCGACTTTGACGCTGAGCATTCTATTTTAGTCTCCAAGTTTTTTGGCGGGTTCTGCGATCTGACGGACTTTTATGAAACTACAAATACCTTTTCTCCGGCGATCGCCCAAACCCTCGCTCTCGCCCTCGCCACCCTCCATCGCACCACTTTCCAAGTCACCGCCTACCGAGATTTTCTGGTGCAACATGGGGGTTCTGCTCTGGTAAAACCACCTCAATTTACCCGTGGCTTAGAGCGTCTCAAACCAGAAGTCTTTGGAATTCTCTGTGCCGATGCCTTGGACTTTTATCGATTGTATCAACGGGCTGTGCCTTTACGAGAGGCGATCGCCCATCTATCTTGGTATCCCTGCTGTTTAATTCATCAGGATCTAAAACTCAATAATGTTATCCTTCAGCAGTCCTGGGCGGAATCACTGTCCAATTCTACGGTGCCGATTTCCCAGCTTCAGAATCAACTTCAGGGGCAGTTACGGCTGGTTGACTGGGAGCGGTTTAGCTGGGGGGATCCGGCTTATGATCTGGCGACGGTATTGGCCAACTATCTTAAAATTTGGCTCAGTAGTTTGATTGTGGGGCGTGAGGTAGAGATTAATACTGCGCTGCAATTGGCTGGTACGCCTTTGGAAATGCTGCGACCGACGCTGGTTGCGTTGGTGCAAACTTATTTCCGGTGTTTTCCTGAGATTTTGGGGGTGGATGAGGGGTTTGGCGATCGCACTCTACAAATGACTGGGCTGTGTCTGCTGCAACGGATTCAGGCTAAGTTGGAATATCGAGAGCCTTTTGGGAATGCGGCGATTTGTATGATGCAGGTGGCTCAGGGATTGTTGTGTGATACTCGGGGGGCGAGGCTGAGTGTTTTTGGGGTGGGGGATTTTTAGATTTTTTGAGCGGCAAACTTTTAAACCGCAGAGACGCGGAGACGCAGAGGAGGAGAGGAGGAGAGGGGTTTTCTGGGAGGGGGAGGGGGGTAGACGGGAAGATAATAGGAAGGCTTATTTTTATGGTTAAACAGGGTCATTTTATTGCAGATTTATCTCGGAAATTATCTTTGGAAATACTCAAGGATATTGCTGAGAATGTTCAGGTTGAATCGCTGGGTTGTGTTCGTCATGCGCGCTACGGGGCTGTGGAGTTTGGGGTGGGCGATCGCATTCAACAACTCCCAGAAGCGCTCCAACAACGTTATCTCCAGCTACAGCTTAGAAACTTTTTGCATGATATCTATTTCACTGGCATTTTCACTGGCATTCAAACGGATTCGGGGGATTCGGGTTCTGAAAAGTCTTCGCTGTTGCATGGTTTTCCTTCGCCTGATCTTGAAGATGATTTCGTTAAAAACAATCATGCTTGGGGGTTGAATCTTGACTTCTATGGCGCTTTGCATGAGAGTAATCGAGGGCAGGGTTTCTTTGATCCGGGGTGGCAAATTGTCGCTGAAGAGGCCGATGGGTTGGTGGCGGTGCAGCAGCAGGCGTTGACTCTGCATATTGTGCGCGATCGCCATCTTCTGCCTGGTGACCAGTCCGCTACTCTTGGTGATACTGTCGCTATTAAACTTCCTCGCAATCGATTGGAAAACGGCTGCTATATTGCCATTGGTGATGCGGGACTAGTGACTCCCCAGATTCCGGTCAGCCTTTTTCTCCACATTACGGCGGCTGGATCTGCGCCGATTTTGCGTCGCCTGAGCGAATCTTTGAACGCCGCCGCCATTCCCTTCACCTGTAAACTCCGCTACGATCCCCAAGACTATCCGCGCCGAGATGCCGCTGTGCTTCGCTTTGACAAATGCTATTTTCCTGTAATCAGGTCAGTGCTGGAGCAGATCTATGAGGCAGAACGAGGAGCGTTTTTGGAGGCGATTCCGGGGTTTACGAAAGCGATCGCCCCTGGTATTGCCCTCGCGGAAGACCCCCAATCCCCATCCATGTCCTTCGGCGAACATCGCTGTCAACTAATCGCCAATGGGTTAATCATTGCTGCTGGTCAATCCGGTGAATCGACTCCAGATATCCGCATGACTGCAATGCTCCATCAGTTTGCAGCCCAAGGACTTGACTTAGAAACCCTTTATCTTAATCCTGGCTCAGAAGATTGCTATGGAATTTTTGCCTAACTGAGTATTGGGGAAGTGGCATCAGCCTGTCTCCTTTCTATCAAGAAGCAAATCCAGCAAATGGTGTAGCTAAGCTTAATATACCGTAATCGTCTAGAATCCAGCCAGATAGAACAAGCGGCCAGTTGAATTCCAAAACTGAGGGTGATATAGTCAAACGTAATGAAATGCATCTTATAGACGATATTTCAAGGATTTTCCTTCTAAAAAATCCAAATTGCTGCCCATTGACTGACTCCATTCTGGATGAACTGTCCGTTGGGTTAGCCTTTTGAAATTAAACTATTGCGATCGGCGAATCTCAGTTCACTCATGCTTGCTCCCTTGAATTAACCTGTTTCTGCAAATCCTGTGGTTTGCGGTTGTTTTTGCTGTTTCTGATACCGTTTTTTGTCGGGATAGATCTGTCTATCTCGATCGTTCCTTATTCTGTTGAGGTCACGGATGCCGAGAGTTGTTGCCATTCACTCCTATCGGGGGGGCACGGGAAAATCGAATTTGACGGCGAATCTGGCCGCGACGGTTGCAAGGTATGGTCATCGGGTGGCGATCGTTGATACCGATCTCCAGTCGCCGGGGATTCATGTGCTGTTTGGGTTAAACGGAGAGAGTGTAACCCAAACCCTGAACGATTACCTGTGGGATCGCTGTGCGATCGAAGAGGTGGCCTACGATTGCACCCCCATCCTATACGGCGATGCTGCTGAGAGTTCTCCGGTGGAGGGACGAGGCAGCCTGTATCTGCTACCCGCCAGCATTTGTGCCAATGAGATCGCCCGGATTTTGGGCGAGGGATATAACGTCAGTCGATTGAATGACGGCTGTCGGCAGTTGGTCAAGTCGATGGATTTGGACTATCTCTTTATTGACACTCACCCCGGACTGAGCAAAGAGTCCTTTCTGTCGATCGTCATGGCCAATATCCTGCTGCTGATTCTTCGTCCGGATAATCAAGATTTCCAAGGCACCGCAGTAACGGTGGATGTGGCGCGCCAACTGCATGTTCGCAAAATGATGCTAATTGTCAATAAAGTCCTAAGCTGCGTTGACCTCGATAGCCTCCGCGACAAGGTAGAACAAACCTACCAAGTCCCCGTCGCCGGACTGTTCCCCCTCTCCGAAGACATGATCCACCTCGGCAGCGGCGGTCTATTCTGCCTCCGCTACCCCGACCATCCGCTGACAGAAACGCTGAAGCAGGTGGCTAAGCAGATTTTGAGTTGATCGGAATTATTTAACCGCAGAGACGCAGAGACGCAGAGGGGGAAAGGGGAAAGGCGAAAGGCGAAAGGCGAAAGGGGAAAGGGGAAAGGCGAAAGGGAAAACCCAGGGCAGAGACATAGCAAGGACAATATCTCCCCATCTCCCCATCTCCCCATCTTCCCACTCCCCACTCCCCACTACCCACCTCCCCACTCCCCACTCCCCACTCCCCACTCCCTCAAACCATGGGCGATCACCATTCCTTCCAATCCTTGGCGAACTCAATTCAAGCCGTGGCCTCTCCCTTTCGGGCTTACCTCTGTGATTTGCAGCAGCAGTATCAGGGGGTGAGGGAGGGGAAGGTGGCGGACTATATTCCGGAGTTGGCGAAGGCTGATCCCGAGTGGTTTGGGGTTTCGGTGGTGACGGTGGATGGGCGGGTGTATGAGGTGGGGGATTGTCATCAGCCGTTTACGATTCAGTCGATTTCTAAGGCGTTTGTCTATGGGTTGGCGCTGGAGGCGCATGGGCGGGAGGTGGTGTTGGCTAAGGTGGGCGTTGAGCCGACGGGGGAAGCGTTCAATGCCATCATCCTGGATGAGGTGACGAATCGACCTTACAACCCTATGGTGAATGCGGGAGCGATCGCCACCACTGACCTGATCCCCGGTTCCACCGCCACCGATCGCCTCAATCACCTGCTCGATTTCTTCCGTCGATTCACCGGACGGCAAATCTATATTGATACTTCTGTGGCCACTTCGGAACGGATTACGGGCAGTCGCAATCGGGCGATCGCACACCTAATGCACAACTTTGGCATGATTAGCGATCGCATTGACGAAACCCTCGAACTCTACTTTCAACAATGTTCGATTCTGGTGACTGCCCATGATTTAGCCGTCATGGGTGCAACGCTGGCCAACGCCGGGATCAACCCGGTGACGCGAGAGCAGGCGATCGATCCCCGCTATGTCCAGGACATTCTCAGCGTCATGCATTCCTGTGGCATGTACGACTACTCCGGCGAATGGATGTACCGAGTCGGCATTCCGGCCAAAAGCGGTGTCGGAGGCGGCATCACGGCAGTGGCTCCTCGCCGACTGGGCATTGGCACTTTTTCTCCCCGATTAGATCCCAAGGGCAACAGTGTCCGAGGCATCAAAGTCTGTGAGGCGCTCACCCAAGAATTGGGATTGCATCCGTTTAATATGGTGCCAGCTACTCAGGATGTTGGTTCCGTTAATTTCTAACCCGTTCCCCAGCCCCCATGAACCCCGTCACTCCCAAATCCCTCAAACTCGGCACCAAATTTACGCTCTTGTTGAGTCTGGTTTTTCTCTGTGGACTCTGCTTAAGCACCCTGACTCTGTGGACGATCGCCCATCAGGAAGCAGAACGGCAAATCATCGCCGATGCCACTACCCTGATGCATACGATGAACTCGGTGAGAAACTATACCAGTAATCATATTCAGCCTTTACTTAAAACCCCGCTCAAAGATTCGCCCACCTTCATCCGCGAGTCGGTTCCGGCCTATTCGGCAAGGGTGGTTTTTGAAAAATTCCGCGAAAAATCCAAGCACGATCGCATCCTCTACAAAGAAGCCACCCTAGACCCGACGAATCCCTTGGATCAAGCGGACAGTTTTGAAGCGGGATTGGTGGAGCAATTTCGCAAACAGCCGGACTTGAGCGAACTTTCGGGCTATCGCAACAAAAACGGGAAGACCTATTTTTATCTGGCGCGACCCCTAGCGGTGACGGAGGCAAGCTGTTTGGAGTGTCATAGCATTCCAGCGGCAGCGCCCAAGAGTATGCTGGCTTTGTATGGCGATCGCGGCGGGTTCAACTGGCAGTTGAATCAAATTATTGCGGCGCAAACGGTCTATTTGCCTGCGGATGAAGTGTTTGGACGAGGGCGGCAATATCTGTCGCTGGTGCTGGGCATTTTTGCTGCGGTGTTTACGATTATTTTGCTGCTGCTGAATCGGCTGCTGCGTCGGGCGGTGATTCATCCGGTGAAACAACTGACGGCGATCGCCCGCAAAGTCAGCACCGGAACCCTAACCCCGGCTCAGGTCAATGAATTTGACTGTCCCGAAATCACCAAGGTGGCACGGCGATCGGACGAACCGGGAGAACTGGCGCGCGCCTTCCAGAACATGGCGCATGAAGTGACGCTGCGGGAGCAAAACCTGAGCGATGCGGTAGACGAAAGAACCGCCCAACTGGCCGAATCGATGCAAGAGGCGCAGCAGGCTAAGTCCGAAGCCGAAGCCGCTAACAGCGCCAAGAGTCAGTTTTTGGCCAACATGAGCCATGAACTGCGAACGCCGCTGAATGCCATCATTGGCTACAGCGAAATTCTCATTGAAGAACTCGAAGATCTTCAGATTCCTACCTTGATCCCCGATGTTCACAAGATTCATGGCTCAGGCAAGCATTTACTCGGGTTGATTAATAATATTTTGGATTTGTCCAAGGTCGAGGCGGGCAAGGTTGAACTGTTTATTGAATCCTTTGACGTGGGGGCGATCGTCGAAGAAATTGCCGCCACGGTTCGTCCCTTGGTTAGCAAACAGCATAATCAACTGGTGATTGACTGTCCCCCAGACATTGGTACCATGCAAAGTGACATGACCAAGCTGCGCCAGAGTCTATTTAATCTACTGAGTAACGCCTGCAAGTTCACCGAAAACGGCACCATTACCCTCACCGTTCGCAAAGATGAAACGGTGTCGCCTACCCAGATCCGCTTCCAGGTCAAAGACACGGGCATTGGCATGACCCAGGAGCAGCAAACGAAACTCTTCCAGGCGTTCACCCAGGCCGATGCGTCCACCTCGCGCAAGTACGGCGGTACGGGCTTGGGATTAGTCATTACCCGTACCTTCAGCCAGCTCATGGGCGGGGATGTTCAGGTAGAAAGTGCGATCGCCCAAGGCACCACCTTTACCCTAGTGCTGCCCCTCAACTTCCAAGCCCAACCCGCTCCCGTCCTGCTCGATCTGCCCACTCCTGCCCCCAATGCCAAGACTATCCTGGTGATTGACGATGATCCCGCCACCCAGGAACTGATGCAGCGATTCCTGATCCGGGAAGGCTTCCAAGTTTTGATCGCTGCCGATGGCACCACGGGACAACAGCTTGCCCTGGAACATCAGCCCGATGCAATTATCCTCGATGTCCTGTTGCCCAACATGGACGGCTGGTCCGTCCTCACCAACCTCAAAGCCGATCCCGCTTTGGCCAACATTCCCGTGATCATGGCCTCCATCCTCGATGACAAAAACCGGGGCTATGCGCTGGGTGCCACCGACTACCTGCTCAAACCGATCGACTACGATCGCCTCATCAAAGTCCTGCAAAAATACTGCGCCGATGCCACCCCCTCCGTCCTGTTGATCGAAGACAACCCCGCCAACCGCGAAATGATGCGCCGTCACCTGATCCGTGCCAACTGGCGCGTCCTCGAAGCCGACAATGGCCGCACCGCCCTCGCCGCCCTAGAACAGGAAGTCCCCACCCTGATCCTGCTCGACCTGATGATGCCCGAAATGGACGGTTTCGAGTTCCTCGACCAACTCCGCCAACGCCCCGAATGGCGATCGCTCCCCGTCGTCGTCCTCACCGCCAAAGACCTCACCCCCACCGATCGCCAACGCCTCGACGGTCAAATCCAACGGCTCTATCAAAAGGGATCTTGCGATCGCCAAAGCTTGTTGAATGAGATTCATGGTCTTGTGGGTGGGAATGGGGAGTAGGGAGTGGGGAGTGGGGAGTAGGGAGTAGGGAGTAGGGAGTAGGGAAGAACAAACGATCCTCCATCTATCTCCCCATCTCCCATCCCATTCATCTGCGTTCATCTGCGTTCATCTGTGTTCCCCCTCTAACTCCCCGCGCCATGCCCAAACTTCTCCTGGTCGAAGATAACGAAGATAACCGCGATATGCTGGCTCGACGGTTGGAACGTCGGGGCTACCAACTGGTGTTTGCTGTGGATGGGGGAGAGGCGATCGCCCAGACCCGCCTGCATCGACCAGATCTAGTGCTGATGGACTTGAACCTGCCAGGGATGGACGGCTGGGAAGCGACTCGACGGCTCAAGGCAGATAGCCAAACGCGGGAGATCCCGGTGATTGCGCTGACGGCTCATGCCATGTCCGGCGATCGGGAAACGGCACTGGCGGCAGGTTGTGATGATTACGAAGTCAAGCCGATTGAACTGCCGCGACTGCTGGAAAAAATCGATCGGCTGATTGAACAATCCAAACCCAAATCTACGCCAGCAGTTCCCGTCGATTATCGGATGCAACATGCGCTGATGCGATATTTGCGTCATGAACTCTGCACGCCGATCGATGCAATTTTGGGATACTGTGAACTCTTGATCGATGAACAGCGATCGGACGAAAATCTAAACCTGATTGAGGATCTGCGAAAGATTCAAGATTGTGGTCATCAATTACTCACCCTGACCCGCTCCATTCTTGATCCGGATCAGCTAGAACTGAGTGCCTTAGAGCTGGATATGGATGCCTTTGGAGCCAACATTCGGCTCAATCTGCTCACCCCCCTCAGCACCATTATCGGCTACTGTGAACTGCTCCTCGAAGAAGCCAGTGAAGCCACCCGTCCTGACTTAACCAAAGTCTACGAAGCCGCGCAGCGCTTGTTCCAGATGATTAATGACATTGTGACGTTGGCTCAGCAGCAGCTACAGGCGATCGCTCTCCTAGACCCTGCCGACTTAAGTCTCGCGTCCACCGCCGTACAGGAAGTCGCCACCACGCTGCAATTTCTTAACCAGGAACCGCTGGACAAAGCGCCCCAGGGTGGCACCATTCTCGTGATTGATGACAATGAAACCAATCGGGATTTGCTGTCTCGGCAATTAATGCGACAGGGGTATGAGGTGGCGATCGCAGCCAGTGGATCAGCCGCCCTCGCCCAACTACAAACCCAGTCCTATGATCTAATCCTGTTGGATCTGATCATGCCCGAAACCAATGGTCTGGATCTGTTGCAGCAACTCAAGGCGAGTCCAGAGTGGCGATCGATTCCCGTCATCATGATTTCTGCGCTGGATGAACTGGATCTGGTGGTGCGCTGTGTTGAATTGGGTGCCGATGACTATCTCTCCAAGCCGTTCCAACCCATTCTGCTGCACACCAAAATTGCGACCTGCCTGGAAAGACAGCGCCTCCGCCATCAGCAAGTCCTCTACCTTGCCCAGCGTCTAATTGCCGAAGCAACCCCCATTCCCGTCCTGATTTCCCGCCGCTCTGATGGCACAATTCTCTACGCCAATGGGGCAGCCGGACAGGCCGTTGGACTGAGCGTCGATGAACTGCTCCAGCGATCGACCCTGGATTTCTACGCCGATGCCACAGAACGACAAACGATTCTGGAACAATTGGCGAATAACCAGCCGATTCATTCCCAGGAGCTTCAGTGTCAGAAGGCGGACGGCACCAAGTTCTGGGTGACTGCTTCTTTTCAGCCTTTGACCTTTAACGGGGAAGCAACGATTCTTAGCGCATTGTGCGATATTACCGATCGCAAACAGGCCGAAGCCAACCTTCGCATCGCCGAAGCCAAGTATCGCAGCATCTTTGAAAACGCCGTTGAAGGAATTTATCAATCGACAATCGAAGGCCGATTCATCAGCGTCAACCCGGCCATGGCCAAAATCCACGGCTATGACTCGCCCGAAGCAATGCTGGCAGCGGTCACCGAAATCGAACATCAAATTTACCTAGATGCCCAAGGCCGCGCCGAATTTAGACGCTTAGTCGAAGAACAGGGGCAGGTGACAGGCTTTGAGTATCAGGTTTGCCGCCAGGATGGGGAAATGATCTGGGTGTCGGAAAGTGCGCGGGCGGTGCGGGATGGGACGGGTCAACTGCTCTATTATGAAGGCATCATCGAAGAAGTCACCGAACGCAAGCTCAAGGAAGCCAAACTGAAGCGCCAGGTCGAAGCGCTGCAAATTGAGATTGACCAGGTGAAGCGCGATCGCCAAGTCGCCGAAATTACCCAAACCGACTACTTCCAAGCCATCAAAGCCGAAGCCGACAAACTCCGCATCGTCGAAGATCCCCAGATTATCTCTCAGCCCAAGAAACCCAAAGTCCTCCTAGTCGAAGACAACGAACTCAACCGAGAAATGCTCGCCCGTCGGCTCCAGCGATCGGGCTACGAGGTGATTCTAGCCGTCAACGGCGAAGAAGGCATCGCCAAAACCCTCATCGAAACCCCCCATATCATTCTCATGGACATGAACATGCCCGTCCTAGACGGCTGGCAAGCCACCCAACAGCTCAAATCCAACCCCCAAACCCGCTCAATTCCCGTCATTGCCCTCACAGCCCACATTCGCGCAGAAGACCAGCAGCGGGCGATCGCCGCAGGCTGCGACGACTACGACACCAAACCCGTCGAACTCCCCCGCCTCCTCAACAAAATCACCACCCTATTACAAACCAAACCCCCCAGCTAAAAACAAAACCCCTCCTTTTCCTCCTTCCCCTCCTTTATCTCTCTGCGTCTTCCCTCTCTGCGTCTCCGCGCCTCCGCGTTCAAATCAATCCCCAAAACAAAACCGCCTTCTCACAAGAGAAAGCGGTCTTGCCAAAAAACAGATTCGAGGCAAAACATCCAGAACGATTTCTTGAAATGTTTCCCGAATGTGGCGTAGTTTTCGTGGAGATGTTCTATCGTCGGGGCAAAAGCTGATATACAGCAATCAACTTTCAAGGAGGATAGAGCTTAACTCCCGGATATACAAGAAGGGAATGGTTAAGAAATCTGGTTGGATGGTGTTGAAACAAAATCCAATAACTCAAACAAGGAAATAATAAGCAACCTCCTGTTGATATGGCATTGGACGATTTGAAGCAATACAAACCGATTTATCTGTTGACAAGACAGATTCAAGGTAACCAAATATCCAGAACGACTTCTTGAGATGCTTCCTAGATTTGGAGTAGTTTTCGTGGAGGCATTCTGCTTAGCTCTTAGATATGAGCAGCCCTTAAAGGTGAGCCCTTAAATGTGGAATAAGTTGAATGAAGAGATCAACCGTTGGGACACATTTAAGATAAGAGAGAACTAACTCCCAGAGATGCAAGAAGGAAACGGTTAAGAAATCTGGTTGGACGGTGTCGTGAAAGAATCCAATAACTCAAACGAGGAAAGAATCATTAACCTCCTGTTGATGTGGGATTGGACTAACCGAACTCTCGAACAGAAGCTTTAGTTCGCTTCTGTTATTAGACTACTGTGGATTGAGGAGCGATCGCCCAAATGAGACTAAAGTTAACGGCGATCGGATTGACCACTTGCAGCAAACGTTAAGCATTCGTTAACGATGGATAAAGAAATACCGGGTGAAAAGCCCAGAAGCGCCTCCCACCCGGTATCCCAGTAAAATGATTGAATCCGCGAAAGGATTAAGCGGCTCCCAGGTCGGCCAGAATGTCGATTGCGTGGGTGTCTGTCTTGACCGAGTCGTAGACCTTAGCTACTTTGCCAGTGCCGTCGATGACAAAGGTGACCCGCTTGGAGTAGCCACCGCCATCCACATCGAAGCCCTTGGTCAAGGCTCCTTCCGTGTCGGCCAACAGGGGGAAGGGCAGATTGAACTTTTGGGTGAAGGCTTGGTGGGAAGCTTCGTTGTCCATGCTGACACCAAAGACGACAATATCTTTGCCCTGGTAGGCGGAATAGTTATCTCGAAAGCCGCAGGCTTCTTTGGTGCAGCCTGGGGTATCATCCTTGGGATAAAAATAAAGCACCACTGTTTTTCCGGCATAGTCGGCTAGGGAAACCGTGTTGCCATTTGTGTCCTTGACGGTAAAGTTGGGGGCAGTTGCGCCAACAGAGAGAGCCATAGGGTTCAATTCCTTATGCAGTGATTGCGTGTTTCGGTTGTTAGTACTTCGGTTACAAATTGTAACTTAAATCGTCCCTAGAATTGGGATGTTCTCCTATTTGCTACTCAGTCATTACTCAAGAGCAAGAAGGAAATTCATCAACCGCAGAGACGCAGAGACGCAGAGACGTAGAGGAGTGCTTTTTGTGTCTGTACAGGAGGAATATTGGATGGCGAATGCTCATGCCTGACAATGAGGGTTTCTGCGAATTCTGGGCAGTCCCAAAGAGGGCAAGGTCATTGAGAAATTACATGGAAGTTAATTGAAAAAACATGGGAGGGCATGGAGCCGATGAAAGCTGTTGTGGTTGATCCGTCAAAGACGGGGCGTTTAGCGATTCAGATGGTCGATCGCCCCATGCCTCTGCCGTTTGAAGCTGTGGTGAAAGTGGCGGCGATTTCATTGAATCGGGGGGAGGTGCGGCGATCGCTCACGGCAGAGGCGGGCTGGCGACCGGGCTGGGACTTTGCCGGGACGATAGAACAGGCGGCGGCGGATGGGTCGGGGTTTCCGGTGGGGACGCGGGTGGTGGGGATGCTGCCTTCGGGTGCCTGGGCGGAACAGATTGCGGCTCCTACCCATGCGATCGCAGAACTCCCCTCGTTTGTCTCCTTTGCTCAGGCGGCGACGCTGCCCGTAGCCGGATTGACGGCACTGTTGGCGCTGGAGAAGGGCGGCTCGGTGTTGGGGCGATCGGTGTTAATCACGGGAGCGTCGGGGGGCGTGGGGCATTTTGCCTGTCAACTGGCGCGCTATGCCGGGGCAAGATTAGTGGTGGCGCAGGTGCGTCGGTCAGATTTGGTGGAGTTTGTTAAGGTAGCGGGGGCGCATCAGGTGGTGGTGGGCGATGACCCGAGTCCGGCAGAGCAGTATGGGTTCTATGATGTGGTGTTGGATTCGGTGGGGGGACAGACTTTGCCCGGTGCCCTAAACCTGTTGGCCGTGGATGGCACCTGTGTCACCTTTGGGGCAACGGCGGGTTCGGAGGTGACGCTGAATGTCTCGCGGTTCTATGGCAAAGGGGGGCTGAATTTCTATGGGTTTATTCTGTTTCATGAATTGAAGGCTCAGCCTGCTGCTCTGGGATTGCAACGGCTCGTTAAATTATTAGATGAGGGGCATCTGCGACCCCATATTGCTCTAGAAGCACCTTGGACGGAGGTGGACACTGTGGCTCAGCAGTTGACCCAACGGCAGTTTATTGGCAAAGCGGTTTTACATTTGGAGTAGACCGATTTTGGGAACTTGAAGTAGACCCATTTCGGGGGTTTGTTCGGGGATTTGTTTGGGGATTCGTTCGGGGATTTATTTGGGGATTTGTTTCTGGGGGGGGAGGGGCGATCGCATGTCTAGGCTAGTGCAGTTCAATCAAACCCTCACCGATGGCCTACAGCAGGGGGTCTATCGTTCGCTGCAAGCCTGGGGGCAGGGCTGGATGGAGCAACATCCGCTGGGGTTTTGGCTGCTTAGTCATCCCCTGTGGGCGATCGCACTCTGTCTCACCGTCCTCTTTATCACCTGGGGCTTACTGAGTGCCTTTGTCCAACTCACCCAAAACCTCTGGATTTTTCTGCTGCAAGCTCCTTTTAAGCTGCTTAAGGCAACCTTTAGTGGATTGCTGCTGCTGGTTCGGGTGGTCAAGCCGGGAGGTTTTCTGAAGCGCAAATCGGCAGTTCCATCTCCATTTGTAGCGACAGAAGCGATCGAGTCCCAATCCAAGGCAGAATTGCAGCCTCAAACCCAGCAACAGCGATTGTCAGAGATTTTGCATCGACTGGAACAACTACGGCAGGAACAAGATGCTCTGATGCAGGAAGCTCAGACGATATTGCTCACCTGTGGATGCGATGAAGTCCAAAAGGCGAATGATCCGTAGTGCATTGATTTAGTCAATTGAGAAGAGTCTTTGGATTTCTAAGCAGTTGCAACAATTATGGTATCTCAAAGGATTCCTCAAAATTTCCACGTCGGGTTATTCCGGTACATCCGGCGAGTCTATCCAATAATCAAGTTGTAAAGTTTCTTCGATGCTGTAGAGGGAGGAAGTTGGGAAGTGTGCGATCGCCATCCCAGTCTCACCTGCCGCCAAGGTTCGAGCCGTTTCATAGCAGTCTTCAAAGATCTCGACCAAGTAGGGGCGCAGACTCGGACTGTCCTGCAATAAACCGTTGATTTGAACGCGCTGTTCTGTGATAGTGGATTGCCAACTGTGGCTACGTCTTTGGGGTTGGTACTGCCATTTCAGCAAGTGCATCAACAAAATTTGCAATCGACTGCGGAGTTCTCGTTTTTCTGATCGTCCCAAGCTTTCAATTTCCTCTGCTAAATTTTCCAGGTCAAGCTTCTCGTAGTGTCCATGTTGCAATGCCTCGGCCATCTGCTGAGTCCATTGATAAAAGTCTTGCTGATAAAGTAAGTTGGCTTTCATGGATTCTCCCTCTGGCTGCTCAGCCATTGTCGAAATTGCTTGAGTAGAGCATTCTCACTGACGGCGGATTGTGTCTCGTTTTTTGGAAATCGAAGTTCCATGAGACGGGTGATTTCGCTGGCTTGGAGTGAGGGCAGAGCAAGGCTTTGATCATGGAGGTGATATTTGCCGTTTTGCAGGTGGTGGATAGTGAGCGATCGCCCATCATATCGCCATATTTCCGGTACGCCTAAGTCAGCATAAATTGAAAATCGATTCAAGGAACTGCTGGTAATGTCAATTTCCACCGCTAAATCAGGGGGTGGATAAATGGCTAGGTCAATCTGCTCAACCTCCCGGACTAAGGCTTCATTTTGAATGTAATAACATTGATCCGGCTCTAATCCTTTGGCTAGATCTTCACGATCGCAAGTCCGTGATCCTAAACTCCGAATCTCCAGATCCAATTCTTCGGTTGCAGCTTCAATGAGACGACCCAGGAGTTTTTTGTAAGTTTCATGGGGATCAAGAGGCATACGAATTTCAAGGGTTCCGCGATCATAAGTGAGACGCATGGCAGGTTCGGATTCAAAGTCCTTGACCAGCGATTGATAGGTTTGCCAACTGATATGAGGGAGAATTACCCGATCAGGGCTTTGGATAAGGGTGGCAGTCATGACTTCAAAAACCTCCGGGTTTAATGCGGGTGGCTAAATGGAAAACCCCTGCCCAGGCGATCGCCGAATTGGAAAACTGCTCCCAGCGCACCATTTCGCCAGACTCGGGTTCTTTCCAGAGGGAGTCGTAGAGGGCATCGTACATGAAGGAGACGATCGCCAGCATGGTGCCGGGGAGGTGGCCGGGGGGCGACTGGCCGTTGAACTGGAGTTCGTTGTAGGTCAGCCACTGGTCTTGGACGCGCCAGCCAATGCGATCGCCCAGGCGCTTCCAGGCGAGGTCATCGTACTTGCCGCTGGGGTTGCCGCCGACTTCTAGGTAGAGACGCTGTTGCAGGCTGAAGCCATAGCGGTTGCGGCTGTAGTGTATCCAGAGGCGATCGAGGGTTTGCAGATCCAGGTGCGGGAAGTGTAGGAGTTCGTCGCCCACGATCGGTTCTTCGTAGGTGCGTCCGACGGCTTGGAGGACGAGTTGGTAGGTTTCATAGTCGGCTTCTTCCCATTGTTCCTGCCGTAGTAAATCCCGTAGCGGACGATAGTCTACACCACGTTCTGAGCGCAGGTCATCAGAGAGAATGCGATCGGTAATCGCTTCGACATCTTCATCGGTGAGCAGCAGTGTTTCTTGAATGCTTCGTAGTCGTCTTTTGGTGCTTTCTTTGAGTGGACGCTCCCGTTCTGCGATTTCCGACAAAGTCCGTTCATAGGTTTGGTACGGCTTGAGGATCATTTGCTCGGTGATGGCGGCCTGTTGGGGCGATAGCTCTAGGCTACGGCGCAGGCCATCAAGGACAATGCGGCTGATTTTGGAAATCACACCGCCGTCTTCGCGGATGGTGCGTTCCACCTGCTGTTCATATTGCTCTTGGGGGGTGAAGCTAGTGCTGGCTTCTCCTTTGGCGATCGCCACAAAGGAATCGCGGTTGCTAATGAGGAGATCGCTGCCGGACAGCCGGGAAGCCACCAGAGCCGCCAGGGTTTCCAACGCAAAGCCAATACTTTCGGGATCTTTGGTGCCTTCTTCAATGACGGGGACTTTTTCACCGAAGCTCCAGTAGGGCACATAGGGGACTTTGGTGAAGTTCAGCATGTCGGCAGCGGTGACATTGCGGTGTACCCATTCGGCGTAGATAGGCGCGAGGGATTGGGCGAAGGTGCCCAGCCAGTCTTGGGCGAGTTCGTACTCAATGCGGGACTCGAAGCGGGTGGCAACCGGGAGGGCGAGGAGTTTGCCGCGATCGAAGGGCAGATGGTTGCGGAGTTGGGCAGCTCGCTGGACGACATCGATCGCCCCAAATAAGCTCTGGGCATTGGCGGTAAACAGCAGGACGAGGAAATCGGGCATTTGAATGGTGCAGATGCCGCCGATGTCGGTAACCCCGGTGCGACTGTCGATCAGGATAAAGTCAAATTCTTGTTTCCATTCGCGGCGCATTTGTTCGAGGAATACCCCCAGATTAGACTCCTCGTAGAGGGTTTTCCAATCGAGTTGCTGCATCCGGCCAAAGTAGGAATCATCGTGCAGCCCGGCCTTCATGACGCGCAGGGGTTCCTTGGCATCTGGAATATCGACGGAGGTGACAAAGTTGCGCCAGTTGGGGTTAAGTCCATCATGGTAGGCTTGCACCAGTTCGGTCAGCCCCGGTGTCGAGGGGCGGTGCATCCAGTGGGCGTAGTAAATGTGGAGGCCGGGGGCTTCTAGATCCCAATCGACGCAGAGAACTTTGTAGCCCCACATGGCCAGCAGCACGCCGACGCTAGCCAAAATCAGGGTGCGCCCGACCCCACCTTTGTAGGAATAAAAAGTGACGACACTGCCTTCACTCATTGCAACCTCGGCAAATGAACCGTGACATTGGGACTGACTTTGGGCGTGACCACTGGGAAATCTTGC
Source organism: Oculatellaceae cyanobacterium Prado106 (assembly GCA_025454315.1). Taxonomy (GTDB): domain Bacteria; phylum Cyanobacteriota; class Cyanobacteriia; order Elainellales; family Elainellaceae; genus Prado106. The sequence goes on from JALOOP010000167.1 coordinate 24,424, forward strand.
CAGGGCGGCACCCGTTGTAGCATGTTCCACAACTCCTCAGAGAGTTCCTGGACTTGTTGCTCCAGTTCCACAATACCTTTTGTTTCGGCAAACGAGAGGTATGAGCTATTCCATTTTCTCAGATCGCGCTGCTGGATTTGTTTTGCTTCGTCAGGGAAATGTTCACCATCGGAAAACACGACCGGGTAAATGATGCCATTGGGATTTTGGGCGGTTCTTAGTCCAAGCTGCTGTTCCCGTTCGATCATGCTCTGCCATTCAGCCAAACACCAGTTCGATCGAAAATAGTCCGGCGACAACACAGGCAGCAAACAGCGGGAGCTTTTAAGGGCATTTTCGAGTGCGATCGCCCATTCCGTCCCCGTTTCTACCCCCACATCAATAAAAATCATTGGCTCACGCGGCATCGACTGCGGCAACCATTTCTTCAGCAGCGGATAAAAGTGGTAGCGCACCCAATCTTCTACAGGCGGCCTGCGGCGATAGCTAATAAAAATGTCATAGACGTAGGTCATGGGCGAAACGCAGAGAGGATAAGGAGGCCGTTTTGGGGAGCTTTCTCTCGATAGTAATGCCCATTGCCGGATTTTTCATCGTCCGGTTCGGTTCAAAAGACTGAATGGGGGAGGGGAAGAGGGGGGAAGGGGAAAGGGGAAAGGGGAGCCATTGAATCTAACCTTTGAAAAGTCGAAGAGACTTTATCTGGTTTCTCTCTTGAATGTCTATCTGGAATCGATTGCATGGAGAAGAGGAGGATTGAACAGGAAAAAGTGAAAGGGCAATCATTGAATAAATCTTTGAAGAAAATCAAGAGATTTTCTCTTTTCTTCCTCTTGAATTGATTTCAGCGAAGTCCTCCAAGATTCCCCTTTTCCCTTTCCCCCTTCCCCTTTTCCCTTCTCCCCATCTCTGCGGCT
>JALOOP010000168.1 GCA_025454315.1 Oculatellaceae cyanobacterium Prado106
TGTATACAGAGGAGAAAGGGGCGATCGCACTCCCCATTTTGGCTGATTCCATTTACTGAAACTCAGTTATCATGGGCAATTTCATCCCTGGACTGATGAATTTTAAGTTTTGTGAATGAATTCAGCCCGATAGTTTTGTTTTGACCAGAGTTCTGTAGAGTTATACAGGCTCTCGTCATGCCGTCAATGTGTGTTTTGTGGGATGGGCGAAACCCCCCATTTAGTCAGGGTTCTCAGCGATTCCATTTGACAAGTGGCCGAGTTGCCAAAACCTAAAAAAAATGCTATCCAAAGCGAGTTATGCAATAGACTATGTTGACTCAGTTTGCTTTTTACACCGCTAGGATTTGCGTACTGTATCCATTCCCCATTCGCGCTGCCCGATCGATTCCCAAAAGAAAACGGGTAGCTTGTTGGAGCTTGGAGTCAAAGTACTGAAATTCAAGGCATTGGCATTCAGATCGTGGGAATTCCAGGCATTAGGATTTCAGTCGTTAGGATTCAAAGCGATCGGATTCAAAGCGATCGGATTCCAGTCGTCAGGGTTCCAGGCGATAGGGGTCAAGACTTTAGGATTCGAGACGTTGTGGATACCAGTCTGTGGGTGCAGTGTAGGAAGCCGGATGGCTCCACGGCGGGTTAGATCAATCGTTTAAGGATGGTGTTAGAGGAAGGCAATTATGTTTGAGTTAATTACACAAATCATCATCCTGGCGGCAATTTATTTTCTGGTGCGGTTCGTCCTGTTGTCGTTCATTGAGCGGCGTTATCTAACCTGGCTGGGCGGCGTTGTGCTGGTGTTGCTGCTGGTGTTGGCCTTCCTGGAACCCACCAATCGCACCGTTGGTCTGCTCTGGGGCATTCTCTCGTTTCCACTGCGTCCCTTGGGGTTGGTGCTGGTGCTGCTGGCCTATGCCATGCGAAAGGGCACCAAGGCCGTCATGGGGCCACAAGTCATGGCGGCGCTGCTGATTCTGTTGATTTCCAGCCTGCCCGTCACCGCCTATCTGCTGACCGCCCAATCGGAACAGCGCACCGTCTCTGAAGTGGCAGCCCAACAGGATGCAGTCGCCACCCGAGGCGTGAGTGCGATCGTCGTTCTGGGCGATGGTTCCGCCCCGACCGATCCCACCTATCGCATTCGAGCGCAACTCAACACCTCCGAAGATGGCATCAGCGTATCGCAGCGATCGCGCCTCCTCTACGCCGCCCAGCTTTACAACACCCAGGTCAACCGAGGCAACGATCCCCTGGTGATTGTCAGTGTGGGCCCGCGTCCCCTAGAGCAGGATGGGGTTAGCGAAACAACCGCCATTACCGATGTGCTGATTGGCAATGGGGTACCGCGCGATCGCATCCGGGTTGACTTAGAAGGGGTTGATCCTCGCACCAGTGCGGTCGTCACCCAGCGACTGCTGGCCTCCGGCGAAGCCGCTGTCCGAGTCCCGGTGATTCTGATCGCGCCCGCCCTCAACATTCGCCGCGCCACCTCCACCTTTGCCAAACTCAACTTTGAAGTGGTACCTCGCCCCACCGATTTCTATGTCTTCCAACTCCAGAGCGGTGTCAGATTGGCCGCAGCCTCGGATCTGATCCCCAGTGCAGAAGCACTCGTCATCACCACCCGCGTCATTGATGAGTATCTCTCCACGGTTTATTACTTCCTAAGAGGGTGGTTAGTCGATCCGTTAGGGTTGTAATCTCTGGGCAGGCTGGGGAAGGGGGAAGGGGGAAGGGAAAAGGGGAAAGGCGAAAGGGGAAAGGGAGATCTTGGATCAATTCTTGGAATCAATCGGGGAAAGAAACGGGAATCTTCACTGGAGCGACTCAGAGTTCTTCAACGCAAGGCCAAAAGGGAAAGCAAAAGAGATAGCTTGGATGAAGCCTTGGAATTACCCAGGGAGGAGAGACTGGAATTTCTCCGCGATCTATTCTGCGAACTTTAATGCCCCCCTTTCCCTTACTTGAAGAAGAGACTCGAATTTCTCTTCAACCCATCCAGGGAACTTCAATGTCCCCCCTTTTGCCTTTCCCCCTTCCCCTTTCCCCCTCCTCCCCCTCCCCAGCGGTTCCCCCCAACCCGCTATAATTTTTCAATGCTTTCTCCTCGTTTTCGTAAGCTTTTGGACTATCTCCGCCCCCATTGGCGGAGTGCGGCGCTGGGTATCTTGGCGCTGCTGATTGTCAATATTGTGTCGGTCTATATTCCGCTGCTGATTCAGGATGGCTTGAATGAGCTACAGGCCACCTTTCGCATGGAGCGCCTGATCTATTACTCCACTGTGGTGCTGGGGCTGGCCTCGGTGATGTGGGTAGTGCGGATGGTGTCACGGATTCAGCTTTTTGGCGTGGGGCGACAGGTCGAGTATGACTTGAAGCAGCGAATTTTTAACCATTTATTAACGCTGGAACCGGGATACTTTGCGGTCAATACGCCTGGAGATCTAATCAGCCGCGCCACTAGCGATGTCGATAATATTCGTCGGCTGCTGGGGTTTGCGGTGCTGAGTCTGGTCAATCTGATCTTTGCCTATGCCTTCACGCTGCCTGCGATGTTTGGCATTAGCGTGCCGTTGACCTTGGCTGCGATCGCCGTCTATCCCGGAATCCTCGTGCTGGTCAACCTCTTCAGCCATCGTCTCCGCACCCAGCAGTTGGGCGTACAGGAAGAAACCTCGGGTCTTAGTGACCTGATCCAGGAAGACATGAGCGGCATGGCTCTGATCAAAATCTATGCCCAGGAAGAAAACGAGCGACGCGCCTTCCGCAGGCTCAACCGAGAATTATTAGAGGCCAATCTACACCTGTCTAAAACGCAGAATACGCTGTTCCCCTTGCTGAGAGGGTTAGCGAGTTTGAGTCAGTTGGCGATTTTGGCTTTGGGGACGGGGGCGATCGCAGCCGGAACCCTCCAGGTCGGGGGCTTTGTGGCGCTGTTGCTGTTTGCCCAAAACCTGGTCTTTCCCACCGCGCTCCTGGGCTTCACCATCACCGCCTACCAGCGGGGTGAGGTCAGTATCGATCGCCTCGAAGCCATCCTCTCCACCGAGGCCAAAATCCAAGACCCGCCCCAGGCTATTGCCCTACCCCGTAACCAGGTCAAGGGCTGGCTGATGGCGCAAAACCTCACCTTTAGCTATCCCAATGCCGATCATCCAGCGCTGGACAACCTCCAGTTCACGATTCAGCCGGGAGAAACAGTGGCGATCGTCGGTTCCATCGGGTCTGGTAAAAGCACCTTAGCCAATGCTCTGACCCATCTGCTGGAGATTGAGCCGGGACAGTTATTTCTAGACGGGTATGACATTACCCAGTTGCGGTTGAGTGATCTGCGGGGGGCGATCGCCTATGTCCCCCAAGAGAGCTTCCTGTTCAGCACCACCATCAAAAACAACATCCGCTACGGTGACCCCAGCAGCGACCAGACCGACGTAGAGCTAGCCGCCAAACAAGCCCAAATCCACACCGAAATTCTCAACTTCCCCCAGCAGTACAAAACCATCGTCGGCGAACGCGGCATCACCCTCTCCGGCGGCCAACGCCAGCGCACTGCCCTCGCCCGAGCGCTCCTCGTCGATGCCCCCGTGCTAATCCTCGACGATGCCCTCTCCAGCGTCGATAACCAAACCGCCACCCAAATCCTGCAAAACCTCTCGGAGGGCACCCAGCGCAAAACGGTGATTTTCATCTCCCACCAGCTTTCGGCGGCAGCAACTGCGGATCGCATCCTCGTTTTGGATCAGGGTCGCATCGTCCAGGCTGGTACTCATGCCCAGCTATTCGCCCAACCCGGCCTCTACCAAACTCTTTGGGAAAGACATCAGTTAGAACAGGTGCAAAACTTGGCTTAGGGAAACAGCCTTTTTTAAACGCAGAGACGCAGAGACGCAGAGAGGGGAGGGGAGGGGAAGGGGAGGGAGGGGAAGGGGGAAGGGCGAAAGGGGGAAGGGGAGGGAGGGGAAGGGGGAAGGGCGAAAGGCGAAAGGCGAGGGGGGATTGTTGAATTCGACGGGGAGGACTAGGGTTTTCCACTTCAACCATTGCTTGGATCGGCTTCCTCGATCTATCAACAAAATCTTTAAAGAAGCCCTCTCCTAAATTTCCTTGGTCAGTCTCCTTCGATAAGCCAACAAAAATCTCAACGAATCCCTTTCCCCTTTCCCCTTTCCCCCTTCCCCTTTCCCCCCCTATTCCCCACTCCCCACTCCCCTCCCAATCACTGCCAATTCCCCACCAACACATATGCCGCCCAATAATAAGGATGTTGATATTTCGGCTGGCGGAGGAGGGTGAGTTGGGCGGATTGGAGGGCGGCGGCTTTGGAGCGGCCTTCTGGGATGAGTTTTTGGTAAAACTGAGCCATGAAGTCGGCGGTGGAGCGATCCTGGATTGCCCAGAGGGTCGCTAAGGTACTTCTGGCTCCGGAGCGGGTGGCGATGCCTGCGAGGCCGAGGAGGGCGCGTTTGTCGCCTTTGGCAGTTTGGCAGGCGCTGAGGACGAGGAGATCGATGGGGCGGGGGCGATCGCTCCATGCCTCGTTCCGGGAGGCTAGCCACTGGCTGAGGTCTTTGACTAGGAGGCGATCGTTCCAGGTGAGGATGAAGGTGTCTGCGGCGCGGGAGCTAAATTGGGCATGGGTGGCCAGATGGATGATGGGGAAGTGCCGTTCTTCAACCTGATTGTACAGATTGGGCGTGGTAAAGCCTTGGTTGAGGAGGACTTCGCTGCGGAGTTGGGTTTGCAGGTTTGCCACTTCTTGCGCTACGCCGGGTAAGGCGGCAAATCCCTGATGCGCTTCGCTGATGCCGCCTACCAGGACTTTGGGGTTGGGCGAGGGGCGATCGGGGATGTCAAACAGTTCCAGGCCGGGGGTGAGGGCGATCGCATATTCCTCAATCAGGTAATGCTGGCCATCATGCAGCACCGCCATCGGCACATCCCGCAGAAAATCATCCAGCACAAAGACGAGCGTATCAATCGGCTGCTTTTGAAATCGCAACAAGGCCGGACGGATTAGCCAGTCATAGAACTTCTGAGCCATCGGCAGCCCCTCTTGGGGCAAAAATGCAGGGTTCAACGATTGCCGCAGCGCCGTCACCATTTCGGTTACCTCCGTCTGCATAATCGGCTGACGGTAGTGAAACAGCGGACGATTCGGCAGCGACAGAATCACCTCCAAACTTTCCGGCAGCACAATCGAATAAATCACTGCAGCCCGAGAATCAACCTGGTCGATCGTCCGGGGTTCGTAAGTTTGGCAAGCTTCTCGAAAAAAGTTTTGCAGTTGCGCCAGTTGCAGCGCTTCGATGGTTTTTCGCGCCTGCTTCAGCCGGGATTGTTGCAGGGCTTCCGGCTGGCGATGTACTTCTCCCAGCAGCAGATCTACCAGTTCCCGATACACGGGTTCCACCTGATCGCGAAACGAAAACTGCACCTCTGGATTCATCGCCAGCAGATCCTGCCGCAGGGATTTCAGAATGCCGACCGCTTGCTCATAGGCTGCGATCGCCCCATCCTTTTGCCCCAGCGCCTTGAGCAGCCGCCCCTCCTGCCAAACCCAGTGAATCATCACATCTTCCGTCTGAATCCCCGCAGCTAATGCCGCTGCCTGCTGCGTCAGATCCAGCGCCTCCGTCCACTGCTGCGTCTGTTCATACAAATGCCCCAAACTGCCCAACGCATAGGACTCAGCCCGAACATCCTGGAGTTGATGGGCTTGTTGAACTGCACCCGCCAACAGTTGCGCCAGCGTTAAAACAGAGGGCGAGGCAACGGACTTCCTCTGAGCAACTATCTGGGGCAATCGCATCACGCTTTCCGCGAGATTCACCTTGGCATAAACCAGCCAGCGACTCGCCGCCTGCTGCTTCAATTCATCGATCAGATCAGGAAATAGAGCCTGTGCCCTCTGCCATTCCTGGGTTTTAACGCTGAGACTCAGTTGATTCAGCCGCGCCTCGATCGCCACCCGACTCGAACCTGCTCCATTTTTTGCCCCACCCTTTTCTCCATCCTGTGCCTGCTGATAAAACCGATTAGCAGTCTCAAAATCCCCATCCGCACTGGCCGTATTCCCCAGTTGCAGCAACGTCTCCGCCCGATCCATCCCAGTTGCATACTCGCTCGAATCCAGGGACTCCACGATCGCCAAACTCACCCACAAAGTCGCCTGCGATCGCCCCAAATCCCCCACCCCCCGCAAGGTCATCCCCAAACTCCGCAGATGTCTCGCCTTCAGCAGCGAGTCGGGTTGCGATCGCAGCCTCTCCTCCAACGCTTCCAGCCGATCGCGCGCCTGCCGATAGCGCCCCAACGCCCGCAAAGCCTGAGTCTGATTCATCTGGCTCAAGATCACCCCCGCCTCATCCGCCGCCGCCGCGTACAGCGACTCCGCCTGTTCCCAAGTCGTCAGCGCCACTTCGGGTTCCCCCTGATTGAGGTACAAACTGCCCTGAGTGTTGAAGATTTGAGCCGCTAGCAGACTATCCTGAAGCGTCGCCGATCGCCCCTGAGCCTGAGCGATCGCCCCCATCGCCCCATCCCACTGCCCCAAATCCTGATACGCGATCGCCAAATAATTCCAAGCCAAAGCCTGCTCATAATCATCCGCCACCCCCCTCTCCACCACCCGCCGCCAAATCGCCACCGCCTCCATCAACCGCCCCCGCTCATAGGCTTCCTGCCCCTGAGATAGCAGTGCTGAAGCCGGAGAGAGTGCGATCATCTCCACCTTCCCCGTCCCTGACTCCACCCCCCCAAAAACAATGGGTGACGCATGACCCACAAAATCCCACAAAACCACCACACCACAAGCCACAAGACTCAACACCAAAGAACGAAGCCAGAAATACCAAGAAGACATAGGGAGTAGGGAGTAGGGAGTGGGGAGTGGGGAGTGGGGAGATAGGGGGATGTGGAGATAGGGAGATGACTGTTTTTAACTCTTAACTCTGCGTCTCTGCGTCTCTGCGGTTTGAAATAAAGAGATAGAGAAATGACCAGAGAACTTTTCCTTTCGCCTTTCGCCTTTCGCCTTTCCCCTTTCGCCCATCAACGCGCCACCGCGATCGGACAAACCCCCTCCCCAATCGCTTCCGTCGTCGAAGCCGTTGCAACCAGTTCAATTTTTCCAGCCGCAGTCGTGCGCCAACCCTGAGCTTCTTGGATAGATGCGGTTGGAGTGGACGGTAGCTGCGATCGCCCCCCCTCCCCAGAATCCTCCAAACCAGACTGCCTCCGCCAATCCTGCACCACCACCTGCCCCTCCACCATCTGGCGCGGATCTTCCGGCAGCCCACCCCGACGAGTCACCACAAAGCTGGCTTCCCGATCGCTCGGACAACCCGCCACCATGCGATCGCTCTCATCCCCAATCGTTTCCGGCAGCTCCACCGTATCAATATCCGGATCTTCAAACGCCGAGCGAATCGTCACCCGCCCATCCAGCCCCAGCCGAGAAGAAGCCGTAATAGGACTAGTCGCATCCCGCACCAAACTGGGGGTGGTGATGTCAATATTGCCGCCCCGTCCAGCGATCGCATTGGCCGTAATCTCGCCCTGTTGCACCACCATCAGCTCATTGGCACGCAGGGCAATGTTTCCCCCTGTCGATTGCCGAGCATCCGTCGTGATCCGGCTGCCTCCCTGGACAAACAATCGATTCGCCGCAAGGTCAATGTTGCCGCGCCCATTGCGATTCGTCGTGGCATTAATTTCAGCGTTTCGATCAATGTCAATGGCGTTCGCCCGCAGGGTAATTTCCCCCGATCGCCCCGTCCCAATACTGGCGACATTAATCCGCCCATGGTCGCTCACCGTCAGCCTTCCGGTCACCACCCGTAGCCGCCCCGCATCGCCTCTAAACGAGTTCGGCGGCAACAAATCCGCCAGCAGCGCATCTCCGGAGAGGGTTTCGAGCCGACTGGGGAAAAGCAGGTCACCAATCCGAACCACACCGCGAATCTCAATTGACTCAGATGCCTCAATGAACGCATTTCCGCCCTGTCCGGAACTTACCGTAGAAGCGTTAATAATTCCCCCCTGGTCAAGCAGCAACCGCTGAGTCCGCAGCCGCAGATTGCCAGAAGCTTGTCTACCATGCGTGGCGGTGATAATCAAACTGCCAAACTCCACCTCTGGAGAAAAGCCCGTCACCACCACTGAATCTGACGCATTAATCACGAGATTGCCGCCTCGCCCGTCTGAAAAGTAGTAACCCAGATTCCGTAAGACAACCCCGTTGGAAGTCGTAATCGCGCCTCCGTCCTCAACCCGCACCGCCCGAGCCGCGATCGCCAACCGCCCCGAATCCCCCGTTCCATTCACAGAAAAGGTCGAGAGGTTGGACGGCACTAGCGCAGTTGGCCAAGCGCCCACCACCCGCACCGTATCCCTCGCCTGGATACTCAGATTGCCGCCCCTGCCATCGCCAAACGTCGTTGTACTCATGGTTCCACCATCTAGAACCGTGACATTTCCGGTTTGCATCTGCAAATCCCCGGCTCGTCCACGATTAAAGGCTGTGGTGACGATCGCCGATCCACGCACCTGGGCATCTTCCGTCACCCGAATCCGTAAATCCCCGCCCCGACCGCTGCTAAAGGTTGGGCTGGTGATAATACTGCCCTGTTGCAGCCGCAATTGCCGAGTATCGATTTGGATCTCACCGCTCTCCCCGGTACTAGTCGTACCTACAAACAAACCGCTCACTCGGTTTAATGGGTCAACAGGTAACCTCAAAATGCCTCGAAAGTAGTTAAACTGCATCGTTTCAAAATTAACGCCACTTAAATTCAGGGTATCGGTTCGCAGTCGAATGGAACCGCCAGCCCCACTCGCCAGGGTCATACTGCTGAACGTGGCTTCATCGCGCAATCGCAAAGTCTGGGCATCAATGTCAATCCCTCGCCCATCCTCTGCCCCCAACGTATCCGCTTGCAGACGGGCGCGATCGCGCAGCAGCACCCGCCCCGCCCCCACCCGAATCTGTCCCCCGCCCTCGCCACTGACATCCGCCACCGCCGTCCCCGACAGCCGCACCTCGCCCCCCAAGGGCAACTCACCGACTTCCCAGTTCCAACCTGCGGCCTCAAGATTCAGTCCCACCATTCCATCAGCGGCACTGCCCAAGAGAATCGCGCCCTGCGGAGCCGTCAGCCGACCATTGTGAATTTCAATATCGCCACCCAAAAAAGCCAGATTTTGCCCTTGCTTCACCGCCAATTCTGGCGCGATCGCTCCCTCCTCTCTGAACGCAGCAGTTTGATAGCGAATCGCCCCCGGCCTTGTCCCAAACTGAATGCCAAGGGGCGCACTCACAGTCAACAGCGAGGAAGACAACCCGGCGGGATTGCGGGCACTAAACTCAAAGTTGTCAAATTGCAGGCGATCGCCCGTCGTCGCCAAAAAAGAGCCATTCACATCCAGCCGCGCATTCGCCCCAAACACAATGCCATTGGGGTTCAGCAAGAACAAATCCGCCCGCCCCAAAACGCCCAAGGTGCCCAGCAAATTCGAGGGATTGCGACCCGTCACCCGCGCAAAAATCCGATCGACCGCCTCCGGGTTAGCAAAGTCCACCCGTTGCCCCGCGTCAATGTTAAATTCCTGGAAGCTATGGAACAGCGCACTTCCCCGCTGTGCGCCTCCCTGGATGAGCGTGCGATCGCCCTGGGGAGTGAGTTGCGATCGCTCCTGCCCCAAACTCTCATCCGGCACCAACTGCGCCCTAGCACTCCCCGAACCCAGGACAAAGCTGCCCACCGCAAGGGGCAAAACCAAAAATCTAAATCTTGCAATGTTATTCATTAGTCCGCCCAACCCTCGAACAATGCCAGTCAGGTCGATGCTGATCACCCCATTCCATCGGCTAAAAGGTTGACGACTCCAAGTTCGTCTTTCACTCACCCAGTCTTAAAAATTATCCTGGAAAAAATTCACTATAGAGAATTTCTTTTCAGAATTTTTGGATTCGCTGATTTTCCCAAAATTTCACTTAAAAGAACAAACTTCTAACTCTTCCATATCCGATGTCGTTCTACGACTCAAAAAGATTGCAACGGATCGCCCCCTTATCGCTTAGAATGAAGTGGTTGTCCAAAGCCAGAAAATTTTTGAAATGAGGTTGACACCTCTCCCACCTTCTGGCAAATTAGGAGATGCGCTAAATTTAGCAGGTCTGAACTGACCCCTAAATATGCGGGTGTAGCTCAGCGGTAGAGCGTCACCTTGCCAAGGTGAATGTCGCGCGTTCGAATCGCGTCACCCGCTTAAAAGACCCTTCTAGAAGCATTCTAGAAGGGTTTTGTTTATGGGAACAGGAAAAATTTTCTAGAGATTTTGCGGATTCAACCTGAATATAGGTGAAAATTAAGAAGCCCCCGTCTGAATCCTCAAGGGTTCGACCCTATGAATTTCCCTGGTTTTTCAACAATAGCGATCGCCACTCTCACCTTTACATTGATTCAGTCTGCTCTTGCGGTCATACCCAATTTTGGAGCATTGCGGTCGAGCCAAGGGCTGAATCCATCCATCATCAATGCGGCTTCCCTGACTGCCCTCCCTCTGTCTCAAGCCCAACCCCAACGCAGCGATCCGACTTGGCAGCCAGGTACCGTCAGTTTGCTAACCATTGGGGCACAGCAGCAAGGCCATTCCTCACCTGTGCGATCGGTTGTCTTTAGCCCAGATGGGCAGTTTTTGGCCAGTGGCAGTGTCGATAAAACAGTCAAAATCTGGAATTTGCAGAAGCGATCGCTAGAACGAACCCTGTCTCCCCAGGTGGATCAGGTGGATGCGATCGCCTTTAGCCCAGACGGACAATATCTTGCCAGTGGCTGTCTCAATGGGGCAGTAATGCTATGGGATTGGCAGTCCGGGAAACTCCTCAGCCTCTTGACCGAACAGCCGGGAAACCATACAGAACTCGTGACTTCGGTGGCCTTCAGCCCCGATAGTCAAATCCTTGCCAGTGGCAGTGGGGATAAGACGATTCGCCTCTGGGATGTGAATGCCAAAACCCTGCGGCAAACGATCGCCACCTCTCAATTTATTGAAACCCTGGCCTTTGCCCCGACCGGAACCCTGTTGGCCAGTGCGGGGCTAGAGCGAACGGTAGATCTATGGAATTGGACTTCTGGAGAACGGGTGCGATCGCTCGGGCCTTATGGGAGAGCTATTTATGCGATCGCCTTTAGCCCAGATGGTCAAACCCTAGCCTTTAGCCCCAACTCGGTTTGCCTCACCCCCCGCTGTCTGGAGCAAAGACCCACGGGTACGCCCCCTTCCTCTTCGACCCAGCGCCCACCAGAGGGTAATCACATCCGGCTGTGGAGCCTCCAGGGACAACCCTCGCCGCAGACCATGAGGGGACATCTGGACTGGATTAATTCCATTGCCTTTAGCCCCAGTGGCCAAACCTTGATTAGCGGCAGCATGGATCGAACGATCCGCCTGTGGAACACTGAAACGGGAGAGTTGATTCGGGAATTTCAAGAGAACGATCGCCGAATCCTGTCTGTGGCCTTCCGTCCAGACGGCAGAGCCTTTGCGCTGGGTAGCGCGGATGGCACCATCAAACTCTTTATTTCTCAGGAATAATCTTCAATCATCCTCATTGTTTCGGCATCATCTCAGCAGAATCAGTGGCATGAGCGATAGGTCATCGTTGTTCGACTGTCCAATCTGTTGAAGGGGGTGCAGCCGGAGCAGACTGCACTGGAGGCGCAGAACTGCTAGAAGAATATCCCGAAGAACCCCCTGAATAGCCCCCCGAATAACCCGAAGATCCGCCTGAGAAGTCCCCTGAAGAATATCCCGAAGAGTATCCCGAGGAATCCCCTGATGAGTAGGGTGTTCCCCCACTTTCGCTAGAACTAGCTGAAGGTGCTGCCTGTGCTGCTCTGGCTGCTTCCCGAGCGGCTTGTTCGGCTGCGGCTTTATCTTTTGCCATGCCTTGTTCTGCCTTGAGGGTCAAATCTTTGAGATTGGCATTCCAGTAAGGGCTATTGCGCGACACAGGCTGATTCAAAACCCTCACCTGCTTCAGGGTGTCTAGCACAGCCTGCCATTGGCGCTTTTCCAGGGCTTGTTGGGCGGTTTTGAGCAGGGTTTCGTTCTTTTGCGATTCGGTTTGCCATTGCTGGACGGTGGTCTGGGCGGTGGTGGCTAGGGGGAGGCGATCGGGAATAGCCTGAATAATGGTCATGGCTGCCTGGAGTTTGCCTTGGCGATATTGCTGGGTGGCCGTTTGCAGAATCTGGTTCGACCAGTCCTGAATCTGCTGTTGAGCCATGTTATGGGCTGGCATAGGGGGCTGGATTTGCTCTGCTTGAGCGATCGCCGCCTTAAATTGTCGCTGCTGTGCCAGTGCCTGTGCCTGTGCTAAAAGACAATTGCCCCTGATGGCTTCGGCTTCCGTTTTAAGCTGAGCATAGCGTTGGGGAATGGCGGACGCTTGTTGAATGCAGGCTTCGTACTGCTGGGAGTCCTCCAAAATGGCCAGTTGTCGCACCTGGGTTTCCACCTTGAGATAAGCCTGACGCTGCCAGCCATAGCCAATTGCGGTTGCCAGAGTAGCGATCGCCACTGACCCCCCAACCCATGCCCAAATCTTGGCATTTTTTCGAGTACGGGCTGGGCGAACAGGTTCAGCCTTCAGAGGCAGGGCAGACGCGATCGGTGCAGTCGCAGAATCTGCCGATTCAGAGGGCGTGGGTGTGGTCAGAAAATGGGTAGGAGTACCAGACGCGATCGCCATTTGAGCTTCATCAGGGAGTGCGATCGCAGACTCCAGGCTTTCTGACTCAGCGACAGCAGCAACCGCGCTAGGGAATGCTGCCCCATTCGGCAAGAGCGACCCAGATTCCAGGATGTCCGGCGCGGCTACAGCATTGGCAACCGCTTCAGGGTGAGAGGTGATGACGGAATCCAGGGCATGTTCTGAGATCGATTTCGTTGGGATGAGGTCAGTAACTGGTTCGGGAAGAGATTCCGCAAGGGATTCGGTCAAGGCATCAAGCGATGGGATGGCGATCGGCTCTAAAAATCGCTCAGTCGTTTCAATGGCAAGATACTCTGTGTCTCCCCGGTCGTTCCCAGTGTCTTCCTGGCCGTTTTCTAAAGTGGGCAGGGTTGCCTGCTTAGCAACTGCGGTTGAGGGTTCAAAGTCAGGACGAAGCGGGGGCGGGGGTGAGACGAGCGTGTGGTTGAGCGGCAGGGATGGGACGGGGGCGATCGCAAGGGGAATCGCTTCAGCGAGGGGTGGAGATGTTGTCTCGGCAGCCCCATCTTCGGTAGCCCCTCTATCTTCGGCAGATCCATCTGTGGGTGAGCCACTTCTGGCAACTAGGGGAGAAATGACCGTGGTTTGGAGCGGTGCATCGAATAGGGTGGATGGCTTAGGCGGGAGATTTGCCGATGGTGTGTCTGTAGATTGGGGTGCTGCGAGTTCGGCTTTTGGGGCATAGGACGGTGACACCCAAGAACCCGAAGGCGATAACCCAGCGCTCCAGGCATCGGCAGCAACTTGGAATTGCTGAGTTCCTGGAAAGAGCGATCGCATCACAGGCGCGACAGCAATTCCAAATTCAAGGCTATGAGGACATTTCAGATTCTTCTCACAGAGTTAATTGCCATAATAGACCCTGTTTTTCAAGAGTTGACAAAACAA
>JALOOP010000169.1 GCA_025454315.1 Oculatellaceae cyanobacterium Prado106
ACGCCTCCCATGCCGCAGTTCCAGCCCAGCCCCCAAGCCATGGCTGATCTCCTGGAATACCTCGAAGAACTCTAAATCTTCCCCAGCAATCCTGATTATGAGTGTCTGCAATATTTTGAAACGAACATAGGCAAAGCCTGTCGCGTTGTCTGCGTTCTCAAAGTCAAAATTCAAATCTTCAAACTCAAAGTTCAAGTCCAAGGTTCAAGTCTACAGTTCAAATCCAAAGCTTGAATCCAGGATTTGGTCTGAGTTCAACCCAGCCTCGCCTCATTCTTGAACCAAATCAGTGATGATCTCCACGATCGCCCGATAGTCTCCATCCAAGATCTCGCCCTGCAAGTAACGGAGTTGACAATGGGCGATCGCCAACCTGGCTGCCTCTAAATCAGCCCGCTGCTGAGCCGCTGCCAAGGCTGCTTGAAAGTCGATGTAGATTTGGCGATCGCTCACCCCCACCGCCCGACCCGGCATCCAGCAGTGAAACGAATACCCCGGCTGCTGCCCCGAAAGCTCAATCAGCCAACCGTGATAGAAGAATGTGGCATCCATAGGTTTGAAGGGGAAAGGGGAAAGGCGAAGGGCGAAAGGCGAAAGGGAATATCAAAGAAGTATCGAAGAGATAGGGAATATCAAAGAAGTACTGAAGAGATGCTGATGAGATTCCACTGCTGAATCCATGAAATCCCTACTCCCCACTCCCTACTCCCCACTCCCCACTCCCCAGTAAAAAACCGACCTCTTCCATTTCAGGCAGAAAGTCGGCGGAGGTGCTCTTCGAACTGAACTGAAT
Organism: Oculatellaceae cyanobacterium Prado106; assembly: GCA_025454315.1. GTDB lineage: Bacteria > Cyanobacteriota > Cyanobacteriia > Elainellales > Elainellaceae > Prado106. The sequence continues at coordinate 794 of JALOOP010000169.1, forward strand.
CCAGAGGATTTAGATTCAAGTGAAAATCAGTTTAGCCATTGAGTGTAGAAAAGTTGGGGAGAATTCGGGGAGAATTCGGGGAGAGTGTCTAGGCTTCTTTCTCGCTCTTCAACCGATACCCCATCCCATGGACGGTTTCGATAAAATCGTCGGGGGCATTGGCAAGCTTCAGCTTCGATCGCAGACTTTTAATATGGGATTTGACGGTTTCTTCGGTGGGCGGGTTTTCTAAAGACCAGATGCGATCGATGATTCCGGCGCGGCTTAGAACTCGGCGACCGCTGGAAACCAGCAGTTCCAATAGTGCATATTCTTTTGGGGTCAGGTGTAGGACTTCCTCCTCATAGGTAACCTCAAGGGTGCCTGAGTTGAGCCGCAGTTTTCCCCAGGTGAGGTGGGATGTGGTGATGCTGCCTCGTCGGAGCATTGCCCGAATGCGGGCCATCAGTTCCTGCAAGTCAAAGGGCTTGACCACGTAATCATCGGCTCCTGCATCCAGGCCAATGATCTTATCGGCGACGGTATCGCGAGCCGTTAGCATTAGCACGGGGGTGGTGAGATGGCGATCGCGCAACCGCCGACACAGACTCACCCCATCCAGCTTAGGCAAGGTCACATCCATCACCACCAGGTCATACGACCAGAGTTCAATCAGCCCCCAGGCCGTTTCTCCATCTCCCGCAACATCGGTGGCATATTGGCGATCGCTCAATGCCTCATTCAAGACTTCTGCCAGTTGTGTATCATCTTCGACAATTAGAATTCTCATCGCTCTAGGGGGGAGTAGGGAGTGGGGAGTGGGGAGTGGGGAGTGGGGGGGATCTTGGATAGTTTACAGGGGATCGTTCGATGAGAAATTTGTTGGCATTCCGTGAGGAAACACAGGATTATTCACTATGGCTTCTTTGACGACTGCTTGAGGGATCGATACAGTGCCTATCATTAGAATCCATTAAGGAGGGAACAAGAAAATTCTCCACGATTTCCTCCAAATCTCATTCCATGCGCTCCCCCTACTCCCTACTCCCCACTCCCCACTCCCTCCCTCCCCCAAGAAGCGATCGCCCGAAAAAAAATGGTTCTTCCTCGGATTCATTGCCGCCACGGTGCTGATGGGGTATGGCAGTGCGGTTTCCTATCAAAATTCTAATCAACTGTTAGAAAGTACAAATCGCTCCAAACTGACTTATCAAATTATTGAAAATTTAATGCAAATTTACTCCACCATGACGGTGGCCGAATCCGGGCGACGAGGCTATGTCTTCCTCAACGACACCAAAGAACTTTACCGCTTTCAGGGAGCGGTGCGGGATCTCGATCCTATTTTAGAAAACCTCCGCCGACAGTTTGGCACCCGTCTCGATCAGCTTAAGCGTCTAGCCGAACTCGAAGCCTTACTAGACAGCCGAATTGGGCTGATGAGGCAATCGATCGATCTGTATCGAGTTGATCAAACCGTGAACGCTCGGCAACAGCAAATCACAGAGGAGAGTGTTCAACTGCGAGATCAAATTCAGCGAGTGCTGGCCTCCCTGCAAACTACTGAAGAAATTTCCCTGGAGGAATGGGTGAGGCAATCCCAGGAGCGGATTCATCGCAGTGCGATTCAGAGCTTTTTAATCGTCATGACTAGCTTTGTCCTCCTGACCCTGGCGCTGGTTCTACTTTACCAACAGCGACTCCAGCGGCAAGCTGCCGAAGCCATGCAAGCCAGCCTTGCCCAGGCCAAGGTACTGGGGGAAGACAAACTCCGCTTTTTCTCCATGGTGTCCCATGAGTTTCGCACGCCGCTGAGCGTCATTCTCGGTTCCGTGCAGCTTTTGATAGAGGCCGATCGCCAATGGTCTCTTGAACGCAAGCAAAAGAATCTCTCGCGGATTCAATCCTCGGCCAAGCTGATGACCCGCCTGCTCACCGATATCTTGACCCTGACGCGGGCTGAGGCAGGCAAACTGGAGTGCAACCCTGAACCGCTTGATGTGGAAGCCTTTTGCCTCAATTTGGTAGATGAAATCGAGTTGGCTACCCAGTCCCAGCATCCGATTGAATTTATCAGTCAAGGACAATCCTCCCTGCCCAAGCTCGACGAAAAACTCCTCTACTCTATCCTCAGCAACCTCTTGGCCAATGCTGCTAAATACTCCCCGTCCGGCCAGCCCATTCTCCTCACCCTCAGCACCCACCCTGATTGCATTGAGTTTCAAGTGATGGATCAAGGCATTGGCATTGCGCCCGAAGAACAGGCCAATATCTATCAACTGTTTTATCGGGGGAAGAACACGGGGGCGATCGCAGGCACCGGGCTAGGGCTGACTATTGTCCAGAAATGTGTCGAACTGCATCACGGCGAAATCTTCTTAGAAAGCAGCGTGGATAAGGGTTCAATCTTCACCGTTCGGCTGCCCATCCGCGTTTAAATTCGAGTTTGATACCAGAGTCCTCAAGGGAGGTTAACCTGGTGAAGAACTTAACCGCAAAGCTTGATTTTCTATGCGATCGCTCATCAACGAGGTCATCCTTTCCCTTTCTTCGGTCTATAGCGGCTGGATTTTTTGGAATCTCTTTCTGGCCTTTATTCCGCTCGTTCTTAGCTTCATCCTGTTTCGCCGCAAATCCTTGAGGCAGTCCTGGCTCTGGTGGTTTAGCCTGGTGTCGCTGGGGATTGGGGCTGTAGGCTTTCTGCCCAAGTTTCCCTTTGTGGCCGATCGCCTGATCAACCTTGTCCAGCGCAGCCTCTCTGGCGATGTTTCCACGCGCCTGATTCTGCTGTCCTTCCTCACTCTGGCGGTGATTGCTCTAGGATTGAGCGTGGTTCTCTTCAAGCGTCCCCGGACTTTGCGATCGGGGTTCTGGTGGGCTGGGCTGGTGGTCTTCATCGCCTTTTTGCCTAATGCGCCCTATTTGCTCACCGATATTATTCATCTGCTGCGAGCCGCTGACTCGGATCAGATTTCCACCTGGGTGGTGGTGTCGGTAGTGGTGCCGACTCATGCGACCGCCATTCTCCTGGGCTTTGAAGCCTATGTCATCTCTCTGATGAACCAGGGACATTACCTCAAATACCACGGCGCAAAGTCCTATGTTTTTCTGGGTGAACTGATTGTCCATGCCTTGTGTGCGATCGGCGTTTACTTGGGGCGTTTCGTCCGTTTCAACAGTTGGGATCTGGTCACCGATCCCGGCAATGTCTTTCTCACCACCCTGGACACCCTCACCGCCAAGCGCCCCGTCTTTGTTATCTGTATTATCTTCGTTGTCCTGACGGTGCTGTACTGGGTCATGAAACAACTCACCATTGGCGTCAAGTTGCGATGGCAAACGGCAAGGTTGGGAGATGATGGGTTGGATTAGAAGGGGGAAGGGCGAAAGGGGAAAGGGGAAGGGGTTATTCTTAGATTTTCGTTGAATAAATTCACGGAATCAAGTCACTGTTGGCATTTTAAGTCGCTTTATGCAGTTTGAGTGGAATGAAAGCAAGGCAGCGCGCAACCTATCGAAACATGGAGTTTCATTTGAGGAAGCAGAAACTGTTTTTGACGAGTCTCTCTATGTTGACTTCTACGATCCAGACCACTGTGAAGACGAGGAGAGGTATCTTATTGTTGGAGCGTCAAATCGAGGGCGGTTATTGATCGTTTCCTACACTGAAAGAGGAACTTCGATTCGCATCATTAGTGCAAGAGAAGTGACACGAATTGAGCGAGAAGTCTATGAAGAGGGGTGATTTTGGAAATGACGGAAGATGATTTACGACCAGAGTACGACTTGAGGAGCCTACGAGTTAGAAAGCTAGGCTCTGGAAGAAAAAGTTTTGGTGGAGCAACGGTTCGTTTAGAACCCGATGTTGCAGAGATGTTTCCGGATGCTGATGCTGTCAATGAGGCATTGCGATTTTTGATGAGAGTGATGCGGGACAACCCAGTTCCTGCTCCAACCATGCAAGCTGATAGTTCAGGGAACCTCGAAAAATAGGAATTCTTATTGAGAACGGCCCAAGATACTTGGGTTCATCTTCGCAAAAAGGCAATTATTCAAGGTTCCCTTCAAATGCAACGGAAGATTGATAGTTGTTGGCATTCAGTTTGAGGGTACCTGCTTCTGCTGATTTGAGCCGATCGCCTCTTCGCATTTTCCCATTAGCGGTTCCCCAGATGAATGCTCTCCCTTGTTTTCCCGCTGGACTTTCCGCGATGGAATTCATCGGCCACCCTTTCCCCTTTTCCCTTTCCCCTTTCGCCTTCCCCTAAACACTAATCAACTGGGGCGAAGCAGATTCCTCTACCTGCCAGCCTTCACTGGAGAGACGAGCGATCGCCGCATCAATCAACGCCAATCCCTGGTCTAACGTTTCAATCACCGCTAGCTGACCGCGCAACTCAGACGCGCTTGTGAAGCCTTTGGCGTACCAGGTCATGTGTTTACGGGCTTGGCGGATACCGCGATCGCCCTTATACTCCCACAGCATTTGCAAATGATCGCGGGCACATTCCAGCCGTTCGATCGGGCTTGGGGGCTGACGCAGCGTTCCGGTTTTGAGGAAATAATCGACCTCACCGACTAGGAACGGGTAGCCCAGCGTCCCGCGTGAACACATGACACCGTCCGCCCCCGTCTCTTCCAGGCAGCGCACCGCCGCATCTACCGAGAAAATATCGCCGTTGGCAATCACCGGAATGCTCAGCACCGACTTGACCTTGGCGATCCATTCCCATCGGGCAGGGCCGTTGTAGCCTTGGGCGCGAGTTCGGCCATGCAGCGTCAGCATCTGTGCCCCGGCATCCTGCATCCGTTGGGCAAACTCGATCGCATTAATCTCCTTGTCTGACCAGCCAATGCGCGTTTTGACCGTCACGGGTACGGGTACTGCTGCTACCACCGAGCGGACGATCGCCTCGGCCACCTCCGGCTGACGCAACAGCGAAGACCCACCGCCATTCTTGGTAATTTTGTTGACCGGGCAGCCCATGTTGATATCAATGGTGTCTGCCCCTTCCGCCACCGCCTTTTGAGCCGCCTCCGCCAAAAAATCAGGCCGACAGTCAAACAACTGAATGCTAATCGGGCGCTCGTTGGGGTCAATTTCCATAATTTTGGGCAGGTGCTGCACGTAATGCAACCCCGTCGCGTTGACCATTTCGGTATACATCATCGAGTCGGGCGCATACCGCCGCACCAATCGCCGAAACACCAGATCCGTCACGCCCGACAAGGGCGACTGCAACACGCGACTGTTCACCTCAAACTGACCAATCTTTAAGGGAGTCGCCAGTCGAGCCTGCAAACTAGGAGAAAGGGAAACCATACTACCACTTGATAACCGGGATGAAGGGTGCGATCGCCAATTCTGCGGTCAACACCTCTATTGATTCTATCGCCCCATTGTAAAGTCAGAAGATCAGCTCTGCTGCCTGTGTTTCAATTCTCCCGCGAAGAACTGATAGAGCGATTTAATCAACCCATTTGATTCAGATAGATGCAATTTAACTTCCTATAGGCAGAACGGGAGAGTTGTCGAATGGCAACTCTCCCGTTCTAGTGTTATAGACAAAGATTAGCGCACCTACTCCTTAGATGTCTCGTTGTCTGCGATCGCGACGTTCACGCTGAGCCGCATCTCGACGAGACTCATTCACAGGCTGTGCCTCGGGACGGGTTTCGGCCTGAGTTGTGGGTCGTGCCCCAGGACGAGAGGCTGTCTCCATGAGCGGACGACCGACTGCGCTAGGCAGCATGGCCTGGAAGGCGGTATCTCGATCGCCCAATGATCCATAGAAGAAGAAGGAAAATCCAGAGAAACGGCGATCGCGCGCAGTCTGCACCTGTTTTTGAATCTGACCCATGTCAACATTCATCACCCGCAGCCCGGTCAAAATGCCAATACTCACCGGAACCCGGCTGCGAATCCGCACCATTTCCGGCTTTTCCAGATCGGCAACCTCATACAAGAAGCGGCTAAAGTCATTGCGGTAGATCTGCACAATCAACTCATCGACAAAGCCCAGCCTCGCCCAATTCGCCCAATCCTGGAGGTACATATCATAGGAAAACTCACGGGGATTAGGAGACAAAGAGACGATCGCATCAGGCCGCCGAGTCTTGACCGCAGAATAAATCCCCAGCATTAGATCGGTGACCTTGCTAGCGCGCCAACGCTTCCAGGCTGGATTGTTGGGATTCTCGGGGGGCTTGCGGCCATTGTGTTCCTGCTGGTAGAGCGCGACGGTGTACTCGTCATAGCCCAGCTCCACGGGCATCCCAAAGTGGTCATCCAACTGCACCCCGTCCAGGTCGTATTTCTCAACGACCTCCACCATCATGTCCTTCATAAACTGCTGCACCTCGGGATGCGCTGGATTCAGCCACACCATCGACTCATTGTGCTGCTGAAACACCTGACTGCCGTCTTTGCGCTTGCTGATCCAGTCGGGGTGTCGCTGTGCTAGCGCTGAACCCGCTGGAGCCATCAGGCCAAACTCAAACCAGGGGATGACGCTGAGGCTCTTGTCATGCCCCATGTCGATCGCCTCTTCCAGCATGTCGCGACCTTGCAATCCGGGTTCGGGGTCAAGCTCAGCGCCCAAAACTTCCTTGGCCACCTTACTGGGATAGAGCGTATAGCCCCCATTCCAGACCGTGGGATAGATGGTGTTGAACTTCAGTTTTTCCAGGCGATCGATGCCCTGGCGCAGATTGGCCGTGGAAAACAGCACATCGCTATCGACATTGGTCAACCAAATCCCGCGCAGTTCGGAAGGGACAATATCCTGCGCCACAGCCGCCAGGGGCAAATGCGCCGACAGCGCCACCGTCAACCCCAGAAACAAGAGCAGCAGTGACTTTGCCCAGGAGAACTGTTTTTTAGACCGGGACACTGGTTGATCTGCAAGATTCAATCTTCCCCATAGTCCCGATCGCCATTTGCTATGCTGCATCTTCACACCCGGTATCCTCACACTCTGAATTATTCCAGCCCAAAATGGTTGCATCGCCATAACTGAAAATTCATCTACTCCGTTGATTTAGAAATTCTCTGACGGGCTGAAAGCCAAATCGGTTGCCGACTATTTTCTCTGAGTCGGGTTCTGATTCTGAGCCAAAAGCTATAGAAGAGAAGACAAAAGCCTTCCAACCTCAAAAAAAACTTCAGCCATCAGGAGAATCGGTCACAAGCATCGGTCAAGAATTGCGCTTAACAATACCCTCAAAAAAATGTCCATCTATCCTTCGGGATAGGATATGACATTTTGGTTACAAAGGGTCATCTTTTGCGGATTTTTTGTGACAGGCGACTAGGGCAAATGCATCCGTATTCCTCTTTGAGAAGAGAAAAGCAAGTGGAGGGTGGGGCGATCGCAACTCCCAACCCGGTCATCCCTGTCCAAAACAAGATCAACCTCATTAAAAGTTAAGTTTTCCTCAGTTGAATTGAAGCGATCCTCGTTCAGAGCGATCCTTGTTCAGAGTGGGGTGAACCTGGATTTCAGTGAGGTGATCTTGGGTTGAAGCGAGGTAATCCTTAGTAGAGGCGAGGCAATTCTTAGTAAAAGTAGAGCGATCGCCATTCACAGCGAAATTATCCTCATGAAAGGTGAGGTAATACAGGCTTACCTTGGGGCGATCGCCGTTCAGCCACAGGGTATCTCTGGTTCTTTAGAGGCGATCGCCCTGAAAAACTCATGGATTCAATCGAAGGACTCCAAGAAGTTAGGACAAAGACCCATAAATGGGAAGAAAATTGACCTGGAGTCGTAAATTTTAAAGGGAGAAAATATTCGGGGCAATATTCGCCAAAAGAACATGTCCCGACTTGTCAAGACCTAAGCTAGAATTATTGAGGCTTCTTAACTTAATGCCTTACAAAACTCCAAACATTCAGGTCGCCGCGTTGGTGCCGTAAGGATTGATTTTGCCAGGTTTTATTTCAAGGAGAGCGATCGCCCAAAGGGTTTTGAGAACCCGGATCGCGCCGTCTCCCCAGGGACTTTCTTGGCCGCCCTCGATTCCCGAATCGACCCTAGAAGCCAGCAAACCATAGATTTTCGTCTATTTCAACACTGGAACTTTTTTATGACTCTGCCTATCCGCAATGTTGCCATCATTGCCCACGTTGACCACGGCAAAACCACCCTCGTGGATGCACTGCTAAAACAATCCGGCACATTTCGAGAGGGGGAAGAGGTTCCGGATTGCGTCATGGATTCCAATACCCTGGAGCGCGAACGGGGTATCACCATCCTGTCCAAAAACACCGCCGTTCACTATGGCGATACGCTAATTAATATTGTGGACACTCCTGGACACGCAGACTTCGGTGGCGAAGTTGAGCGCGTCCTGGGCATGGTCGATGGCTGTATCCTGATCGTCGATGCCAACGAAGGCCCCATGCCCCAAACCCGCTTCGTCCTCAAGAAAGCCTTAGAAAAAGGGCTACGCCCCATTGTCGTCGTCAACAAAATTGACCGTCCCCAGGCCGATCCCTATGGAGCCATTGACAAAGTTCTAGACCTCTTCCTGGAACTGGGCGCAGATGATGACCAGTGCGAGTTTCCTTACCTCTTCGCCTCTGGGTTGGGCGGCTTTGCCAAAGACAAGCTGGAAGATGAAAGCGACGACATGAAACCCATGTTTGAAGCCATCCTCAAGCATGTTCCGCCTCCGGTCGGCGATCCCACCAAGCCGCTGCAACTCCAGGTGACGACGCTGGACTACTCAGAATACCTGGGACGCATCGTCATTGGCAGAATCCACAACGGCGAAATCCGCATGGGTCAACAGGCCGCACTGATTACCGAAACCGGGGCGATCGTCAAGGCCAAAGTCAGCAAACTCCTCGGCTTTGAAGGACTCAACCGGATCGACATCGAATCCGCCACCGCCGGAAACATTGTCGCGGTCGCAGGCTTTGCTGATGCCAACATTGGCGAAACCATCACCGACCCCAACGATCCCCAGGCGCTGCCCCTAATCAAGGTGGATGAACCCACCCTGCAAATGACCTTCCTGGTCAATGATTCTCCTTTCGCCGGACAAGAAGGCAAGTTCGTCACCTCTCGTCAAGTGCGCGATCGCCTCTTCCGCGAACTCGAAACCAACGTCGCCCTGCGGGTAGAAGAAACCGACTCGCCCGATCGCTTTGCCGTTTCCGGACGGGGTGAACTCCACCTCGGCATCCTGATCGAAACGATGCGCCGCGAAGGCTACGAGTTCCAAGTCTCCCAACCTCAGGTGATCTACCGCGAAGTCAACGGTCAACCCTGCGAACCTTTCGAGCAACTCGTCCTCGACATTCCCGAAGAGGCTGTCGGCGGCTGTATCGAGCGCCTCGGCCAACGCAAGGGCGAAATGCAAGACATGCAGGTGGGCGGCAACGGTCGCACCCAGCTTGAATTTGTCATTCCCGCTCGCGGTCTGATTGGCTTCCGGGGCGAGTTCATGCGGCTGACCCGAGGCGACGGCATCATGAACCACAGCTTCCTCGACTACCGCGCCATCATGGGCGAGGTCGAAACCCGGCGCAACGGTGTCCTGATCTCCTTTGAAGAAGGCACTGCCACCTTCTACGCCATGAAGAACGCTGAAGATCGCGGTGTCTTCTTCATCACCCCCGGCACCAAGGTCTACAAGGGCATGATTGTCGGCGAACATAACCGCCAGCAAGACCTGGAACTGAATGTCTGCAAAACCAAACAGTTGACCAACCACCGCGCTGCGGGTGGCGATGAACTGGTGCAACTGCAAGCCCCCATCGACATGAGCCTGGAGCGCGCCCTGGAATACATTGGCTCTGACGAACTCCTCGAAGTCACCCCCGCTTCGATTCGCCTCCGCAAGATGGCGAAGAAGCTGGCTAAACGCTAGAGGATTGCTGAACCGATAGGGAGTGCTGAGCTTGAGGGGTCTGGAGGAAAATCCTCCGCCCTCAGCGCTCAGCACTCTCGCTTTTACGCCCTGCCCTGTACCATAGAAGTATTCTTACCTGCTGCACCTATGGAAGCTTTTGCGCCGATTCCGCCCGAATGGACTGAAGCCGCGATTCACGCCCGAGAGTTCTTTTGCCCCTCCTGTCACGCCTCTTCCCTCGAAGCCCAACAGGTCTGGATCAACCGTCGATCGCCCGTCTACAGCGAAGACCATCGCCGCAAATGGCAAGAGTTCTACCACTGCAACTGCAACACGGCCTGGTGGATCTGGAGTAGCGATCGCCCCCCCACCACCCTCAAACGCCCCGAAACCCCACCCGAACCACCCTCCCGCCCCCCCTTCGATCCCTTCTGGGGCAACGACAATTTTTTTGACAACTAAATAGCAACTCAATACAACACCTTGAGGGATACCGAATCACATCCGGTATCCCTCATTTTTTAATTCGTCTTTTAATCCGTCCGGCTTTCACCCGATTCCTGCACCGCAGCCAGAACTCCGCAAAACTTCTGAGGTCATCCCGTCTGATTTTGCCTTAGAACCGAAGCATCTTAGATTCACCTATCTCAAGGGGCGCAAGCATTTGCGCCCTTCACTTTGTCTGGCTTGCGAGGTGAATGCTGATTTTTGATGCACTCCATCCAGGCCACTCAATCCGCCCCCTCTTGTCTACTCTGTACACACAAGTCTAACTGGCTTTGCTGTTGAGTTTTCGCCCCCCCGCCCCAACTTTGGGGAGCCGAGCCTTCAAAGAGTCTTCCATGAGTCTTCCATAAGTCTTCTATGAGTTTTCAAAGGAGAAATCCCAGAAGATTTATCGGCTTCCAAGTCCCCCAAAGTTGAGGGCCAAACTTAAAAGAGGACGGGGGCGGGAATCTTTGAAACGAAGCCGATCGAGATTTGGGTGTACACAGTAGCCCCTCTTGTGGGATAGGCGTCCCGCCTGTCCGCGCTCTAGGACAGGCGGGACGCCTATCCCACAAGAATTCCAGTGTTTTTTCAACCTTGATGCCAGAGCGGGAATCCTGGTTTGATCCTGTTCATTCCGCCGTCCTCTCCTGATCCCGATCCTGATCCCTTCCAACTCCTATACCTTTAATCATGTTGAACTCTGATCCTCGTTCCACAACCCCGATCGCCCCACCCAATACTTTTGCTGCCTTAGAAAATCCCTTACAGCAAGCCTTCCTCAGCAATACCCCAACCGCTCTGCCCAACTTTTCTGCGCGATCGCAAGGTATCCGCCTCTCCGGCGACAACCAGAACAATACCATGACAGGCACCAACGGGGATGATGTCCTCCGAGGTGGAGCGGGTAACGATCGCATCGATGGCCGCAGGGGAGCCGATCAGCTTTTTGGCGATCGCGGCAACGACATCCTCTTGGGCGCAGCAGGCAACGACATTCTCAACGGTGGCAAAGGCAAAAATCGGTTGGACGGTGGCAAGGACAACGATCAGCTTACGGGCGGCAAGGACAATGACCTGCTCGTGGGCGGGGTCGGCAACGATGTGTTGAGTGGCGGCGGCGGCAGGGATCAGATGACGGGGGGGAGGGGGCGCGATCGCTTTGTCCTCAACGCCAGATGGTCAGCCAGCACCGTCAACAAAGCCCCGGTCATCACCGACTTTCTCAAAACCCAGGACAGTCTCCAACTGATCGGCCTCACCTTTGGCCAACTCACCGTCACCCAAGGCACCGGCAACCAGGCCAACAACACCATCATCCAGGACAGAACCACCGGACGCTTCCTGGCAGTTCTCAAAGGCATCTCCCGCAGCAGCATCGGCATCGGTGACTTTGCCCTGACCGAAACCGAAACCGCCACCCGTGCCGCCACCCGCGTCGCCGCTGGAACCACCTCCATCTACATCGGCTTCAACCAGGTCACCGTCGGCAGAGACACGGGCAACCAAGATCCCTGGGTGGCCAGCTTCACCAATGGCAAACTCGACTGGTACCGCACCGACTACGAAATCACCCCCGACGACGGCAAGGGCAGCCATCTGATCTGGGACGGCCAGCAAAATCTCTATGCCGCCTTCACCTCCACAGGCACCCAAGGCACCCCCGACCAAGACTTCCGCCGCTTTGCCACCAACGGCTGGCTCAAAACCTATTCTGATGCCAGTCCCGGCGGTGGCGGCGGCGGACGAGTTGCGATCCTGGCCAAGCTCGATCCCAAAACGGGGGATGTCCTGGCGGCTTCGTTCCTGACGGCTTTGAATGGCACGAAGACCAACTCGGTGTTTGTTCGCAATCTATTGTTGAATGGCGATCGCCTCATCGTCCAAGCAGATTCCGCCTTTGCGCCCCGTCGCCCTGACAAGTCCGCCATGACACCCAATGGCCAAGTTTCGACGACTCCCAATTACACGGTTGAATTTACGCCGGGGTTGGATGCGATCGTCAGTGCGGTATCGGTGAATTACAGCTAGGTCAAGGAGACAAGCGAAGGTTTAGGCTTAAAACGCAGAGACGCAGAGACGCAGAGAAATTTGTGGGTCTTTGCGTCTTTTTGTTGTGGAGTGAAGTGATTGCAATATCTTGGACTGCTGGAGTCATGGCAGAGGGATATCAAGGCGATCGAGGCATCACAAGATATTAGGACATTACAGGAATCAAGACATTACAGTAAATGTTGATGGTCGTTGAATCGGCGAATTTGCCAAAGATCGGTGTTGAAACAATTTTGATCCTTTCTTTGCCAGCGAGATTGATCGATCCAGAACTCAAAGAGAGCAGTGTTACGGGCATGGATGCGCCAGGAGCGATCGCACCCCAACAGCGTCGCAATCAAATGCTGCAAAATCCAGCTATGGGTGATAATCCACACCTGTTCGCCGTTTTGGTGCTGGAGCAGCAGATTTTGGATGAATCGTTGAGCGCGATCGCGCGCATCCTGCAACGTCTCGGCTCCAGGAATCTGAATCCAATCGGGCGAATCTTCCAAAGCCGCACAGAGTTCAGGGTACTGATCGGTGCGTCCACCTCATCATCGGCCAGATCGCTGACCATCGCAGGCAGAGGCTTGGCTAGGAAGTGGGAGAGCAAAATATCGGTCGTTTGAGCCGTTCGCTTCAGCGGGCTACTGTACACACAGGACGGCACCCAGGACTCCGCCAGCAGTCGTTGCGCCAGTTTTTCCGACTGGCGCTTGCCTTCGAGGGTTAGCTCAAACTCTCCGTTGCCCTGCATCCGTTTCTGCTGGTTTCCCGTGGATTGAGCGTGACGGATAAACAGCAGCTTCAATAGCTTCATTGGCCTTTTCCTTTTGCTACAGCAGATTTTATCTGGGTGAGGTACGGGGTGTGGGGTAAAGCAGCGGGGCTGTGCCCCGCTGCTTTACCTCACACCTCTAAAGAAGGTCGTAAAACCCAAATCCTAAACGACAAAACTGGTAGACTCGCCCTGAGCCGCTTTCCAACTGCGAGCATCGTAATAGAGATCTTCTAAGGTAATGTTGTACAGAGCTTCTTTTAATTTTTGATGCAGCCGATGCCAAAGGGAAAAGGTTACCCAGTCGGCAGCCCGCTCGGCTTCAGGGGTATGGTGGGGCAGGGGGTCAATGGTTTCGCCGACGGCTTCCAGGATTTGGCCGAGGGAGATTTGGGCGGGCGATCGCGCTAATCGGTATCCCCCTTGCGATCCGCGAATCGACTCCACCAAGCCGGCTCGTCGCAGTTCAATCAGTAGCTTTTCTAAATAGGGTGCGGGAATGTCTTGTCGATGGGCTATAGCCTTGACTGAGGTGGGACGAGATTTCGGCTGTAAGCTGAGATCCAAGAGCGCTTTAACACTGTAATGACCGCGCGTCGTGAGCTTCATTAATTTTAATTTTGATTGAGTCAATACTAATCAAACGTGAAACATAAAATTTATCTTTGGCAATTGTTCTAATTGCATGAACAGAGTTTCAATCTCAATGCAGAGCCAGATTAGGGTTGAGATGAACTAATTCTAAAGCATGGATTTCTGTTCAGCAGAATTGAACCCAAAAAACAAGATCAAATCAAAGAAAAATAGACAAGTCAATCCGGGTCGTATAATTTGGACAATCTAATCTGAATTCATCAAATTCATTTTTATAAGCGGGATTAATTGCAGTAGCATTATATAGGATTCTCTGAATTACTTGAGATGCGGCGAATGAGTAGGAAGAAAAAGAACGAACCCCTCACGGGCGAGGCACTGCTAGAAAAGGTCAAAGAGCTAGAACATCGTAGCAAAGAAGAAAAAGCCAAAGAATGCGGCTACTATACCATCACAAAAAATGGTGTAGAACGAGTCAACATGATGAAGTTCTACAATGCCCTTTTGGAAGCAAAAGAAATTGAACTGGATGGCAAACAGTCTGGAAACGGTCGCGGTGGACGCAGTGCGAGCTATCGCATTAGTGTGCAAGCAAACGGCAATTTGTTAATTGGTGCTGCCTACACCAAACAAATGGATCTAAAACCGGGCGATGAATTTGAAATTTCTTTAGGTCGAAAACATATTCGTCTGAAACAACTCGATGCTGACCTCATGGACGACTAAATCACCGACCAAGGGGTTCAATTCTCCCATTTCAGAAATCAGAAACGGTTCTTTCTGATCCATTTCAATCCTCAAAAAAGAAGGGATATATCCCCACAGGATACATCCCTTCTTTTTGCTGCTGATTTTGATACTAAAACGATATTGTTTGAGGATCAATTCTCCCCCAAAAATCTACTCCAGCGATCGAAATTGGGTTAAAAACGCCGACCCAAGAGCCGTTGTCGCATCCCTTCGGCGATCTTTTGCCCCAAATATTCAGGGATTAAGCTTTCGTTGGGGCCTAGCAAGTACAAAATCAACCGGGTGCGTCCCCGCCAGACCAGGAGATTGGCATTAACCACCAGCAGATCTTCCTGCCAGATCGCATACATGACTTTGTAAAACAATCCGGGCTGGTTATCCGCCTCAATTAGCAGCGCTGGCAAGTGGAAAACTGGGTCTACATAAAACTCTGTTTCAACCTGCTCCAATCCCGCATCCAGGTTAAACTCAACCGCCAGCATTTCTTCCACTTCAAACCGTCCCGCCAGCGATTCGCGCACGGCACGGCAAACATTGTCAGCGGTGTTGGCACTCAGCGCCTTGCCCCCACGCGACACCACCAGCTTGATGAACACCAGCATGGGCGGGTAAATCTGGCCGTAGAGGCTGAGGCTATGAATCGTTAAGCCGTAGGCCGCCAGAACGCCAAAAATATCGCTGAGCAGAAAAGATTGGTTGCGGTAGGCAAAGTGCAGGGCGCTTTTGTTGCCTTCCGGGGTCAGTTCAATGACCGCTTGACGACTTTTGTAAAGCTGGTAGGCCAGTCTTAGGTTTTGCAGTTGGATTTCGCTACTGACAAATTGCTCATAGAACTGGGGGAACGCCCGATTAAAGCGCTTCAGTAACTCCAAAGTTGATGGTTTTAGACCTGAAGCCATAAATAAAAGGGAAGTTCCTTACCTAGAATCAACAGTTCACCAAGGGGGGACGATACCGGAGCGCAATCCGTGCAACTCGCACAAAATCCGCGCCACCGTCTCTTTACTAGAAAACCCCAAGTTGACTGTGATCGCTCATCTGATTGTATGATTCAGTTTTTCTAGGGATTCTGCAAGCCTTTGCAGAAATCTCTTGTATCTTCCAATAACATATTCATAAAGATGACGCTGGAAAAGGAATCCGAGCGATATACTAGCTAATACTGTTACCTGCAATCGCGTTTTATCCATTCCTACATGGGTTTCTGGAAGAGTTTATTTAGTACATCTGATTCCGCTATGCCGAAGACCACCGAGGCAGAAGGAACTCCAACTTCCGGCGTTACCGTTGGTAACTTCCGCATCTTTTTTAGTACCGATCGCGACATCGACCTCTACGAGCTAGAGGAACTCTGTGATGCCGTCGGCTGGTCGCGCCGTCCCCTGCGAAAGGTCAAAAAAGCCATTCAACATAGCTTCCTGGTGGTTTCCATGTGGGAGCAGCGCGGCACTCAGCGCCGCCTCATTGGCTTCTCCCGTGCCACCTCCGACCACGCCTTCAATGCCACCATCTGGGATGTCGTTGTCCACCCCGATTTTCAAAGCAAGGGGCTGGGCAAGGCTCTCATGCGCCAGATGATCAAACGACTCCGCAACGAAGACATCAGCAATATCACCCTCTTTGCCGATCCCCATGTCGTCGATTTTTACCGGGGATTAGGCTTTATGACTGACCCAGAGGGAATTAAGGGGATGTTTTGGTACCCGGATTAGGGTGGATGGGTGGATGGGTGGATGGGTGAGTTTTTTGTGGACTCACTGGTTGAGGAGAAGACCCACTTATGTTTAGCCTCTTTTACTTCTAATCTCTCTTTTTATTCGTTCTAATCTCTATTTCTCTTTATTCTTCTAACCTCTCTTCACTTAGGTTGGGACTCATTTGTGTTGAGGCTCAACTCTTTGGCGGGCTTGGGCGATCCAGAGGACGACTTCTTCAAAGCCGGGGCAGAGGTCGGGGCGTTGTAGCATGTTGATCTGCAAGCGTAGAACCTGTCGGTGAAGCTGGCCGGGGGGTGTTTGGGCGAGTTGGGTGGGGGTGCTGATTCCGGCGTGGAGGAGGAGGCCGCAGTATTCTATGCCGACGGAGGGAATTCGGGCTAGGTTGGCCATGGCGACCCACTTGTTGACATGCTGTAAATGGATGTTGAGCTTTTGCGCTAGGGCTTGCCGTTGAACGGGGGTTTTGGCTTGGGCGAGGAGTTGGTGGGTGGTGCGGATGCCGGATTGGGCGAGGAGATCTTGATCCTGTGGGCTGAGGCCGGGGAGTTGGGCGATCGCAAAATTGTCAGCAGGTGGATTAGACCTGAGCCTATCGGGATTGGGGGGGCGCATCGTTCGCAGGTGGGAAAGGATTGAGAAAAGAGATTACTGACTTAACTGTGACACGCCAACATTAAGGGTGTATTCCGTCACCTGGTTGGTGATGACATCAATTTGATAGTTGCCTGCTTCCACGATCTGCCCTTCCCAGTTGGTTAAATCGCGAGCATCATCGACCAGTTCACCGTTGGGGAAGCGAATATTCAGCCGCACATCGCCCCGGTTGACCTGCACACTGAGCACTTGCCCTGGCTGGACATTGACCAGGTAGCGCTTGATTTGGGTTTGGTCAGTGGTGTCAGAAACCTGGGAAGGTTGCCCGGAGGCCAGATCCAGGGGAATCGTGGTGACCAAGGGTTCAACGGGCGTGGGCGTGGGCGTTGGGGTGGGAGTCGGAGTCGGAGTCGGGGTGGGGCTGGGGCTGGGGGCAGGCTGTAGGGTGAGGTTGAGTTTGAAGGGGCTTTCAGCGATGCCTTTGACGGGGCTGAGGCTAAGGGTGTAGTTGCCCGTGAAGTCTAGAACGCCCTGCCAGGATAGCACTCGATTGGCCTGACTGTTGGCCAGTTCGCGGGTCGGTGTGATCACGGTCATTAGAACGCCTTCGCCTTCTAATGCGGCAGTCAGCGTTTCGCCCTGCTGGAGCGGGACGACATAGTTAATAGTTTCGTTGGCTCGGAGGTTGCCTTCAACGGCGATCGTCTCACCCGTGGGCTGGAGATCGATCTGGCGGCTGATGGTTTCGGGGGTCGCCGGGGTGGGCGGGGGGGTGGGGCTGGGAGTCGAGGTAGGGGTGGGAGAGGAAATCGTGGGACTGGGGCTGGTCTGGGGAGAAGAGAGGACGGCGGTGACGATCGCCCAAGAAGTAATCCCGGTAATCACCGCCAGACCTGTGCCGATGCCAATTACCGCCAACGGATTGTCCCAAACGGAGGACTCTGACTGGCGGGGAATCACGGGGCTGACCTGTCGTCTGCCTGCATTGGGCGATCGCGACTCGGCTAAATTGGCCTGGGAAGCTTGGGTGGCTTGAGTCGGTACCTCATCCGGTCGCCGACCTACGGCCATGGTTCGCATCTGCGAGACATCCGGGGGTGCTGCCGGGGGTACCGCAGAAGGCATGGGCATGGGCATCGGCAGATCGGGCGCTAGGGCAGAGGGGCTGGGCGGCAGGGTGGCACCGCCGGACTGGAGCGCTTGGAGGGCTTGGAAGACTTCGGGGACAGATTGGTAGCGATCGCCCGGTCGGTAGCTCAGCATCCGGGTGAGAATCTGGGCAAATCCGGGGCTGACATTGGCCCAGCGCTGCCAGTGCCAGGTGAGGTTGCGATCGTCGTAGAGTTCTTGGGGTTCTCTGCCGGTGAGGAGAACCAGCGCACAGACCGCCAGGGCGTAGAGATCGCTGCTGGGATAGGCTCGTCCTGTTTGCATCTGTTCGCTGGGAGCGTAGCCGACTTTGCCCACGGTGGTGGGCTGGGTTCCCGTTTCGACGGACTGAATCCGGGTGGCAATCTCTTTGACCACCCCAAAATCAATTAATACGGGCAGGCGATCGGACTCCCGCAGGATGACGTTATCGGTGGCAATGTCGCGGTGGATGATGCCTTTGCTGTGGATATGCGCCAGCACGGGCAGAAGCTGCTGGATGAACTGAATGACTTCGGGTTCGGTGAAGTTGGTGCCTTGGGTGCGGCGATCGTTGAGCAGGGCGCGGTAGGTTTTGCCCTGGACATAGTCTTGCACCAGGAACAGCCGTTCGCCTTCTTCAAAGGTGGCGCGGAACTGGGGAATCTGGGGATGCTGGATTTGGTAGAGGATGGCGGCTTCGCGCTGGAAGAGTTCCTGGGCTTTGGTGAGGGCGTAGGTGCTGGCCTGGGGCGGGATGAATTCTTTGAGGGCGCAGGGTTCATTGAAGCGTCCCTTGTCTTCTGCCAAATAGGTACGACCAAATCCGCCTTGACCCAGAACGCTGAGTACACGATAGCGGTTTTGCAAAACGGTTCCGGCGGGAATAGGCGGTTGCATGGCAGATTTAATTAACCCTTCCGATCTTAAAAAGTAACTTTGAGGTTGGTGCTATTTAGCCTGAGTCCGATGAACTGAAAGGCCTATTCAAAAAGCAACAACTATTTACAGAAACAAATATCTACAAAAACAAATGCCTACAAAAACAGGCCAACGACATTCTTCCAACATCCTAAAGATCATCGCTGATTTAGGGCAGACTTGCGTCATCCTTGAGTCGGCATCTCATAATAGCAAGGAATTTCCGCAGTAGGGAGTGTTTAAAGGGAGGTTCGATGGCCGCCTAGATCTTGGCTCAGATTTCTAACCAGATCTATAAATAAGATCCTTAAACCCAGATCCTCGACAGAAAGATCTTCAAAATCCTCGACAAAATCTTTGCTGGGGGATTTGGAAAAATCTCAAATCTAGGGCAATCTAACAGGGAAATTTTTCGGGAGCCTTCTAGCAAAATCTTCTGGAAAAATCTTAATCCGAATCTCTGCGTTGCGATCGCGCTCCAATTCTCCAATTCAGCGTTACAATAAGCAGCCAAACCCCGAGTATGAAATTTGATGATTCGCTTGAAAACCAGGACAGTCAACAACTCCAGGTTCTAATCTATTTGATCCCCGTGCTGGGCTTCTTTCCGGCGATCTGGAGTCTGTATCGACAGCAAAACTCGGCT
This sequence comes from Oculatellaceae cyanobacterium Prado106, assembly GCA_025454315.1. Lineage (GTDB taxonomy): Bacteria > Cyanobacteriota > Cyanobacteriia > Elainellales > Elainellaceae > Prado106. Next base: position 20,286 of record JALOOP010000169.1, read on the forward strand.
TCTCCGGTCGATCGCCAACAGCGCAACGCCAGCCGTCTGGCCGTTCTCCTCACCTCTGGTTGGTTCATCGGCTACATGCTCCTGGGTGCCGGAGCTAATCTCTCGGATACCCATGCCCTGCCTCTACTGATTGCGGCTAGTCTGTTGACTTCCGGCTACTTTCTGGTCAACCTCTGGCTGATGATTCGGCTCTGGCAACGGAAGCCTATTCGTCTACCGGGCATTAGTGCTTTGGGCGATCGCTTGCTTTAAGCGGTCAGAATTTAAACCGCAGAGACGCAGAGGCGCAGAGATCAGAGATCAGGAGAGAACCTGGTTTACCCCTTTCGCCTTTCCCCTTTTCCCCTTTTCCCCTTCCCCCTTCCCCCTTCCCCCCCCACGAGGCTATCTGTGTCAACTGTTAATCGCTTGAATACTGCTTCCCAGAATTCTTCGCCGCAAAACTCGAAGCGGTGGCTTTGGTTGACTTTGGGGTTGATGGGAGTGGCGGTGGTGGCGGCTTCGGCGGGGGCTTTGTTGGCGGTGGCGATCGCCAGTACACCCCTCCTGCAAACCCGGATGAGCCAGGAGGAAGCCAAGATTTTTAACGGCGGGAAGCCGATCGCCACTGGGAAAAATTTCAATCTGCCCCAACTGACTCGCCCGGTGCATATTCTAGTGTTGGGGGTTAAAGTTTTGACCACGGATTTGGATGCGCCGCCGCCCGGTTCTGAACAGTTGGGCTATGAGGCGTTGGTCAATTCGCTGGAAGGCTTGTCGGACACGATGCTGATGGTGCGCTTTGATCCCAAAGGCCACAAGCTAGTGGTGTTGTCGTTGCCTCGGGATACCCGCACTTATGTGGAGGGGGTGGGCGCGACGAAGTTGAATGAGGCGAACTATGTGGGTGGCCCTGCGCTGGCGGCTCAAGCGACGAGTGAACTGCTGGGGCATGTGAGTGTCGATCGCTATATTCGCATTAATGTTCAGGGCATTGAAAAGCTGGTGGATGCGCTGGGTGGGGTGACTCTGTATGTGCCGCAGGATATGCAGTATGAGGATAACAGCCAGCATCTCTATATCAATCTCAAAAAAGGAGAGCAACATCTCAACGGGGCACAGGCGCTTCAGTTTTTGCGGTTTCGCTATGACAATTTTGGTGATATTGGCCGAGTGCAGCGTCAGCAAATGTTGATGCGTGCCTTGATGGAGCAGGCTCTCAATCCTGCGACGATCGCCCGCCTCCCGCAAATCCTCTCGGTGATTCAGACGAACCTGGATACTAACCTAAGCGTGGAGGAGTTGATGGCACTGGTGGGGTTTGCGGGACAGAGCGATCGCCCCACAGTACAAATGCTAATGGTGCCGGGACGGTTTAGCTCGGCGGAGGAATATGAGGCCAGCTACTGGTTGCCCGACCATCGCAAACTCAACGAGATGGTCGCCCGTTATTTTGGCGGTAGTCCTGGACTCAACGCCTCTAGCCGTACTTCCCTCGATCCCACTTATTCTGGTTCAGACTTGCCTTCGGACTGGACTGACGAAACCCCAGAAGGCTTAGGAACAGAAGGCTTAGGAACAGAAGGCTTAGCAGCAGACCCAGAATCAGATCCCTTACATCCAGCCAATATTAGCGTTGCGCTGCAAGATAGCACGGGTCAAGAGGGCGTGGTTCAACACTTTCAGACCACGCTGAATAACGCAGGCTACGAACAGGTTTTCGTTGATTCGCCCTGGAGTCAGCCTTTGCAGGGGACGCGCATTATTGCTCAGCAGGGTGACACGGATGCCGCAGAAGCAATTCGGATGGCGCTGGGATTTGGCGAAGTGCGGGTGGAAAGCACGGGAGATTTGGAGTCAAATATTACAGTGCAGTTGGGCAAGGATGCCCTCAAGGGACAGGAGTTTGCGCCGGGGAACGAACCGCCTGGGCCTACTTCGGATAGTCCTAGACCTGTGCTGAACCAATTTGTCATTCCCGATGCTCCTACTCCGTCCAAGATGCTGAATCCCTTTGTGGCCAATCCTTCGGCGATTCATTCGGGTTCGACGCAGATTTTGGGCGATCGCCCCTCCCTCCTCTCTCCCTTGGTGCCTAACCTTTCCCCCCTGTCCATCACAGGTGATACCAATTCTTTTTCACTGCCACCACTCCCGACTTCGCTTCCTGCTATTCGATCCGATTTTGCTTCCATTCTGGAAACTCCCCTTCTGTCGGCTCAAGATTCTGCGTTTCCCTTCCCGGTCGGCAGAAGGTTGATCCCAGCTATTCCTCAAACGGATAGCGTTGATTCATCGCCGACTCCATCTGATATCTCTGAAACCTCTGGGGATTCTGGAACGATCGACTCAACCACTGACAGTCCCGTAAATCCGTCCGATGAAACTCTTGGTGATGAGTATTAGCCTGATGAGAGGCTAGGGGATAATTCAGTACTTTGACAATTCAGTACTTTGATATTTAATTCTGACTCAGTAGTTGAGGCATTTCTAGCAAATACTCGCGATCGCATTGTGCAACCCCAACAAAATCTAGAATTTGATCCGAAGAAAGTAGGAAAACTGCATGATTTGCGGCATTCTCGAATGGCGTTTACGGTAAAGTGTCGATAATCTATCGATTTCTCATCCATAAACTCATCCGTTGGGGAGAGAATTGGTTTGATAAATGTAGCTGATTAGGCTTGATTCATGCTGTAAAAGTAAGAGAGTATGAGCAGAGGTTAGAGGAGGAGGTCGAAGAGGCAGCATGAAAGGTTGGATACGATCGCTTAAATTCCTTAGCATGGGTTCTGTTAAGGCACAAATTGTCAAAATTTATACTGGACTTCGTTCTCTTAACCTGCAATCGACAACCCTGAAATTGATTGCCCTAGGGCTAGCAGGTTTATTAGGAGTCCTTCTATTGAGTGGAATCCAAGCGATCGCCCGTATTGACTCCCGCTCTGCCGTTGCTTCTCAACCTTCAGATTCTGTTGCGTCTGATGGGGGTGGGTTTGGGCGCTATGGTGTCGATCGCTCCTCGACCCAACGCAGCGTCAGCCGAGGCAAAAACGCCGCTAGCCAAAGTCCGCGATCGGCTCCTGACAATGCAAAAGCAGGTTTAGCGCTGCAATCGGATGCGTCGGGAATGCTGGATTTCCCCATTCCTTCCCCAGATCAAACCACTGGCAATCAAACCACTGGCAATCGAACCCCTGGCAATCAAAAAGAAGCTCGTGAACCCCGCCCTTCGCCCCAGCCTTCGGTTCAACCTGAGCGACCTCAACGTAATCCCAATGTTCGCCCCAGCCCGGCAGCTTCGCCCTCAGCCAGCCCAAGTCCATCGGGCGATCGCCCTGCTCCCGTAGCCTCTCCTCCGCCCTCGCCGTTAACGCCCATTACGCCTGTTTTTGCTTCCCCGAATCCGGCCTTGATGACGGGCAATTTACCGTCCATGATGAATGCTCCGGCTGATCCGACGAATTTTGGCGATCGCTATGCCACCGACATCTTTGGCAGACCTGTGAACAACCAACTGCTTGTCGTACTGCATGAAACCGTCGGTTCTGCCAGCAGTGCCGTGAATACGATTCAAACTCGGCATCCCAACGAGAACGATCAGGTCAGCTATCACAGCATCATTAAGCAGGATGGCACGATTATTTATCTGGTAACGCCGGATAAGCGGGCTTTTGGGGCAGGCAATTCTGTCTTTAATGGCCCGGATGGCCCCGAGGCCGTGAGAACCCACAAAGATTTTCCACCTTCGGTCAATAACTTTGCCTATCACATCTCTCTCGAAACGCCGAGCGATGGCCGCAACGCAGCCCAAACCCACAGTGGCTACAGCGATAAGCAGTATGATTCTTTGGCCTGGTTAGTGGCCTGGACTGCCGTTCCTGCTGAGCGGATTACAACCCACCGAGATGTAGATCAATCCCGTTCTCGCATTGATCCACGCAGTTTTAGCCCACAGAAGCTTTCTACGAAACTCCAAAAATATTTGGGGAGCGGCAATTCTGAATAGTTTTAGAAGTTTCTGCTAAATGTTATCTGTGTTTAACGAACTGGAATGCAACTATAAGCTCACTACTTCGACTTCTAGCGTTTGCTTAATGGGATGAGTGGATTGGAGGAGACAATCGATTTGATCTAGAACGGTGGCATGGAAGTAGCGTTCGCCGCACTCTAAGCAGACTTCAGCGGTGACGTTTTCGATGATGTAGAGTTTACCGTTGAGCCAATGTTGCCGCCTAACCATTTTAGAGCGAGTACTGCCGTTGCAAAATTCACAAATCATGAGTTTTCGGTCAGTGCATAAACGGTGATGATAATGAGGCTATTGTCTTCACGAAATCGACAGATCACATGAATTAGCCGTCCATCTATTGTAGCGCCTTCAATGCGGTAGCGAATGCCACGGGTATCGTGAGTCATGGTTTTCTCGATACGCCCTCTGGAAATAGCATGTTCAATGTCTTTTCGTTCGAGGTAGTCGTCAACCATCTCGTCTTCGGCGTGGGAAGAGAGGTATTAGTCTCGACTGCTGATTTTTTCGCGAATTCGATCGATCGGGGTCATTGTCGTCTTGATCGTCTAGCTATAGAGCATTATAAAGAAGAGCATTAAAGCAAAAGCCCCTGGAACCATTAGGTTTCAGGGGCTTTGTATCTAAAGCGGGTGAGGGGAATCGAACCCCTATCATTAGCTTGGAAGGCTAAACAAGAGCTAGTAACTGCAAGCCTTTCAGCGATTTTATAAGTTTCTTACCCCAAAATTACCCCAATCTTCTGAAAACACCCATTTATACCCAAGTTAACTCATCAAAAAAGAGTCAAAAATATCGTTAAGATTTATAACGTAATACAGGTTCAGGTTGACCTTGGAGCAATAGTATCACAATGGTGCTATTGTACTATTCAGCGTGAGGAGGAGAGAGGTATGGCTAAAAAATCCCAGCAGCAAGACACTCAGGACACTCCCTGGAAAAAAATCAGCAGTATTTCCGCCAAGCGACCCTTGCGGTATCTGCGTAGCAGTGCGAGTCCTTCTTTCCAGATATTGCTCACCTGGTAGATGGGTCAATCCCGCCAGAATTCCTCGACAAAGAGTTTGTCAAAATTTCGCCCGATGCCAAAGTTGGGAAACGCTTCGCAGATCAATTGGTACGAGTAAAATTGAGGCGGGGCAAGGATTTAGTCTTGCTCGTGCATGTCGAAGTTCAGGCATCAACCGAAAAAGACTTCGCGGAGCAAATTCCACCCTTGTAAACGTCCTCGGAGATCCAACCTTGTGATTAAACTCCCAGATGTCTATAAAAGGCGATTTTTTCGGATGCCCATGGGTCTTCTGGGAAGAGGTTGTTATACGATCGTAAAAATGCGATGGCTTTGCTAATGTCTCGCTGTTGTTCAAAGGCTAGGACTAGCTTTTTTAGGATGGCAGGGCGTTTGGGATATTCACGGTTGAGCCGAATTAGAATTTCGATCGCTTCTGAGAATTTTGCCTGGGTGCCCAGAATGGCAGCTTGTTTGAGCCATAGTTGGGGAGAGTCTTGTTCTTCCTGAAGACATTGTTGAATTAGAATTGCGGCCTTTTCTAATTGTCGGGTTTGAAGATATATATCTAAACCCAGGTGCCGCAGATCACGATGAATTCTTGAATCTCCCGTAAGAACATCTGGGTGATCTTCAAGGTGTCGCAGACAATCAAAGTATCGCTGATCCCTAAACGTCGCTGATAGCATCAGGAAAAAAGCATAGGCATCTTGGCTTCGCGTGAATTCGTTTCTGGCGGCGGCTTCTGCTTGAAGATAATCTTCTGCTTCCAGTAATTTGATGGTCAATGAAGACCAGTCTTCAACTTGGGGCGCGATCGTTTGATTGATTTCGCGAGGTTTTGGAAAGGGAGTATCTCGAATCACCTGGCTGAGGGTGTCGTGGGGAAGTCTGGACGTGAGTAGGTGGTAGAGCAAGACTCCGAGGCTGTATATATCCCCTTTGAAAATCTGCTGAGCATCTTTTTCGCGATGGGTGGTGCCAGCGAATTCTGGTGCTGAGTAAAGAATAGTGCCGCCGTTTTCACGGGTACGGGAGTAGATTTCTTCGGGTAATAAACTACAGCCAAAGTCTGTTAGTTTGGCTTGATCGCCGGAGATGAGAATATTCTGGGGTTTAATGTCACCGTGGGACATGCCAAGGCTGTGGAGATAATTCACGCCTGTAATCACTTGTTCATAAATACCCAGAATTTTTGAGTAGCTAGATACAAATCCTTGTTTGCCCTCGTCGAACAAACGCGCCAGGGTGTGGCTGGGAAAGTACTCCATCTCAATGGCATACCATTCTCGTTCTGGGGGAACGCGACCCATCCAGTAAACGCTGATCACATTGGGGTGAGAGGGTTGGTTAATGAGGTATTCGCCTTCTGCGAGTTCACTGTTCTTGCCGGATTGAGCTTTTGGAATTTTGACCGCAACGATCGCACTATCATCCAAGCGCTGTGCTTTCCAAACCCAGCCATAGGAACCATCGCCGAGGGCTTCGATGAGTTCATACCGATTCCCGAGTTGGCGATCGACGCTGGGAATAAAGTATCGTTTTTTACGATTCATGGGAGCCTCCTCGGAGAAGAATCTTCTTGAGTTGAAAGGATTGATGCGGGTCTTCTTCGTGAATAAACTGGAGGCATAGTAATTTTCTGGCTTGCGTTCCTTCTACTTTTAATCTTGTTGGGGTAGCAAAGCCGTACTGAATAATATTCTCCAGGTCATCATGTTTGGGCAGTAGGACGATGCCCTTTGTCCAATAGGCTAGAACTAGCCACCTGCAAGTTCGATTCCAGCGATGGTCAGCCAAAAG
>JALOOP010000170.1 GCA_025454315.1 Oculatellaceae cyanobacterium Prado106
CAGTACCGAGCCAGCGGTTTGCCCGTAATTGGTTCCGACTGGGCAATTTCATTTTCATGGTGCGGAAAGATTAGATCTGAGCCGCCTGCGTGAATGTCGATCGTGTCTCCGAGGCGATCGCGCACCATCGCCGAACATTCAATATGCCACCCCGGACGACCGGCTCCCCAAGGCGACTCCCAGGACGGTTCCCCCGGTTTTGCCCCTTTCCACAGCGCAAAATCAAACGGGTCTTGCTTAATCTGGATTTCCGGATCATCTGCCTCTACCCGGCCACTCGCCCCCGCCTTCATGTCCGCCAGCTTGCGCCCCGAAAGCTTGCCATACTCCGAAAACGCATGAACCGCGTAATACACATCCCCTGCAGCCGGGTAGGCATAGCCCTTCTGTTCCAGTTCATGAATCAGCCGCTTAATCCCATCCAGCGTATGGGTCGCCCTTGGATACTCATCAGCCTCCATCACATTCAGCCGCGCCATATCTTCAAAATAGGCTTGGATAAAGCGTTCTGCCCAAGCCTCCATGGTGGAACCCGCTTCTCGGGCGCGGTTGAGAATCTTGTCGTCAATGTCGGTAAAATTTTGGACATAGCGCACCTTGTAGCCCCGCCAACTCAGATAGCGCCGCGCCACATCCCAAATAATGCAAGCTCGGGCATGACCCAAATGACAATAGTCATACACGGTAACCCCGCAGTAATACATCTTCACCTGGCCAGGTTCCAACGACTCAAAGGGTTCTTTGCGCCGCGTCATCGTGTTGTAGAGGGTTAGAGTCATGATCAAAGAAGCAAATGCAACAACTTAGGATACTTACGCAATAATAGGAATCAATCTAGCAGGCGACAATCATTCTTCTGAGGCACTCTTTTAGAAGTAAATGTCCCCTAAGATTTGCTTGAGCATTAGGTTTGCTTGAGAATCCAATTGCCTGGATTCATGGACTGGCTGCAAAATCCGATTCAGTTCTACTGGATTCAAAGTTCGATTCAGTCAACCTGCAAGAAAGCAAACCTGCAAAAAGCAACTCGGCTCAGTCTCAATGCCGATCTCCAGTTTTCAACTATATCGCGTCAACTCTATCGCAGGATAGGAATTGCCGTGATTCCCCAACTCCACTCTTGAATTCTATCCACTGCGCCCTATGACATCAGCAGTTACTCCCAACCCCTCCTCCTCCGTCCCCATGGACAGCGCCAAGCATGGCCTCCCTGTCACCATCATCACCGGCTTCCTGGGCAGCGGTAAGACCACGCTGCTGAATCACATCTTGACCAACCAAGAAGGACTCAAGACGGCAGTATTGGTCAACGAGTTTGGCGAAATTGGTATTGATAACGAGCTGCTCGTCTCCCTGGGCGACAGCAACGACAACATGGTAGAACTCAGCAACGGCTGCATCTGCTGCACCATCAACAACGACCTGATGGATGCCGTCTATCGGGTTCTGGAGCGCCAGGACAAAATCGACTATCTCGTGGTCGAAACCACCGGACTCGCCGATCCCCTCCCCGTTGCCCTCACCTTCCTCGGCACCGAACTGCGCGACCTCACCCGGCTCGATTCGATCGTCACCCTCGTCGATGCCGAAAACTACAGCCTCGACCTCTTCAACAGCGAAGCTGCCCACAACCAGATCCTCTACGGCGACATTATCCTGCTCAACAAAACTGACCTGGTAGACGAAGCCGACCTCGATGCCCTGGAACTCAAAATCCGCGACATCAAAGACGGTGCCCGAATCCTCCGCACCACCCAATCCCAAGTGCCCCTCCCCCTCGTCCTCAGCGTCGGCCTCTTCGAGTCGGACAAGTACTTCGCCCCTGAGAAGTCTGGGCATGACCATCACGATCATGCTCACCATGATCATGACCATCACGACCATGCTCATCACGATCATGAGGCGCATGACCATGAGGCGCATGACCATCACGCGCACGACCATCACGACCACTCTGCCTGTGATCATGACCATGGCCACTGCGAACATGACCATGACCATGACCATCACCATTCCAACCACCTGGAAATGGATGGCTTTACCTCGGTTTCGTTTCAGAGCGATCGCCCCTTTGCCATCAAGAAATTCCAATACTTCCTCGACAACCAGCTTCCCGCCGCCGTCTTCCGCGCCAAAGGCATCCTCTGGTTCGACGAAAGCCCCAAACGCCACGTCTTCCACCTCAGCGGCAAACGCTTCTCCCTCGACGACACCGAATGGACTGGCCAACCCAAAAACCAAATCGTCCTCATTGGCCAAAACCTCAACCACGACGAACTCAAAGCCCAAATCGAAGAGTGCGTCTGCTTGCCGTCGGTGAATCGGGGGAAGGGGTTTGGGAAGTAGAGGGAGTGGGGAGTGGGGAGTGGGGAGTGGGGAATGGGGAATGGGGCGAAAGGGGAAAGGGGGAAGGGGAAAGGGGAAAGGGAAATCTTGGACTATTGCATGGAATGAATAGATGAGAGAAACCAGGAAAGTTCTCTTTTGCTTCTTCCAGGATGAATTCAATAGTCTCTTTTCCTTTCCTCCTTCGCCCTTCCCTCCCCAAATCTCTCAGGCTTTCGGCTCTGCGTCTCTGCGGCTCTGCGGTTGCCTCCAAACCTCCGCGTTCTCCAAAATCCATCACCGACTCGGGAGGTATGTCCAACATGCCTCCCAAAAATTTATTCATCGCTCTATTTCTTCTAGATCTCTTACTTTCAGCAATGCGCGTTATCATTCAGCGGGTTCTGTCTTCCCAGGTGGCGGTTGAAGGGCAGGTTATTGGCAAAATTGGTCGAGGGCTTAACTTGCTGGTAGGCATCTCTGCTGCCGACACGGAGGCTGAACTCGACTGGATGGTTCGTAAATGCCTTGACCTTCGGCTTTTTCCGGGGGAGACGGGCGATCGCTTCGATCGCTCTATCCAGGAAATTAACGGTTCCCTCCTGGTGATCAGCCAGTTCACGTTGTACGGCGACTGTCGTAAAGGTCGTCGTCCCTCCTTTGACCAGGCCGCCCCGCCCGAGCTTGCGGAGCAACGATACAATCAATTTGTAGCAAAGCTTTGCCAGAGTGGCCTCACTGTTGAAACCGGAAAATTTGGTGCAATGATGCAAGTCTCCATCGAAAATGATGGCCCCGTCACCCTGATCTTAGAACGATGACCCCTCCCCTCTGGAATTACGTCACTCCCGGCATCCCCGATGCCCTCTTCGAGCAACTGCCTGGTATTCCCCTCAGCAAGCGCGAAATTCGGCTGCTGCTGCTGTCCTACCTGCGCCTCAAGGTAGACTCTGTGCTTTGGGACATTGGTGCTGGCACCGGAACCATCACGGTTGAAGCTGGGTTGCTCTGCCCCAAGGGTCGCATTATTTCCGTCGAACGGGATGAAGAAGTCGCTAGTTTGATTCGTCGTAATTGCGATCGCTTCAATGTCCAAAATGCCGAAATCATCGAAGGTAGTGCGCCCGAATGTCTTGCAGACCTGAAGGATGCGCCGGATAGTGTGTGTTTAGAAGGGGGGCGATCGCCCAAAGTCATCCTCCAAGCCGTCTGGAAACGCCTCAAGCCCGGAGGCCGCGTCGTCGCCACCGCTGGCAACTTTGAAAGCCTCTACTCCCTCTCCGAAGGACTCGCCGAACTTCAGGCTCGCAACATCGAAGTCGTCCAATCTGCCGTCAACCGCCTCGAAACCCGAGGCAACCACCAGGTCTTTGCCGCCGTCGATCCCACCTTCGTCCTCAGCGGCGAAAAGGTGGAATAACCTGGTGGGATGCATGATCCCGCATCGAGCGATAAATTAAAAGGACAGGGAACTCTCATCCCCCGATCTCTGTTTTTGATCCCTGATAAAACTTTCTTCAGCGAGATACCCTAAATTTGGTTAAGATATGCCAAAGCTATTCTTAACCCTGATTTAAGTTGAATCTAGCCAAAGTTCACCCTCCTCCCCGAGGTTGATTCGCTCAATAAATTGCGAATTCGCCTGAGATGAAGAACTTAGATTAAAAAGGTTAGTTCTGCTTTTCAAGATTAGATAGACAGGTTGAATCAGACTGATCGAATCAAACAAGTTGAAGCTGAATTGAGCAACAGGTTGAATCTTGTCCCTTCAGATTAAATTCCACTGTAATTCTTTGGCTTCAATTCATTGACTTCATTCCTTAGCCTGCTTTCGAGCATCTTTGACCCACCCGCTCTCCCTCCAAGCTTTTCAGGCTCCCCTCGAACCTCACTGCGCTATGCCATTGCCCCGAATTCTTAGTGCCATTGTTGCGATCGTGCTAGCGCTCACCCTCACTCTGCTGGGTGGGTGGTACTATACGCTGTTTTTTGGCATTATCGTCTTTCTGGGTCAGCGAGAATACTTTCAACTCGTCCGTGCCAAAGGCATTGCCCCTGCGGGCAAAACCACAATGGTCGTCAGCCAGGTGCTGCTGGTGTTTTCTACCCTCTCGCCCACCCTGGCCGATGCCGTCATGCCCGTCGCCGGAACGTTTATCTGCTTTTATCTGTTATTTCAGCCCAAATTTGCCACGATCGCCGATATTTCAGCCTCTATCCTGGGGCTGTTTTACTGTGGCTACCTGCCCAGCTACTGGGTCAGACTCCGCAACCTGGACAGCGAACTCTTCAGCAACCTGCCCCTCAGCGGCTACTTCCCCTCCTTCCCCCTGCCCGATCTGCGTTCCTTGCCCCAAGGTCTAACCGTTACCATTCTGGCCTTTGTCTGCATCTGGGCCGCCGACATTGGAGCCTATGTCTTTGGCAAGTTTTTTGGCAAAACCCGCCTCACCGACATCAGCCCCAAAAAGACTGTGGAAGGAGCGGTCTTTGGGGTTCTGGCGAGCGTCGTCGTTGCCACTATTGGAGCCTGGTACCTGAACTGGCCTGGTGCCCCCCTCAGCGGCACCGCCCTCGGCCTCCTGATTGGCATTGCTAGTCTCCTGGGCGATTTGACCGAATCGATGATGAAGCGGGATGCAGGCGTTAAGGACTCGGGGCAGTTGATTCCTGGTCATGGCGGCATTTTGGATCGCGCTGACAGCTACGTGTTCACCGCGCCTCTGGTCTATTACTTTTTGACGCTGCTTTTGCCCTTGCTGCCGCAGTAAAATTTTTCTAGTCCCTATTTAGGCTGTTCTCATGGCCACGATTCTTCGCGACTGGAGCTACCGCTATCAGTGGCTCTATGACAGTATCAGCCGACTTGCTGCTTTGAGCGTGGGTGGAGAGGGAAGGATGCGATCGCTTGCCCTCGAAAACCTGGAGTCCACTCCCACCCTCCAAGTCCTCGATCTCTGCTGCGGCAGCGGCCAAAACACCCGCTACCTCCTCCAAAAATTCCCCCAGGTCACAGGTCTAGACGCTTCCCCCCGCTCTATCCAGCGTGCCCAGCAGAATGTCCCAGCCGCCACCTTCGTCGAAGGCTGGGCTGAGGCTATGCCCTTTGCCGATGCCCAGTTCGACCTCGTCCACACCAGCCTCGCCCTCCATGAAATGAAGGCTGACCAGCTTCGTCAAATTCTCCAGGAAGTTCACCGCGTCCTTAAACCAGGTGGCATCTTCGCCTGCATTGATCTGCACCAGGCTACCAATCCTCTCCTGCGTCCGGGACTCTCTCTCTTCCTCTTCCTCTTTGAAACCGAAACCGCCGCGCAACTCCTCCAAACCAACCTGCCCGAACTCCTCCAGGAAAAGGGATTTGTCATCCAGCGTCATACGCTCCATGCAGGCGGCAGTTTACAGGTGATTCAGGCACAAAAGGGAGCCTAAAGGTAACAGAGATGCTGGTATTTTAAATTTGAACCGCAGAGACGCAGAGACGCAGAGAAATTCTTGGTTTTGGCTTGATAGGTTTTGGCTTGATAGGTTTTGGTTTGATAGAAAGATGCTAGTTGTTTCCCATTCTGCTTAACGATTTGGTTTTAGCGTATGTCATTTCCACTTCTTATCGTCCTACTGGCCTTGGGACTGCTCCTGGTTCGAGGCTTCGTTTCCCTGCCGCTGATGCTGCTGGGAGGCTTTCATTTGCCGTTTTGGTTTTCGGTCTTTGTGGGCATTGCGCTGTTCTCCTGGCTGTTGGGCGAGTAGTGCCGTTTTGGGAAATCGATCTTGGGGAAATCAATCAAAGGTTCTCGAATCCTCCAGGGAATGATAAATCCAGCCCGTTTGCTGAGTGGGCTTGGATGTGCATCTCTCTAATCAACCTGCAAAAATCGACGCGCCTTTGCACCCCAAACCTATGCCCTTTTGTTCCGAGAGCCATCCCGTTCCAGTCCCTTCACTGCCGCCCGAAACCCTCGATCGCCACCTCAACCTCGACCATCTCCGCCAAATCTCAGAAGGCAACCTCGACTTTGAGCGCGACCTCCTCGAAGTTTTCCTAGAAGATAGCTGGCTTCACCTCGCCCGTCTCCAAGAAGCGATCGCCACTCCCAACCCGCACCAGTTCCACCACTCCGCCCACCACCTCAAAGGCTCCAGCGCCAACGTCGGCGCAATCCAAATTCAGGCGATCGCCCAACACCTCGAACACCTCGCCCGTCACCCCTCCTTCGCCACCACCCTCCCCCAGTCAATCCCCCTCCTCACCCAACTCGAAACCGCCCTCCACCACCTCAAAACTCTCCTAACCCACCCCTAAACAAAAAAGCCCTCAACCGAGGGCTATCTATTTCCATGGAATTTAGATTTTGAACCTTAGAGGTTTTGGATTGTAGAGGGTGAGACTTTACCAGAAAAGAAAGTCCAAACAGAATCTGTCCAAACTTCAAACCAACCGGACATAAAAATCATCGCTCCCCAACCCCTCCTCCCCTCTCCTCCCCTCTCCTCCCCTCCCCTAACTCTCTCCAACTCTTCCCTCTGCGTCCCTGCGCCTCTGCGGTTTATCCCCCCCAAAAAGCCCCCACCCCAATCCAGCCACCTCAACCCGGCACCAAAGAACTCGTCATCGGCAAAAAATTCTTAATCATCAGCAAACAATTGCGATGATCGCTGGTGCGCGTATAGCTAAACACATCCGAAGTCTTCTGAATAATCTTTAGCCCCCGCCCCCCTTCGCCAAGAATCTCGACCAGGGACGGCCTCGTACTCAAAGAATGTTCGAGATCAAACCCCGACCCAGAGTCCCAAATGCGAATCTCGATCGCCTGACTCCGTGTCGTCACCTCAATCTCCACAGGCGTATCGGTTGGCTTGTCGCGATGCGCGTGCCGCACCGCATTGGTAAAGCCTTCCGCCAAAGCCAACTGACACTGCAACCAGACGCTATAGGGTAAGGTAGGCTGTTTAAATTGATCGAACCAGGCCAGAACCTGAGCCAGCACATTGAGATCAGAACTGACCTTAATCTTTACTGGAGAAGGAGACTCTGCGACACCCAAATCTGCGGATACCCGATGCTGCAAATTCATTCAATTGTTCCAAGTTGCTAGGAAATCGTAATATTTTGTACAGGGAATTTATGAAGTGACGCTGAAGCGGTAGCTGCCCCAATTTTTCGATAAGCTTGCTGATATCAATTCAATGATTTGAAAAGGATTTGAACAAGCCAATTCAGCAATCTATCGAGTTCGATTTTTTACCCTTGAATTCAACCCCAGCCTAAGCCAAAGCTCGAACTCAAACTTAGTCTTCTTATTTTTTATACTAGCCTATCTATCCCACCTTCGCGATCGCCCACAACGCCCGGTTAAAAAAACTTTTCTATGTCAAAAATCCTGGTTATTGATGATGATTCAGTCATTCGATTAGTTGTTAAGAAAGCGTTACAAAGTCAAGGCCATGAAGTCATCCTAGCCAGCAACGGAAAAGAGGGCATTGAGCAAGCTCAACATCTCCATCCCGCCATGATTATCTGTGATTGGATTATGCCCATCGTCGATGGCTTAGAAGTCTGTCGTCAGGTTCGTGCTAATCCCACCCTATCCACCACCTTTTTTATCCTGCTAACCGCGCGGGGCAGTGTGGCCGATCGCATCCAGGGACTCAACACCGGAGCCGATGACTTTCTCTCCAAGCCGATCGACATTGGCGAACTTCAGGCGCGAGTCAGAGCCGGACTGCGCCTCCACCAGCTTAGCCAGGATCTGCAAAGCCAAAAGCAACTGCTCGAAGCCGACCTGGCCGAAGCTGCAACCTACATGCGATCGCTCCTCCCTAAACCCATGAGCGGCAGGGTCAGCATCGATGCCCGCTTCATTCCCTCCCGCCAGCTTGGCGGTGACTGCTTCGACTACTTCTGGCTTGATCCCGACTATTTAGTGCTGTACTTATTGGATGTTTCAGGTCATGGATTAGGAGCCGCCCTCCCCTCCAGCCTCATCCTCAACATCCTGCGGCTCCAGTCGCTCCCCGATGTCAACTTCTACCAACCCCATGATGTGCTGAGAGCGCTCAACGACTCCTTTCAGATGGGCAGCCAAAATGATAAATATTTCACCATCTGGTACGGCGTCTATAACCCCACCAAACGACTTTTGACCTACGCCAGTGCCGGACACCCGCCTGCGATCCTGTTCGCCCCTGCCGCCGATGGTTCACCCCAAGTCATCCGCCTGCGAACGCCCAATTTACCGATCGGCATCATGAGTGATTCTAGCTTCGTCAGCGATCGCCAAACCATTCCCGCCAACAGCACCCTCTACGTGTTTAGCGATGGAGTCTACGACATCAACCAACCCGACTACCAAACCTGGAATTTGGAGCAATTTATTGATATCTTGCTGCAGCTAGACGTGAGGATGGATCTGGATGAAGCGATCGCCAAAATTCGCCAAGCTAGCCATGCGGAAACCCTCGAAGACGATTTCTCACTCCTTCGCATCAACTTCAATCCATCCCATTAAAAATTGAGACTTGACGAAACCTCAAATCTCTTCAATCCTAGTTTTAGAACTTATCTATTTAGATTTTTCTACTTCTATACTTTATTCAGGGTTTCATTAAACGCATCTCGATCGGCAAAAATTTCAAACAGCCGATCCATACTCGTCAACTCAAACAGCATTCTGACCTGCTGATTGACCGAACAGACACAGAGCTTGCCGCCTGCCGATCGCACTGTTTTAAATGCCGTCACCAAAGCAGCCAAGCCAGAACTGTCCATAAACGTGACATTCTGTAGGTCAATCAAAATGACCCTAGCCCCCGTATTCACAATGTCATCCAACTCTCCTCGGAATTGGTGCGTTTGTGTACCGTCTAAAACCCCAGCAGGTTGAATCACTTTGATGTTCGAGTTCATAAATAACTTCAACAGATAAATCTTCAAAATCCCAATACGGATAACGACAAATGACCCTTGAATCCATCAAAGGAAGCCATTGACAAGTGCCGTCTTCCAAATGTCTTTACTATTCTCCCCCATGCAGGCACCTTGTGCGTCTCCCCGAGAGAAGGCAGAGGATGAGGCAAGGGTGAGGCAGAAGAAAGATCTTAGCCCCTCCTTCACACAGATTTAGTAAAGATATTCTGGAGTCCTCAGCCGAATTTGAGAATCAGACGGATACTAGTACTACTTCAAAACCTGACCTTCCTAGCGTTAGTCCAAGACCTGATTGATAAGAAGCAAAAGTAAGTCCTTTCCTAGATTGAGCCAATTCGGTTAAATCTAAATCAATCAGTCTTTTACTCTGACTCCGCTATCGTTTGACTCAGAACCCCGTTTACATCCCCCAGCCTCCTGAATCAGCGAAACTTTTGAGCAAAACTTTTGAATTCACAAATTCTTTGAATCAGCGAACCATCTGGGTGAAGATTCGGCCATTGATCCGGAATTCTATGGCACTGCGCTGGGAAACATATCCATAACAGAACGTCAAGAGATTTATCTGGCGATTTATCTAACTTGGCATCCCTCTGGTGAACCTAACTCGCGCAAATCTAACTGGCGAATCTACTCAGGAAACAATTTAGGAAACACTTGAGGAAAACGACGCGGCTTAATCCTGTGGTTTGCATAGGGATTGTTGCATCACACCGACTGTCGCATCGCATACTCTGTTGCTGCAAGTCGCTCCTCACAGAGCTTTCCAAGATTCCCGTCTCATCCTTCCCGTCTCACACTACAGATGTATCAGGGTTACAGCAAACATGGCGATTGGCATTTCCCGTTCCTCCAACAAACGCTCAAGTCACACCTCTCTGGTCAAAGGAGCCGCTGGGCGCGAAAAGCTCATGTGGCGATCGGCCATCTTCATGTTTGGCATTACCACCTTCATGGGGGTGTGTGTGTTTCGTCTGGCACAATTGCAAATTGTCCAGGGACACCGCAACTATGTCCTGGCTGAACAAAACCGCGTCCGCCCGATCCCGCTGCCTGCCGATCGGGGCAATATTCGCGATCGCAACGGCAAACTCCTAGCCACCAACCAGCTTTCCCACGGCCTCTACCTTTGGCCAAGACAGCAATCCCCTGAAGAATGGAAGCAGACCGCCGATCGCCTCAGCCCCATTCTCGGCATTCCCGCCACAGAAATTATTAGCAAAATCGAAGCGGCCAAGGGCGGCTACAACTCGGTCATGCCCGTGCCCATCAGCCAGCAAATTAGCCCCACCGCCTTCGTTGCCCTGGCTGAACAAGAAGACCAGTTCCATGGGGTCGAAGTCTTTGCGGGTTCAACCCGCTCCTATCCCAACAAAGGCTTAGCCGCCCATGTCCTGGGCTACATTGGCGAAGCGCGCGAAGATGATATGAAAGCCAACCCCGACTACCCCAACGGCATGATTGTCGGCCAAATGGGCGTTGAGCGATTGGCCAATGCCCAACTCGAAGGCAAATGGGGCAGCCGAAGAGTCGAAGTCGATGCAGGCGGCAAAGAAACTCGATTTCTGGGTATTGAACAGGCGGTGGGCGGCACCGATGTCAAGCTTACCCTTGATCTAGACATGCAAAAGGCCGCCGAAAAAGCTCTGGGTGGACGACGCGGAGCCGTGGTGGCGATGAATGTGAATACCGGAGCCGTTCTGGTGCTGGCCAGTTCTCCCACCTTTGATCCCGGTGTTTTCACCGGACGGGTCAGCGATGCCGACTGGAAACGCCTCCAGGAAGGCGACCAACCCTTCCTCAACCGGGCGCTCCAGGGCTATCCCCCCGGCAGCACCTTCAAAATCGTCACCGCCGCCGCCGGGATCGAGTCTGGCAACTTTACCCCTAATTCCACGATCATGACTTCTTCCTTCATCAGCTTAGGAGGAATTCAATTTTGGGAGCATAGCGGCGGTTATGGTGTGATTGGCTTCCACGACGCTTTAGCCTTCAGCAGCAATACTTTCTTCTACCAGGTGGGTCTCAAAACCGGGCCTGAAGAAATCTCCAAGTGGGGCAGTAAACTGGGCATTGGTACCACCACGCTCGGTCTAGAAGGCGAATCCCACGGCGCGATCCCCACCCCCGAAAACAAGGAAAAACTCTACGGCGAACCCTGGTACGGTGGCGATACGGTCAGCACCTCCATCGGTCAAGGTTTAGTCCAGGCAACTCCTATGGAACTGGCGGTGATGACGGCAGCGATCGCCAACAACGGCTGGCATGTCCACCCCCACCTGCTGATGAGTGAAACCGCCGCTGCCGAAAAGAAAAAAACCGCCACCGGACTCGCCCCTGAAACCCTCAAAGTGATCCAGGAAGGCTTAGTCGCAGTGGTTCAACGCGGTACAGGGCAACGACTCAACGATGGCTCTATTCCCCTCACCGCCGGAAAAACAGGCACCTCCGAAGTCGGCCCCGGCAGAACCCCCAACGCCATGTACGTGGGCTACGGGCCAGCATCGAAACCGGAGATTGCGATCGCTGTCGCCATCGAAAACGGCGGTTACGGTGGTGTAGCCGCACTCCCCGTCGCCCATGAAATCTACAAAGTCTATTTCAACCGCAACAAAAAATAGCTGGATCTAGAATTCGCAAGATCTAGGGCACAAAATGAATCCACAGTAAAAGAGGTTGTTCACCAAACGGTAAACAACCTCTTTCTATTTGGACTCTTTCTATTCGGAGTGATTCAAGTCGTAACATTCGGTCGCTATGAAACTTGCATTAGATCAGGTGCAATCTAAACTCAAGATCCCAGACTTATTTGAGTTAGCTACAATCCACAATTTCCTTAGCCATTGCCAATAGGGATCAACAGTCGGCTGACCACTCGGTTGTCCTCGGTCTGATAGAGATGCAACTCACCGCCAAGCCGTCGCATCAGCGCTTGGCAAATCGCTAGGTGCAATCCAGGCGGCTGATCCAGCACAGAGGGCATCAGCAGATCTCGGATTCGCCCTTTTTCCAGTTCTTCGACCAGATTTGGGTCTACAGAGCCATTGTCGGTAATCGACAGATCCAGAAAATGGGGATCATTTTGGCGGCACCAGATATCCAGCCTCCCGCCAATGGACGATCGCGCACAGGCAGAAGTCAACACCTCATGCAGCACAAACTCAATTTTGGAAATATCACCCGCCACATTGACATTGGCCTCATTGTGAACCTGGGACCAGAGCTGCCGCTGCTTGATCACGGTGTCGGCACGTTCGAGCGATCGCTTCAACAAGCTGGCCAAGGGAATCGACTCGCTGTAGCTGTGGAACTGCCACTGCTCATGCTTCAGCAGAGGAGCCATCGCTGAGAGCGTTACGCCCAGATGGCGCATGATTTGGGGATAGCGTAGATTGGCCAGCGCTTCCTGCTGACTGCTCAACTCGTTCAACCGTCGCATCGCCATCCCCAAGGTGCGGTAGAGTTCTTCGAGTCGCCGCTGTTTGTACCAGTTGAGTTGCTCCAAGGTGCTGCGCTGTGCCACCAAGTTGCCCGTCAGCATCAGATTTCGGCGACACCAGGCCAGTTGGATGGCGAGGAGTCCCAGGAGCGTCATCTGTGGCTCGCTCCATTGGCGCTGTGCCGTATCGCCAATCAGCAGAATCGCCGTCGGTTCATGGTCGGGATCAGTTCTGAGGGCGATCGCCAACACCTGGCCAATCTCCGAACCACTCAGCCAATAGCGCGTTTCAGCCGTAATCTCTGCACCACTCAGCAGCGTTAATCCTTCTGCTTGCAGCGTGGCCTGCATCAAGGCATCGCTCTGGAGCGGAATTAGGACATCGGGGATAACCCCAAAGGTTTGCTGATGCTTGATTTGGGGAGCCGCAATCCGAGCGGAAGTGTAGCCCGGTTGCCAGGTGACCAGGGTGACGAGGGGCGCTTGCAGAATTTGGGCGATTTGCTGGGTAGCGGTCTGTTCGAGCCGTTCCAACTGACCCATTTTTTGCATCGAGGTCAGCCCCCATTGCATCGCCTGGTAGTTCTTTTGCAGTTGGTCGGCCTGCCGCTGCAACTGCAACTGGTGCATCAATAGCCCAATTTGTTGACTGACCACCTGCACCAATTCCCGTTCGCTATGGTGCCAACTGCGGGTTGCTTCGTGACCGACCACGACGATCGCCTCCAGGGATTTGCCAATCGCCGTATTGCAGACCAGCAGCGATCGCAGCCCAAATTCCCCAAACACCGATCGCCAGGTCATCAACTTCAGGTCTTCTTCTAAGTTTTCGATGGCGATCGTTTCGCTCTGCCGCTCGATCATTTGCCAATCGACCGTACTCAGCGGCTCCAGGGTTTTAGGCAAGGCGCGTCGTTTTCCAG
>JALOOP010000171.1 GCA_025454315.1 Oculatellaceae cyanobacterium Prado106
CCTAAAAACTCCATGACAAACGGATCTTTGAAAACATCAGCAGGTTTTTGAATTACCTGTCCTTGGGTTGCCAGTTGCATAAGTCCTGATTTATCCAGGCTTTTCGCAAGGCGCTCAATTAGCAAACTACTAATTTGGCGTTCCAGTTCTCTAGCTGACCAGTTGTTCTTCAGCGCTTCGATTTCGTAGAATGCACGAGCATCTGAATGGTCAACTCGGATAAGAGTTCGGTAGTGTGTCCAGGAAAGATTGGGGTGTAGCCGCCCTGGATGCCAACTGGGATTTGAGCGACTCAGATCAATCAGTTCATGACTGGATGGAGATAGGCTACGCACTGCGTAGCCTATCTCTTCTTCAGTGAGGAGGACTGGAAAAGATAAATAGAACTGCCGCATCAATTTCAAATTTGCATAAGAAAATCCTTTGCCAAACTCTTGGTTGAGCCACTGAGCCAAATTTTTGAGTAAACTCTCGCCGTAGTTTGCCCGATGATGTCCTTGCTGTTCTTCTTCAACAATTGCCCGTCCAATGAGCCAATTGGACACAACTTGAACCGTATTGACGGTACGGGCTACGTCTGTACGGGCTGATACGAGGATCTCGCGAATGTGATCATAAAATGCTTCAGGAGGGATAGGGTTGTTCATAGCTCCAACTCCATCTGTCCTGGTTTAGTTGACCCTGGTTTAGTTGACCCTGGTTTAGTTGACCCTGGTTTGATCGCTGCTTTGGGCAAGTTTTCCACCTTGAGACTATAGTCATCATGTCCCCACTGGCACCGATCGAGTACCTGTTTGGGAATCTTCTTCACTGTCAGGGCAATGCGCTTTTCAAAATCAACCCTCGACTTAATGGCTTTTAGCATGATAGTCCGCTAATTAGTACTTGTATTTTTATCTCGTTTGCAACACTAGCGTATTTTGCTCAACAATGCTGTCTCTTGCTGCTGTTGTCACATCTTGTTAGATCCTTCTAACGTTTCAGATTTTCAACGACTGCTGAAAGTTCAACAACGGGCTAATCAAGCAAGCAATCTATCTACATCGATCGCCACATCAGGAAATGCCAGTGGGTTGATTGTTCCAGCCGTAAGTTTCTGTCGAGACTGGTACTTGCCGTCTACGGGGTCGCGGAACACAATCAGGATGTTTTGCTTGAGATTGGTCACCCAATATTCGGGAATGCCCCCAGTGGCGTAAATATCCGCTTTTATGCCCAAGTCTTTATCTAGGCTGGTGTTGGAATATTCAATGACCCAGAAGATATTTTCGGGGTAAGGGTGATGATTCAGGTAGTTGTCTGACACCCGCTGGACGACTGCAATATCCGGTTCTGGCTCTGAGCCACTGGGGAGGGTAATCGGTTTTGCAGGTCGCACCTGTGCCCGTTCCCCTAACAAAATCGTCAAAAACTCACCTGTTGTGGTGCTACAGCTAGCATGGGGGGTACCTTCAGGCGACATTTCTACAATGACTCCGTTCAATAGCTCAACGTGGCAGTCATCCCAAATCCCCGCATCCACCATGCGGTGATACTGCTCCAGGCTGATTCGAGCGGGGATGAGTTCAGGGGCGATCGGCTGTTGCAATGCTGGGGTCATGGCAATACCTCAAGAGGGTGCTTCGATTCTACTTTGGTGTCCCAAAGTCTACTACTAAAAAAGACCCTGATAAAAACTATCAGAGTCCTTACTATATCGGTATTTCAGACTAAGCCCGTGGCGAGGATTGAACTCGCGACCTCACCCTTACCAAGGGTGTGCTCTACCACTGAGCCACACGGGCGAAAAGACAGTTTTGGATTTTAGGTTTTTGAATTTGCGATCGCCCCTCAACAGAACCAAAAATCGCAACGCTAAACTCCAAAATAGTCTCGTGGATGGGCCGGGCTGGATTTGAACCAGCGTAGGCGTAGCCAGCGGATTTACAGTCCGCCCCCATTAACCACTCGGGCACCGACCCATTTGTTTCCACGAATATTGATAGTAGCACAAGTGGTTGCGGAGGGGAGATTTTTTTGAAACTTTTTTTTGGGCTTTGGGAGAAGAGGGGGAAAGGGGAAGGGGAAAAGGGGAAAGGGGGAGAATGCTGAGAAATCTGCGAAGAAATTGAAGAGAATCTCCATGTGTCTCCCCATTGCGTCCTTGAACTCGCCCAAGATACCTCTTTCCCCTTTCCCCTTTCGCCTTTCCCCTTTCGCCTTTCCCCTTTCCCCTTTCTCCTCTCCCCTACCCCCGCAACCGCCGCCCAATCGATCGACTCCAACTCCGGTTCCCGGCGCGCGTGGGGAAGTCGCTTTCGTCGTAGATGTCGCCGACGAGCTCTTCGAGGATGTCTTCGAGGGTGATGAGGCCGACGGTGCCGCCGTATTCATCGACGACGATCGCCATGTGGAGCCGCTGTTGCAGCATTTCCTTGAGCAGGTCGGCGACGCGCTTGACCTCGGGGACGTAAACTGGGGGGTCAATGGCGCGGGTGACGCAGGCATCGGTGAGGTTTTCCTGTTTGAGGACTTTAAGCTCCTGGAGGGCGCGTTTGAGGTGGACGATGCCCATGATTTCGTCTTTGGATTCTTCCTGGACGGGAATACGGGAATAGCCTGTTTCTAGACAGAGATTGACCAGGTCTTGCAGGCTGGACTCGTGGGAGATGGTCTGCATCTGGACGCGGGGCTTGACGACATCGTGGGCGGTGAGGCGATCGAGCATCAGGGCTTTGCTTAGAAGCTGGCGTTTGTCCAGGTCTAGCTGGCCTTTGCCGCCGAGGATATCGATCATTAACTGGAGGTCTTTGACGGACTCGGTGGGTTGGACGACGTTGCCCTGGAAGATGCGGATGGCGGCTTGGGCGATCGCTTCTAAAAAGTAGGTGATGCCAAACAGCGAGAGAATTCGGGCTAGCCAGTAGATGGGCCGTACCACGGAGCGAAAGACGGGCATGACATTGTTGATGGCCAGAGACTTGGGAGTGATTTCGCCGAAGATGAGGACGACGATCGTCACCACCAGAGTTGCGGCCAGGACAGCCTCGCTGCTGCCAAACCAGATGGCAAAGAGGTTGCTGGTGAGGATGGCGGAGAAGTTGTTGACCAGGTTGTTGCCAATCAGCAGGGTCGTGATGAAACGAGCGCGTTTCTCTAGCACCAGGGTGAAGATGCCACCGGGGTCGCCTTTTTCTTTGATGAGTGCCCTGAGCTTGAGGTTGTCGAGGGCGGTGATGGCTGTTTCGGAACCGGAGAAGAAGGCGGAGCAGACTAACATGAGAACCAGCACCGCTAGATCAATCCGGGGATCTCCAAGGATGGCGCTGACTTGCGCGATCGAAGCCGAGAATAAGCCAGAAGCAAAGAAGGGCAACAGGGACGGTAGAGAATCCACGATATTAAGTTACGACAGGATAGGGCTAAATATAACGAAATTTGACGAAATCCAATGGAATTGAACTCACGCTGAAAGGCTATCGTTCAAAGGCTATATTAGCGGAACGAATCATCCGTTGAATGTATCGGATGCTGGGTTTTGTAGGACGCGAACCAACCTATCATTCTAGTTTTTTCAATAAGGGGTGACACTGAGTCTCCATTAGGAAATTTAGGTTGAGATGATCCTCTTCTAGGTGTAAAGTAGCGCTCTCCTGCCCCAGTGATTCGCTATTCCGCTTCAACTACGCTAATCTTACAAATGTACTGAACGACATTTGTACTGCTGACGGTCATTCCCATGCGTTTGCCTTTGCCCCAGTTTACGGCTCCAGAGCGATCGCCCAACTACATCGCCGAGGTGATTGAAACCGCCACCACTGAGTTTTTGGCTCAGTGTCTCGAACCGGACGACCTCACCTTTGCCACGATGCCGCCCTTTGGCAGTTGGGTCAAGGCCAACGATGAGGAATCGGGCAATCAGATTTTTGCCGTGATTTATCATGTGACCACAAGCCCCATTGATTCGGTGCATCGAGCCAGAGCCTTGGGGCTGTCGCTGAGCGATTTGCGGGAGCAGCAGCCGCAGATTTTTGCCATGCTGAAGACGGAGTTTCGAGCGGCGATCGTGGGCTATCAACCTCCGGCGACAAGCCGCAACGGCACCCCAAAGAACGGAGCGAAGAATGGCAAAGGGAAGCCAGAGGCCACAGTCGCCAACGCCAGTGCCAACGCCAGTGCCAACGCCAATGCCAACGCCAATGCCAACTCTAATGGAGGCATCCCCAGTCCGCGCTATCAGCATTTGCCGCCCCGTCCACCCCAGATTCATCAGGCGGTTTACTACTGTGACCCGGAAGAGATTTTGCAATTTAGTGAACAGCTTGATTTCTTACGCACCTTGTTGCAGGTGAGTGGCGCGCCTGTGGATAGTTTGACCGCAGCGGTGATTCGCAATGTGTATCAATTACGACAGGCCGATCGCGCCTGGTTGGTGGCGGCAGGGCGATCGCTCAGCACCCTATTGAAGGATGACTACGATCGGCTGCGAATCATTCTCGGTCAAATTCACATTTAAGCTTGGCTTATAACCCCGATCGCATCCGCAACCCCAATCCAGGACTGGAGATCTGAAATGTTTTTTGCAGGGAGAGGTAGGCTACGCCTGTTCCTCCCTGCAAAAAACATTTCAGATCGCTATAATTTATTATGTTAAGAAATCTAAACATGTAAGCATTGGATCACGGAAATTTACGGGAAGCCCTTATTTTCTAGGAAGTGTTTCTAAGACGTAAATAGCAGCGGATATTCGGTGGGCAAACATGAGGACAATGGACAGTGGGCGATCGCAGCTTCAACAATTAGCATCCGCATCAGCCATGATGAACCCACATGAATCCGTGAGCCGCCATGAACATTGATCACGTCCACTTTTACGTAGAAGATGCGGCAGTCTGGCGGGATTGGTTTATCCGAGTCCTCAACTTCCAGCCCTGGACGCCTGATTCTCACGAGTTGCTTCAGGACGATCAGCATTGCGCTCACACCCAGGTGGTCGGGGTACAGAGCGGTGAGATTCGCTGCAAGTTATCGTCGGCCATCACCGATCAAAGTCCCGTGTTTGAGTACTTACGCTTGCATCCCCCCGGAGTGGTTGATGTGGCGTTTTGCGTGGCGGATCTGTCGGCGGCGATCGCCACAGCCCAACAAGCAGGTGCCAAGGTTCTCTTCCAGTCGTCCCAAATGGCACAGATTGCAGGCTGGGGCGTTTTGCGTCACACGCTCCTCCCCGATCCGTTTCAAGATGACTTCGATGGACAACCCGTCGCTTCCAGGCTGCTGCAAGCGATCGATCATGTGGTGTTGAATGTGGAGGTGGGGCAGTTGGAAGGGGCGATCGCTTTCTACGAGCAGACCTTTGGCTTTCAGCGGCAGCAGGCGTTTCAGATTCGCACCGATCGCTCAGCCTTGTGCAGTCAAGTCCTGGTGCATCCGCAAAGTGGGGTCAAGCTACCGATCAACCAGCCCGGATCTTCCCAATCCCAGATTCAAGAATTCCTGGATCACAACCGGGGCGCAGGAGTGCAGCATATTGCGCTGCAAACGCCAAATATTGTCCGAGCGATCGCCCAATTACGACAACAGGGACTGAGCTTCCTCAAGGTTCCGGCGACCTACTATGAGCAACTGCGTCAGCGATCGGGGTTTCAACTCCTAGAAGGAGAGTGGGAGGCGATCGCGCGTCAGCAAGTCCTCGTCGATTGGCCCGTGGATCAAGCAGAAGCCATGCTGCTCCAAGCCTTCACCCAACCCATTTTTGAGCAGCCCACTTTCTTCTTTGAACTGATTGAACGCCGCCAATATTGGCAAAACAATCAATACCAATCCGCTCAAGGGTTTGGCGAGGGCAATTTCCAAGCTTTGTTTGAGGCGATCGAACGCGAACAGATGAAGCGGGGAGCCATCTAGAATCGAGTATCTAACACCCCGATCTTCCTCCACCCAGTGCTAACGCAAAGAAGACAACCCCCTCTGCGTCTCTGCGTCTCTGCGGTTCAAATCTAAAGTGTAAGTTGATTTGCTTCTCATCCCTGAGCTATTTTCCAAGTAGTCACCCAGATTAATTAACAGCGGCTCCCCGTTGAAGTTGGCGATCGCGAATAGTTTGCAAATTGCCCTTGGGAATGGCCGAGATCAGTTGGCGGGTATAGGGCTGCTGCGGTTGGTTGTAGATGCGATCGGCGGGGCCCAGCTCCTCGATTTTGCCTCGGTTCATGACCATGATGCGATCGCTCATGAATTTGACCACGCTCAGATCATGGGAGATGAAAATGTAGGTCAGCTTGAACTCTTGCTGGAGTTCTTTAAGTAGATTCAGCACCTGAGCCTGCACCGAGACATCCAGCGCCGAAACCGACTCGTCGCAAATAATGAACTTGGGATTGAGCGCTAGGGCACGGGCAATACAAATCCGCTGCCGTTGTCCGCCGGAAAACTCGTGGGGATAGCGCTTGCTCCAGGCTGGATTGAGTCCGACCCGATCGAGCAGATAGGAGACGCGCTCTTTGCGATCGCGCCCACTCTTGCCGCCCACGCCGTGAATCACCAGCGGTTCCATCACCGCATCGCCAATGGAAATCCGGGGATCAAGGGAACTGAACGGATCTTGGAAAATGATCTGCATGTCTCGACGCAACTGCCGCAGATCCTTGGGCTTGAGTTGGGCAATGTCCTGGTTTTCAAAGATCATCTTGCCGCTCATCGATTTGACGAGTCGCAGCAGCGTCCGGGACAGGGTGGTTTTGCCGCAGCCCGATTCTCCCACCAGACCCAGCGTTTCACCGGGGTAGACTTCAAAGGAAACGCCGTTGACAGCCATGGTGTAGCGCTTGGTCGCCCCAAAGACGCTGCGAATGGGGAAGCCGACCTGGAGGTTTTCTACCTTCAGCAGCGGGGTTTGTTGACCCAGGGTGACCAGTCGCTGAGCGGTTTCTTCGGCGCTGACTTCGGCGGTGAAGTGAGCAATCTGATCCTGGGTCATGGACTTGGGCTGGATTTGCTTTTCGCCTGTGGGCGTTTCCACCACATCCATGAAGTCGGCCACGGTGGGCAGGAAGCGCATCCGCCGTTCAGGCCGGGGACGGCAGGCCAGGAGTCCTTTGGTGTAGGGATGTTGGGGCTTGGAGAAAATGTTGAGGACTGGGCCTGACTCGACGATTTTGCCCTGATACATGACGGCGACCGTATCGGCAATTTCGGCAATGATGCCCAAGTCATGGGTGATGAACATGATGGCCATGCCCCGGCGATCGCGCAATTCCCGCAGCAGATCGAGAATTGTGGCCTGCACCGTCACATCCAGCGCCGTCGTCGGTTCGTCAGCAATCAACAGAGAAGGATTGCAGGAAATCGCCATGGCAATCATCACCCGCTGAATCTGTCCCCCTGAAAGCTCATGGGGATAGCGATCGAGAATCGCCTGCTTGCGCTGATTGGCCTCCTGCATCACCTCCCGTTCGGAAGGTTGCGCCATGCCGCTTTTTTGCATGTCTTCTAGGCAAGTCCGCTGCAACTGCTCATCACTGGGGAGCAGCTTGACCTCTTGCAGCAGCCCCATGGCCTTGCGTCGAGCCTCCGCCGGGGAAATGTCTTGGTGCAGCCGAATCGCTTCTACAAGCTGATAGCCACAGGTATAGACCGGATTGAGGGAACTCATCGGCTCCTGGAAGATCATCGACACCCGTCCGCCCCGGTAGCGCTGCATCTGGTCGCGGGGAATGGTCAGCAGGTTGACAGGTTCAGTCTCGTCCTGAGTCGGCTTGAACCAGATTTCTCCCCCCGTAATCTTGCCAGGAGGATTGGGGATCAGCCCCATCACTGCCAGCGAGGTGACCGATTTACCCGATCCCGACTCTCCAACGATGCCCAGCGTTTGCCCTCGCTGCACCTGAAATGAAACGCCATCTACGGCTTTTGAAATGCGATCGTCAATTTGAAACTGAACTTGAAGGTTATGAACGTCAAGGATGGTGTCACTCATGGGAGGTAAATGCCAGGAACTTCCTGCCGAAGGAAAAACCGATGGGGTGAACTAAAAGGTGGAGCTTACACTGAATTCCCAGAAGGCAAAGCATTTTCTAGCCAGACTCATCGCCCAACCGACTTTGCGATCCGCCACGTAATCCACCTCAGCCTTAAGGTTGATCCAGTGTATAGACAATAAGGATAGACGAAATGTTGGGAAGATTACACGACTTATTCATTCAATGCAATAGAAGGGGAGTGGGGAGTGGGGAGTGGGGAGTGGGGAGTGGGGAGTGGGGAGTGGATGGGGGGATGGGGAGGATCGGCTGTATTCATCTGTGTGTATCTGTGTGCATCCGTGTTCCCCCTTTCGCCTTTCCCCTTTTCCCTTTCGCCCTTACTAAGAAGCACAGCTTATCACCCTCATCAAATGATTCAAACCTTTGAGGGGTACCAGGGGGAGCCAAAAAAGACTTTAATAGAGACAAATACTCATCATAAAATTTTTCCAATGCTAAGAATTATTACCGACTTCGATGGGCCGATTATGGACGTGTCTGAGCGGTACTATCAGGTGTATCGCTTTTGCTTGGAGCTGGTGGGTCAACCGGGACAGCCGATTCATACCCTCAGCAAGGCTGAATTTTGGGCGTTGAAGCGATCGCAGACCCCCGAACGGCAAATTGGCCAAATCTCTGGTCTTGACGAAGCTCAATCGCTGGAGTTCGCCCGGATCAGACGACAAACCGTTCACACGATTCCCTATCTCTCCTACGATGTTCCGGTGAAGGGGGCGATCGCCACTCTAGAAAAGATTCACCAAACGGGCATTGAACTGGTGACCATGACGATGCGCCGCGTTCGGGAACTGGATAATGCCCTGACCCGCTACAACCTGGGACGCTTCTTTGCGGACGATCGCCGCTACTGTCTCGCCAACGATTACGTCAAAACCAACGATGTGTCGGACAAGACCCAACTGATGGGGAGAGCGATCGCCGAACTGCCCAAGGTGAGCGACACCTGGATGGTGGGCGACACGGAAGCCGATATTCTCTCGGCTAAGGCCAATGGGATTCCGGTGATTGGGGTGTTGTCGGGGATTCGCGATCGCACCCAACTTCAGCAGCACCAGCCCGACTGGATCGTGAACAACCTGGGCGAAGCGTTTGAGGTTATCCTGTCCGAGTCCGCTAGCCTGAGAACGGGAAGCTAATATTACTCTGAATCAACTTCATCAGGAGATGCTGTATGTCGTGCAGCATCCCCTGATGGTTTTATATAGACTGTGAACCCGCAGTTTCATTCCTCAAGAATCTGAAATGGCTACGCTCCAAGCCCGCCTGCGAATGAATTGCGGGCTAATCGGCAAAACCCATTAAAATGGGTTGAAAGGCATGTCCAGACAGCTTTTCAGCCTTCGCAGCCTATTTATGAAAGTTGATAAATTAGCCAGGGAATTACTCCCTAGTATTGCTGGGTTCCCTGGGTTAGTTCCCGGATTTATGGGGCTAGATACTGGTTTGTAAGGACTGAAGTCCTTACTACGAGCCTGTTTGTAGTGAGGACTTTAGTCCTCATCATGGCAAGCATTGCTGAATTAGAACTTGACAAAACCTGGTGATTTTAGAGAGTCATTCCTGGATTAATTTATCAACTTTCATCAAGGGACTTTGGGCTGATAGCCCGTGATTCATCTAGGGACAGGCTTGGAGCGAAGTCAATCTAAGGTTCTGTCGGCTTTGACTTGGAACAATCCATGACTATTGGCCACAGACGCTTCACCTTTCTGTCGCTGGGTTAATATGTTGCCGGGATTATAACAGACGTAAAATAGGTCTGCTCCTAAACCGTTCTGCCCTTGGGGGCGATCCGGATGACTCATTTCACGATTAAATAAATGAGGCGGTTTTCAGGAGAATATTGACTCTCGTATGGGCTAATAATCTCAGTCACTCATCTACGGATCTCAACTATTATCCTCCCCGCCGATCGCCCCCGCTATCCTTATCCTGTCCCCCGTTCTTCGTTCCAACTTCCAACGTAACCATTCAGGGGGGGTACGAAGTTAATAGGGTTTGAGGCACTTTTCAGCCCAGAAAACTGAGCAAATGAGGCTAAATTAGCCTGTTCAAGTGGCAACGGTTACGTTCCAACTTACCCCTCCAAACCTGTGCCTGAAGCTAAGAAACCTGCCCGTTCCCTCGCTGGGATTGCTGGAATTGTTGCCGTTGCCACCCTCCTCAGTAAAGTCTTTGGGCTGCTGCGACAGGTGGCCATTACCACTGCCTTTGGGCTGGGCGTGGTCGCGGATGCCTATGGGATTGCCTATGTGATTCCCAGTTTCTTTTTGATTTTGCTGGGGGGGATCAATGGGCCGTTTCATAGTGCGATCGTCAGCGTCGTTTCAAAGCGGAAATCTGAAGAAATTGCGCCCCTGGTTGAAACGGTTTCCACACTGGTGGGAATTGCGCTGCTGCTGGCGACGGTGGGGTTGATTGTCTTTGCCGATCCGTTGCTGAGTTTGGTGGCACCGGGGCTGAATGTTTCGGAGGTGGGGTTGGAAACTAAAGCGATCGCCATTCAACAATTTCGCATCATGGCTCCGATGGCGCTGCTGGCGGGGTTGATTGGTATTGGCTTTGGCACTCTGAATGCGGCGGATCAATATTGGTTGCCTTCCATTAGCCCTATTTTGTCGAGTGCGACGGTGCTGGTGGGGCTGGGGGTGATGGCTTGGCAGTTGGGCGATCGCATCCTCCAACCGCAATATGCTCTGTTGGGGGGGCTGGTGCTGGCCTGGAGTACGTTAGCAGGCGCAATCTTGCAATGGCTGGTGCAGATTCCGGCACAGTGGCGATCGGGCTTGGGTAAACCTCGCTTGCGGTTCAACTTTCGCGATCCAGGGGTGACAGAAGTCCTCAAAATCCTAGGCCCTGCCACCTTTTCATCGGGCATGATGCAAATCAATGTCTACACCGATTTGTTTTTTGCCACGTTTATCCCCAAGACGGTGGCGGCGTTGGGCAATGCGGGATTGATGGTGCAAACGCCTCTGGGCATCATTTCCAATGTGATTTTGGTGCCCCTATTGCCGATTTTCTCGCGCTTGGCTGACCCCCAGGACTGGCCAGAGTTGAAGCAGCGGATTCGTCAAGGGCTATTGTTGACGGCGCTGACGATGTTGCCTTTGAGTGGCATTATGATTGCCCTGGCCTTTCCTATTGTCCGTGTTGTGTATGAGCGCGGCGCATTCACCCAAGCTGACTCCCAGTTTGTCACTCCCGTGTTAATCGCCTATGCGGTGGGCATGTTCTTTTATCTGGGACGAGATGTGTTGGTGCGAGTATTCTATGCTTTGGGCGATGCCGATACTCCGTTCCGCATTAGCATTGTCAACATTTTTCTCAACGCGCTGTTTGACTATCTGTTAATGCAATCGTTTGGCGCACCGGGTCTGGTTCTGGCCACTGTAGCGGTCAATATCGTTTCCATGGTGTGGCTCTTAGGGGTTCTAAATCGAAAACTCAATGGTCTGCCGCTGAAGGAATGGAGTCTGTTGGTTTTGGCGCTGACTGGGGGTGGGACGATCGCCGGAGCCGTTTCCTGGGGCGCAAGATGGGGCTTGGAGCAGATTCCGGGAGCCGGGGGGTTTTTGTTCCATTTGGTGCAGTTGGCGATCGCAGGTTCCCTCGGATTAGGAGCCTTTGCGCTGTTCGCGACACGAATGAACTTGCCAGAAGTCGATCAACTGACGGAGCGCATCAAGCAGAAATTAGGACGTTAGGACTTGTTAAGAATTAACTTGTGACTTTGGGGTTGGAAGTCTAGACCAGAACTTCACTTCAAAACCCAGGGACGACTTCGCTCCAGGCTTGCCTACGAATGAATGATACCGGTAGCGAATTCGAAAGGTACTGTAGACGAGCGTTTTATACCTGAAGATCCCGAAATGACTTCGCTCCAAGCCCGCCCGCGAATGAATTGCGGGCTAATCTGCAAAACCCATTGAAATGGGTTGAAAGGCATGTCTAGAGAGCTTTCCAGCCTCCGCAGTCCATTTTAATGGACTTTGGTCTAATAGCCCGTGATTCATCTACGGGCGGGCTGGGAGCGAAGCCAACTCAGAAATCAACCCCTATTACCGATCAAACTGTTTGCCGATCAAACTGTGAAGTTATTTTCTAACAAGCCGTTAGGAGAATACTCTCTGGCAGACGATACAGTGGAAAATCTAATTGCCCATGATGGCACTTGGAGGTTTTTGGATGAAGCCGAATTTTGAAGAAATTTCTAGGAAAGAGCTAATAGCCTATGTCCTGGCTCATCGTGAGGATGAACAGGCTTTTGGGGTTTTGATGAATCGTCGTATCGAAGCCATCAATCTTGGACAACGCAAAGAAATGTTATGAGACGGTTTTCTTTGATGACTATCTCTAAAATTATTAATTTCTATTTCTGGGTTCACTTACGGAGAAGGATGACTTTGTTAAGAATTTTGAAAAGCTCCTGATGGGAAGGTATAGTGCATTTGGGATCCAAACAACCCTTATTGTCCTGAGCTGAATATAGATCGAAGAAATTGCTGAAGCTACTACCAAAAAAGGGGATTGCTCTTTTACAGAATCACGAAGTATGGACTGAAAACTTATAACTTATCCAGATGTCTTAGCGAATGCTTTGGAACAAAAGGGTAAAACAGCTTGTCCTTTTTGCAGGTGCGATCGCCCCCCTAGCCGAATACATCCCCTTTAGAAGCAAGCTGAATGAATGGCGATCGCCTCCCAGTATTCCGACACTATTGCTGTCGTAATGAGTGTTCTTTCTAGGGCTTCAATTTCTGTTTTACTCATGATTTTAAGGGGTATGACCGAAATTTAATGTTTCACTAAACCAAGCTTCCATCTTCCTGAAAAGGCTTTCCAGATTTAGAAACCTAAGCAATGGAATTGTATGGTTGACACTTCAAAATAGTCTCCATGCAATGGCTTCAGCGATTTTACATCAAATTTTGGTCATACCCATTTTAAGAGGTGACACATTCATGGAAGAAGAACCCAAAGAACCCTACGGATTAATCGACGGCTTTATCAAAGAAAAAAGCGGCAAACCCTCTTCTTCCCGCCTGTTGATTATCATTTGGGGCTTGGGTGTGTTTGGGGTCTGGGCCTACGCCAGTATCAAAAGCTCCACCCTTCAACCCATCCCCGAATCCGTCATTACCATCATTGGGGTGCTAATTGTCGGCAAAACCGCCCAGCGCTTCGGTGAGTGATCCGGGTGCTTCCTTTCAAAAAGTCCCCTTGTGGGGTATTCAGAATTGCCCCTTGGAGGCGTTAAGCTCCGTAGTTAATCCTGGGCGAAAGGGGGAACACAGATACACACAGATGAACACAGATGCAGGTAGATAGGTAGATGGGTGGATGGGTGGATGGGTGTTGCAGGGGATGCCTGCTCTTAAACACCAGAAATTCTACAAGAGGAAATTCTTGTGTCACGGGATAAGGTCATCTTCCCTTACCCATCCACCCATCCACCCTCTCACCTATCCACTCCCCACTCCCCACTCCCTACTCCCTCCCAAAACTCCCATGTTTCCCTACAAAGACCCTACCGGAACTGATTTTCTTCAGCAACAAGGCGCGTTGGATACCTATCGAGGACGCTTGATTTCTCGGTATGATACGGCTTCTAAGGTGGCTAATACCCACTTTGCGCCGATCGCCTCCATGCATAACCTCAAGTCGGGCAAAGACCCGGACGTGGCTACCGTCACCTGGACAGCCTTTCCCCGTCGCAACGAAAGTGTCTCCAATGATCAAGTCGATCGGGTGCGGACGAATCAGGAAGAGTATGTGGAATGGGCGGTGCAATCCAGCGGCGGCAAGTTGTCTAGCATTACCTTTACGACTGAGTTTTCGGCCTATTTCCAAACCTTGGCTGACCATAGCTTTAACGCGCTCGTGGCGGGGGTGAAAGCGGTGATTCCTACGGCCAATCCCACCGTGCGCGAACTGCTGGGCGTTGATCAGGTGCCTGCCCCATTGACGGCAGATGGAGTCGTCGGGCCTGCCACCTGGAAGATGCTGGAAATGGTGCTCGATCGCCCGGTTCCCGACAATGCGCCCACACTGCGCCAAGGTAGCCGAGGAGAGCCTGTAGTTTGGTTGCAGATCCGGTTGCGGTGGCTGAATTTGTTAGACGGTTCATTGGACGGCTCCTTTGGTGCCAAAACCCATGCAGCGGTTGTTGCGGCGCAAAAGCGTTACCTCGGAGCCGGGGAGCTATTTCGCAGAAATTTGTCCAATAATCCCTGGAATAACGGCCAAAAAGGCATTCTCTGCATGGCCAATTTCTCCAACACCCTGCCGCTGCTCTTTGGACTGATGGCCAATTGCTCAACGCCACGTCCCAATGTTCGCCCCCAAGAAGTCTGCAATCTGGTGGGTTCGATCAACTGCGTTCCCGGACGCAGTTCCGATCCCTTTGTTTGTGTCGCGGCGCAAACCCAGGCACTCAGCGGCAATGCCCTCAGCCTGCGCGATCCGGTCGGCATCGAGTTCCGCGCTCTGCAAGGCATCTGGCGAATCAACGGTCAACAAATTGACATCAACAATCCCCAGCAAAACCAGGGCATCTGGCAACTCAGCCGAGGACGACACCGGGCCGTTCTCAAAAACGTTCCGGGATTAACCCTGGACGGTGCGCCGATTATCAGCGGCGCACAGGTGGCTCGAAAGCTCCAGGTAGGGGCGGATGTGGTGGTTGCGTCGAAGGGGGATGTGCCGAGTTGAGGGTGGATGAGTGGATGGATGAATGGGGCAGGAATCTGCGCCTCTTGATCACCATTCATCTCTACCCATCTTCATTCATCTCTACCCATCCTTATTCATCTTCATTCATCTGTGTTTATCTGCGTTCATCTGTGTTCTTAGATCAATAAAAAAGATACGACTTTTGAGGAGATTCCCTATGTTCAAAGGACTCAAACCAACGCGAGTGATCGGCTGGATGGCGATCGCACTCATCGTTGGATTGGTCTGGCTATCGGGTGCATCCGTAGCCTTTGCTCAACCGGCTCCCAATCCGGTACCACTCCTGAAACAGGTCAATGACAGCACTGCGCCCCAGCCCATGACGGCAGCAGAATTAGCCGATTTGAAAGATCCCTTCTTTCAGCTCGTACTGAAGAATCATGCAGATGCGGTTACCCTGCCTGCAATTAATCAATTTCTCAAGCCTGCAACACAGGATGTGTTTGTGGTGGATGAACGAATTGTGGATGCTGAACCAAAACCAGGAGGAACACCCGCGATACGGCGATCGACCATCACGGTGAACGGCACCACGAATCAACAGGTGCTGGATAATAACGTCTTCCTGTCCATTCGGTTTAACTCCGACCAGTTTCCCACCGGAAATTTTATTGAAGTGATGGGCTGGGATGAATCACAGGGGCGGTTTAACTATTACGAGATGGATCGACAGCAGAGTGAAACCAAGCCTTCCTGGAAGTTTCGCGGCAGTTCAAAAGATGCCGATATTCTGGCGGCTGCCGATCGCCAGGGTACCTGTATGCGCTGCCATATTAACGGTGGCCCGGTGATGAAGGAACTGCTGTTGCCCTGGAATAACTGGGATTCATTTAGCGCCAAAACAGCCTATTTGCTCAAGGGTAATTCGAGTTGGCCCGTTGTCAAGTTAGCCAACAGTCCGCTCAACAACCTCAAGGGAGCGGAGCAATTGGAAACTTCCAATATTATGCCGACCACGACGCGCTTCAATCAGCGCCGCATCAATGCCCTTAAGAATGGCCAAACCATCACCGATGCGCGACGGTTGCTGAAGCCGCTGTTTGTCACCACCGAATTTAACCTCAACAGCAGCAGCACCCCCTCGCCGTTGCATCCGTTCTCCAAACCCACGAGTGGCGCTGGAGACGACATTTTTGTGCCCGGGAGTTTCTTCCTGAATACGACGTTGTTAGGTGACCTGGGCATTTTCCCGGATCTGTTTGGATTCTCTCTTCTCAGCACCAAGGATTACGCCCACCTGGTGACACAAACCAAAACCAGTTTAGCGGGTAAGCAACCGGGAGATAACAACTTTGCCTGGTTTATTCCAGAAGCCAGTTTTATTGACTCGGATTTTGTCAGTCAGTTGATGCAGCAAAATATTGTGCCCCAGGCGTTTGTGGCGGCAGCTTTAGCAGTGGATTTGGAGAATCCTGTTTTTTCGCGCGATCGCGCCAAACTCTGGAGTGACAAAATCCTGCCTGCTACGTTCAAATTCGGGACACAAAATGACCTGACTGCCCAAGTCATCAAAAACCTGCAAACCCTCAACCCGGCAGCAGGCACCCCCGAAGCCACGTTCCTCCAGCTTCTTCGCAGCCCCAATCCGGTTGCTGCCCTCCAGGATCGGGTTAACCAATTTGTGAATCGGGAGCGGCAACGGCTGGATATTAACAGTGGAGCGACTTTGAAGGGGCGATCGGATGAGTGGATTCGGTTGTACAAACTGGCGCTCGCTCGTCGAGAAGCAGTTCTCAGCGATCCATTGCTGAAGACACTTGATGAAACGGGCGGCAAACTGCTGCTGGCCAGAGGCGATGTCAATGCCAATGTGTCGCCGCTGCCTTCCGTGACACCGCCCAAACCTCGACCAACCCTGCGAATTGGCTCCAAAGGCAATGATGTTGTCTTTTTGCAGCAACAGCTCAAAGCACTGGGATTCCTGAATGGTGCGATCGATGGCGACTTTGGCCCGATGACGCGCAACGCAGTGATCGCCTTCCAGAAGAATCGCAATCTGGACGCTGATGGTGTAGTTGGGCCGATGACTTGGGCGGCAATCCAAGCCTAAGCGAGGGAGTGGGGAGTAGGGAGTGGGGAGTAGGGGATGACCCAGAATTAATCCTTGAACTCTCTACTTTGCTCCTTCAGTGTGTTCCTTGACCGGGTTCGGGACAAGAATGCCAACCCACCTCATTCGGGGGGCGTGGGGGAGTTAGGCCCCCACATCCGGGGGTACGGGGGGCACCCCCGAAACGCGGCGCAGCCGCCCAACCAACCCCGCCACCCACTCCCCACTCTCCACTCCCTTCTTCTCAAGGAACCTGATCCGAAGGATAGCTAATAAACGGATCGGATTGGGGCATAGAAGACTGGGGGGCGGTGGGTAACGTCAGGTTTATCTGACCATCCAAAACCGTTGCCGATTGGAGCGGCTGATCAAAAAAGCTGGAAGCTTGCTTGACCTGATTGAGAATCTTCTGTGCCGAATCGCCCTGGACAAATTCGGCTTGGCCTTGCTGAGCTTTCACAGGTAGAAAATCGACCTGCATTTTGCGGTTGACCAGCGTGATTTTGAGGGCAACCGAGTCGAGGGTGCCTTCTTCCTCGTTGAATTCTTCCATGGAGTTGCCGATGGAATAGGCGATCGCCCGTCCCTGGTAAATCTCCGCGCCCTGCGTCACACCGGGCGCATTGCCCACCACCAGGTCAGCGCCTTGCTCAACGGCAAAACGCGCCAACTGTCTTTGCCAATCTTCAGCATAGGCTTTGGGCGATTTATTCCACTGATAGTTGACAATCACCCAATCCACCTGATCGCGGATGGCTTTGATGTCCTCTGCAATTTGTTCTTGGGTTGGTGCATTAATTCCGGTTTTGTTGTGGTCTGCGGGATGCTCGGTGGCATTGGAATATCCCAGAATAGCAATGCGTTGTCCCTTGATGTCGAACACCAAAGGACGGCGCGTTTCTGAACTATTCTGTCCCGCCCCCAAAGCATAAACGCCATTCTGCCGCAGCAGATCCTTAGCCTGGGCGAGTTTGGGAGAACCGTCGGTGAGCAGATTATCGCTGGCCAGGTTGACCACATCTACGCCATTGTGAGCCAGGTCTTGAATCGAGAGCAAGGTTGTGTCTTCGCCTTCTGGGGAATCGGGAGCGATCGCATCCACCTCACTCCCCCCTGATTCTGTTTCCGTTCCTGTTTCTGTTGCCTCTAGATCTGAAGATGCACCGACTGTTGGTTCAGCGTTCTGGATCTCAGCCTCAGCCTCAGAACCATTCGATAAAGATTCAGAAGATGTTGCCGTATCCAAGGAAGATGCTTCCCCATTCACTCCAGTGGACGAAGGGCTGACACTTAGAGAAGCGGGAGCCGAGGAAACTGCCTGAGATTGGAGATTGGGCGGCAGATGATCCAGACTGGTCATAACCAAATCTGCTGATTGATAGGCGGCGATCGCTGTCCCTGAACCGCCACGATTCAAGGCTTCCTGATTAGTAAAGAGCAAAGTCACCGCCGGATCTTGGGGATTGACCACAGTTTTTTCAACAACGGGCACATTTTCCAACGCCGACCAAATGGTATTGGTCTGCCCCAGCGCAAAACGACGACTGCCAAAGGCACGGTCTTCGCTGGCTTGAAACGTGGAGGGAGAATGGTACTGCCGCAAAATTTCCAATCCCGATCCCACTAAAAAGGCCGCCGAAGCTGACCCCACTAATAGCATGATCCGAGTCCGGGGCGGCAGTCGCAGGAACCACCGGAGTCCAGTGCGGATTTGTCGCTGGAAGGAGCGGAGGAGGGGGTGGGTGGGGGTGGGAGTGAAGGGGTGGATGGGTGGA
The DNA here is from genome assembly GCA_025454315.1 of Oculatellaceae cyanobacterium Prado106. Lineage (GTDB taxonomy): Bacteria > Cyanobacteriota > Cyanobacteriia > Elainellales > Elainellaceae > Prado106. Next base: position 18,582 of record JALOOP010000171.1, read on the forward strand.
TGGGTGGATGGGTGGATGGGTGGATGGGTGGATGGAATACGCCCTGTCTCCCCATCTCCTTGTGTTCCCAGCTTTTCTGGGGGGATGGGGGGAAAGGGATTGGGAAATGGTTCTGTGAGGGTGGTTTCGTTGAGCCAGATTGCGGATGAGGTGGGGGTGGGTTCTGAGGCTGGTTCTGGGGTTTGGGGAGGAGCGGTTAGGACAGCGACATTGCCTTGAGGTTTTCCTGGAGGCTGGGCGGGGCTGATTCCTAGCTGGGTTTTGATGGGATGGGGGGGCAGAACGGGTTTGGCAGGGTTGGGGCGGGGGGCGATCGCTCTCTCCTGATTCACCAGTCCTGCATTCACCAATCCTGAAAGCTGGATGGGCGAGAGGACGGGGGCACCCGCCGGGGAGTTTTGGTGGAGCGTTAGTTTGGCTGTGCGCTGAAGACGCGACAAAATTTGGTGGGGGAACCATTTGAAGGGGCTGCGCCACCGTTTAGGGGCATGTCCTGCTTTGGGAATCCCTGGCCGTCCCGGTTGTGGCAATCCCTGCGGGTAAAAATCTGGAACTTGAACAGGCTGGAGATGGGGCGCGTGGTGGGGTTGGATGCGAGCCGATTTCTCCCAAAGGATGGTCGGAGAACCGACAAGCTGTGCCGTAATATGGGCGTTTTGCAGCGTGGTGATGTTGAGTTTGTAGAGACGATGGCAGATGAACCGCACTAAGCGATCGCGCTCAGGTTCCCGATGGCAGACCATGCGGATGCGTAGGACACTCGGTTGCTCAAAACTCACCTGGGCACAGATCCCTTGGGGCACCAAATAGCGATTCAACCAAAAGGCGATCGCCCGTAAGTTCCCCGTCTGCGCCAGCTTAATCACAGACTCTTGCCAGGAACTATCCAAATTCGCCATGTTCTTCACTCCTGCCGATGAACTCGAATCATCAATATAATCGCCACTGAATCTCTGAAATCAGGGTACGATTTGCGGTACCCCGGTTCATGTCACCACATCATAGAAGGAAAATTTCAGAATGGCGCATTTTCTTGGGGGAGTGGGAAGAAGGGGAAAGGGGAAAGGGACAAGGGGAAGGGGGGAACCTTGAAATAGTTTGGGGAATGTTTCGGGGAATCGGTTCAGGGGGGAAGGCAGGAAGTTTTCTAAGACGCTTTTAGGATCTATTCACTGCATCCCCCTTCGCCTTTCCCCTTTCCCCTTTCCCCTTTCCCCTTTCCCCTTTCCCCTTTCCCCTTTCCCCCTCTTTCCCTCCTCTGCGTCTCTGCGTCTCTGCGGTTAATTCAGGCTCGGGCACGAGTAGATGAATCCATGAGTAAAGACTTTCCCCCTTCCCCCAAAAACTCCGAGGCGCATTATTCTAAGACAAAGCCTAAATTGTTTCCATTCCAACTCACCCGCCTAATTCCCTATGCCGGAGCGTCAACCCCCACAAAATCCCTCATCTGATCCTAGTTTTCTCTCCGATCGCGGAACCTCCCCCAATGGTTTTGGCGAAACTGCTGGAACAGTGCCGCCCATGCTGCAATCAGAGTCCAATGCGATCCAAAGTTCCGTCGAGGTGGGGTTGCCCAGTGACCTGGCCGAATCGACCGTGCGCTATACCTCCCCGATGAATCCACCTCCGGCTCCTTCCTATGGCCGATCGCCCAATCGCTGGGGCAATCCGGCTGGGTGGGTGATCCTGCTGGCTGTGGTGCTGCTGGTCGTGGGCTGGTCGATCGGCAACTTTTGGCTGACGCTAGCGGGTGCGGTGGTGTCGCTGATTATCTCGCTGCGGATTGTCTGGATTGATTTGCAGAATACGCTCGATGAGTTGCTCTCTCCCCAACAGCGACTCTTGGCGGTCAGTATTATTGGGCTGATTGCTGGATTGCTGGGGCTAATGCAAATCGCCGGGTTGAATGGGCGCATAGCCGTCTGGTATTTGGGGTTGAATTGGGATGCGATCGGGGCAACAGGCGAAGTGGTGGGTGCGGTGGGGCAGATTTTGATCGCAATTTTGGCGGTCTTTGTGGCTTGGCGGCAGTATGTCATTTCCAAAGATCTGACGATTCAACAAAATATCATTACCCAACAGCAAACCATCGATTCCTACTTTCAGGGCATTTCCGATCTGGTGCTGGACGAAGAAGGACTTTTGGAAGATTGGCCCCAGGAACGGGCGATCGCCGAAGGTCGTACCGCCGCGATCTTGAGCAGTGTGGATGCCAATGGTAAAGCCAAGGTGCTGCGGTTTTTGTCCCGGTCACGGTTGCTAACGCCGTTGAAGCGCGATCGCCGTCTAGGTCGAGCCATCCTCGATGGAGTCGGCGGCTATGCCGAAGACCGGAACTACGGCATTCGGGTGATTGACCTGGGCGTGATGTTGGCAGGTGGAAATCTGGCAGGTACCGACCTGCGCTGGACGGATATGAGCGACATTAATCTGATTCGTGCCGACCTCAGCCGCGCCGATCTAGTCAAAACCAATCTGGCGCGTACCATTCTCTGCGAAAGTAGCCTTTCCGGTTCCGACCTCATGGGCACGCGATTCTTCTACGGCAATGCCAAGACGGCCACCCCCCGCACCCGCAGCGATATCCCCAACTACACCACGGGCGAATTCACTGGAGCCGTCATCGAAGATGCCGACTTCACCGGAGTCCAACGCCTCTCTGAGGAACAGCGCTACTACTGCTGTGCCTGGGGCGGCCACAAAACCCGAGGCACAGTTCCCGGTGGCTGTGAAGGCATCCCCAATAAATTAGGCCGTTAGCCTTCGTTGAGTTCTAGTAGCCCCAAAGTTTGTCGGAGAGTTGCCAGTTCATCGCGATGGGCAGTGACGGTGAGCAATCGTTGGGGGTCGGCTCCTTCTTGCAACAGCGTTTCGACGCGGAGGGCAACCTGCTCGGGGCGACCGGATTTTTGCCAATAGAAAGCACCAGCGGCGGGAGCCATCAGCACCAGCGCCGGGAAGACTCGGGAAGCTCCAGGGAAGAGGAAGGACAGCACCAGTGCCAGACAGAAAATACCGATCGCCGCCAACACGCTCAGAAAAATGGCCAGAAAGACGCTCGGGCGCACCAACCCTTCAAAGATGACCTGGTTTTGCTCGGCATCGACGGAGATGATTCGGTAGGCGCGATCGCTAAAATATTGCTGAAGTTTCTCTAACAGTGACTCTTCGGGTTGAGAAGACACCAGTTTGGCCACCTCAATCCGGTCTTTGGTCGAGGCGCGAATGAAGAAAAACAGGCCGATCGCCAGCAGCACCGTCAGAAAAACCGTAGATGAAAGAACAGGGAGTTGCATCTCGCTCCAGAACCTTAGAAAAAATGGGGAGTCCACTACTAGCTTACTGGAACAGCGGCGCTATCCCAATCATTATGGAGAGTGGACGGGATGGAGAATTAACGGGGCGATCGCATTTTATGCGGCTGCTCCAAAGATCGACTGCTCCAAACCATGAAAAAAACGTTAGATGCAAGACTTGCATCTAACGTTTTTAGGAACTGAAGTGACTTACTGCAAATAGATTTCCGTCTGAGGCGTTTCCCACACTGAGTTAGGTTGAACCCGACGGGATGCATTATGCAGTTTGTATCTAGTGCGGAGCCACCTGAACGGGTCTGCCCGCATATCCATGCCAAAGCTTAGACAGCTCATTGGCTTGCTGTTGCCAATCGGGGCTGATTTGGTACATCCGACGGGGACGACCGCGCCCTTCTACTTTTTTCCAGTATCCGGTGATGGCGCTGGCATCTTCCAGGAACTTGAGAGCGCTGTAAAGAACCGTATCCGACAATCGGTAGTTGGGGTACTCCTGCTCTAGGAGACTAATGAGTTCGGTGCCGTAAGAATCTCGACGCAACAGAACCGCCAACACGTAGCAAACCGCTAACTCTTTATTGAGGTAGAACGGCGGCGGATTCTGGAAGAATTGATAAATATCCTCGAATGTAGTCATAATGTTCATTCAACCCAGTGACATTTCAAAGCTGGCATTTTTCCTAGCAACGATTCGACTGGAAACCCTGATGAGGGGTGCTTTCACCTCCCTAGGACAATTCACAATCAACCTAAACCTGTAAGCCTGAACCTGTAAGCCTGAACTTGTGAACCTGATTCAATAAGCTCAAACATACGAACTTATTCGGTGAGCTAAATGCCGTAACCTAACGCTTGATCACTCCTCACTCACAGGCATCCTCTCGGCATCCTCTCAGCATCCTCTGCCAAAACTAAAGATGATTTGAACTGAATCCAAGTTGCAAATGGAACAACAGGATCACGGATGCAGCTCTAGATTGAAAACAGTCAGGGTAGAGCAAAATTTCTAACTCAATGACTCTAACCAATAACCTCTGACCAATTCAGTTAAATCACCTACTCTCATTTGTAAAAGAGAAATTGGATTATGGCTAGTGGATAACAGAGTTAGACAAAGTGGGATGAGCAACAACCCCAGGTCGGTTTAGATCCAGTGACTGGTGACTAGGGATAGTTCAGTCCAGCGACCAACAGCCAGATAGGGCAGTCTGTCTGAAAAGGTGCGCTTCGGAAATTTTAATCCCTGCTAGTGGGATTTGTGGGGTATTTTAACTCTTCTAATCAGGAAAAATCAATTAATTTTTCTATGGAAACGATGTATTGAAACGCCAAAGCCTTGTCAGGGTGGGATTTACAGGCATTTATCTGTATTCACAAAATTTAACAACTGCGACTTATAACTTTGTAATGATTGTGCGATTAAGCACCTTTGGGTGGGATCACAGGCTGCATTTTGAGGGATTTTTGATTTGGATTTTCGAGGGTAAAGCGCTGGTTAGGACAGGGAATAGCCAATTGAGGAAATTAATCGGCTGAAACTGCCAATGACCTCAAGATGAATCTGAGTGCAATGAAGATGGCGATCGCACTCCCCCTCTTTTTCCTTGCCCATTCCTTGCACTTCCTTGCATAATGCGTCAATCCATCAACGAGCTAAAACAGTCTAGACCTGTGAATGCCTACATAAATTCATGCAAGCATTGATCAATATCTATGCTGTCCTCGAATAGGATCTCAGAAGTTCCAAGTTCTGAACATTGCGTCTACTCTTTCCAACACAATGCAAAGCAGGCATTCTAAAAAAGCAGACATTCTAGGGAAAGCAGACATTCTAGGAAAAACAGACATTCTAGGAAAAACAGACATTCCAGAACCCCACTACCCTTATCGCCATCAAACCAGACCCGCCCGTAGAGCAACCACAGCAGCCTGAACGCGATCGTCCACCGCCAGTTTATTCATGATGCCGCGCACATGGGTCTTAACCGTGTTGGGACTGAGATAGAGGGCTGATGCAATCTGTGGGTTGCTTTGGCCTTCCACCATGAGTTTCAGCACCTCCAATTCACGCTGGGAGAGTTGCCCGACGATATTGGCTTCGGCGGTGCTGGTGGGCTTGAGTTGATCCATCACCTGTCGGGCTACCAGTGGGTCAAGGTAGCTTGCACCTTCGTGGGCAGCAGCGATCGCCCGCAACAACCCATCCACGCTCGTCCCCTTCACACAGTAAGCATCCGCACCACTCGACAAAGACGCAATCACCTCATTTTCTGCCGTATGGGAAGTCAACATCACCACCCGCACCTCGGGCTGATTGGCCTTAATCTGCTGGGTTGCACCAATGCCATCCATGCGGGGCAAGCCAATATCCATGACAATGACATCGGGCTTGAGTTGTTTGGCCGCTTCGATCGCCCGATATCCATCATCGGCCTGTCCAATCACCTCAATGTTGGGGGCATTGGACAGCGATTGTTCTAGCCCGAGCTGCATCATCGGGTCATCTTCGACGATGAGAACCCGAATAGGAGAATTATCAGAAGAAATGGCGTTCATCGATTCCACTTGTCCACTTAATGAAGGTATTTCAAGGGGTTCAGGTAACTGGGCAGTATTTTTTTGCAAGTAGGGTTCAGTTTAACGCACTCCAAGCCAGAAACTGGAGCCTTCGCCGATTAAAGCCAAATTCACCAGATTCCGAGGTTTAATGCTGAATACTCAATTCCGGATACTCAATACTGGATACTGAATGCTGAATGATAAATAATAGATGTCGAATATTGAATGATGAATACTGGATGCTGAAGATGAAATGCTAAAGACTGACCTAGCCTTGCATCCAACACTCTCAGCCTCCCAACAACCAACCCCTAAGCCGCTCCCAACTCCCAAGTATCAACAAATCCCCCGCCTCTCTTTCCTCTGCCTCTCCTCCCTCTGCCTCTCCTCCCTCTGCGTCTCCCCCCTCTGCCTCTCCTCCCTCTGCGTCTCTTCCCTCTGCGTCTCTGCGCCTCTGCGGTTCAAACCAAACCTAGCCAATCCCCCAAAGTCCTAACTCAACCCATCAGCCAAGGCATAAAGTGCGATCGCCACCCCCAAAGCCGGCAAAAAAGAAGCAATCCGCACCTTCGCAATGCCCAACAAATTCAACCCCGTCGCCACAATAATCAACCCACCCACCCCCGTAATCAACAGCACACGCGGATCACTCTGAGGATCAGCCAACCCTTGCGCCAAAAACCCCGCTGCGAGTGAGAAACTGCCTTGGTAGAGGGCGATCGGCAACGCAGAAAAGCCCACCCCATTACCAAAGCTGCTGGCCAGGGCAACAGATGCCAACCCATCCATCGTCGCCTTCAACGACAAAATCGTATTGTCCCCCGTCAGGCCATTGTTGAGGCTCCCGACCAGCGCCATCGGCCCCACACAAAACAGCAAACTAGCGGTGACAAACCCTTCTGTAAAGTCACCCTTCCCCTTGAAACGTTTCTTGAGGACATTGCCGATCGCCTCCAGCCCCTCCTCCAGCCGCCACCATTCCCCCAGCAGCCCACCCGCCACCATCGCCACCAATCCCAAAATCACCCCATCCACCCGCCCCGCCTGCACCTCACCCATGCGGCCTGCCATAGTAAACCCCACCATCATCACCGTTAGCCCCACCCCCTGAGTGATAATGCGCTGCATCCGATCGGGCAACCGCCCCCGCATCAACAAGCCCAACCCAGTGCCTATCAAAATCGTGGCCACATTAATCCAGGTACCGCTCGTCCTAACCCAAAAATCCAATGTCATGGTTTCTCCAATTACCCTAACGGAAAAATAAGCATTCCTAATTTAGACGATAAATCCCAATCGCCTAGGCTGCCTGTGGGTCTAGGAGCGTCAGGAATTTGAGCAAAAAAATAGGGGGTTGACCCCCCTGGTTGAAATCTAGATGTATCTAGAAATGCAATATGCAAAATAATGACGGAGTAAAGGCGTGTATTAAAACGACTTTACTAGTAAGCCAGTCCCATGCTGCGGGTTGTTTCTGCGCCCAGATAAACCCGAATGCTCAGGAAGTCTGTGGGACAAGCCGTTTCGCAGCGCTTGCAGCCCACACAGTCTTCTGTGCGGGGAGAAGCAGCGATCTGGCCAGCCTTACAGCCATCCCAGGGAACCATCTCCAGAACGTCTAACGGGCAAGCACGAACGCACTGGGTGCATCCGATGCAGGTGTCGTAGATTTTGACTGAATGAGACATTGATATAGTGGCTCCAAACTATGAGATGTTAACGGTTGCAACGCGGAAGCTAACCGCAGACCCTACACAAAACGTAATATTCCATGCAGCCATCCACGCAGTATCCAGCCTTGAACCGAATCATTTGGTTCTCCAATCGAAATCCAGTTTACAGCAGCGCTTTTACCCAGTTCTGAGATTGCTTGCAAAACTTTAAAGTTTGTAATAGTAGGGGGTGGGGGGTGGGGAGTGGGGAGTGGGGAGTGGATGGGT
>JALOOP010000172.1 GCA_025454315.1 Oculatellaceae cyanobacterium Prado106
GTAGGGGTCAACGTCTTCCACGGGATGAGCTTTTGACTCTCTTACCTTACCCTGTTCTCACCCCCCTGAATAGGCAAAAGTCATAATGAGAATTGCTGCGAAAGGGGAAGGGGAAAAGGGGAAAGGGTAATCTTGGATGAATATATGGAATCGATCGACGAGAACAACAGGAACCCATCCCCGACTCGCTCCACGACCTATTCCATGCACTCCCTTTCGTCTTTCCCCTTTCCCCTTTCGCCTTTCCCCTTTCGCCTTTTCCCTTTCCCTTCCAATTTAAGGCAGAGACTTCAACACGTCCGTCAGCATATCGATGAGTTCGTCGATATGTGGTTTCTCGATGATGAGCGGGGGGGAGAGGGCGATGATATCTCCGGTGACGCGGGTCAGGAGGCCGCGTTCGTAGCAGCGGAGGAAGCAGTCGAAGGCACGGGCACCGGGTTTGTCGGGGCGGGGGGCGAGTTCGATGCCGGCGACGAGGCCGATGTTGCGGATGTCGATGACATGGGGTAAGCCCTGGAGGGAGTGGACGGCGGTTTCCCAGTAGCTGGCTAGGTCTTGCGATCGCTGAAACAACTTCTCTTCTTCGTAGATATCCAATGTAGCTAGGGCGGCGGCACAGGCGACGGGGTGACCCGAGTAGGTGTAGCCGTGGAAGAGTTCGATCGCCTGCTCGGGGCCGTTCATAAAGGCATCGTAGAGGCCACGACGAACGAAGACGGCTCCCATGGGGACGGTGCCGTTGGTGATGCCTTTGGCGACGGTGATCATGTCGGGGACAACGCCAAAGTGTTCGGCGGCGAAGCTGCTGCCGAGGCGGCCAAAGCCTGTGATCACTTCGTCAAAAATCAGGAGAATGCCGTATTTGTCGCAGATGGCGCGGAGGCGTTCCAGGTAGCCTTTGGGGGGAACGAGGACTCCGGTGGAACCAGCGACAGGTTCGACGATGACGGCGGCGATGTTAGAGGCATCATGCAGGGCGACGATGCGTTCCAGGTCATCGGCCAGGTGAGCGCCCCATTCGGGTTGGCCTTTGGAGAAGGCGTTGTGTTCCAGGTTGTGGGTGTGGGGCAGATGATCGATGCCGGGGAGGAGGCTGAAGAATTTGCGGTTGGGGCCGATGCCGCCGACGGAAATGCCGCCAAAGCCCACGCCGTGGTAGCCTCGCTCTCGGCCAATCAGGCGCTGGCGGGTGCCCTGGCCAGAGATGCGGTGGTAGGCGATCGCAATCTTCAAGGCCGAGTCCACGGCTTCAGACCCCGAGTTGGCAAAGAACACATGGTCAAATTCACCAGAGGGCAGCATTTTGACCAGACGATCGGCCAGTTTAAACGGCCCTGGATGCCCCATTTGGAAGGTGGGGCAAAAGTCCAGATCCATAACCTGCTGTTGGACGGCAGCAGCGATCGTTTTGCGCCCATGTCCGGCATTGACGCACCAGAGGCCAGCGGTGCCATCGAGGATTTGCCGCCCATCCTCAGAGCGGTAGTGCATTCCGCTAGCCGACACCATAATCCGAGGGTGGGCTTTGAACTGGCGGTTGGCCGTGAAGGGCATCCAGAAGGCATCGAGTTCAGGACGATGGGTGTCTTGCATAGGTTGGGTTACGCGAGAGGGCAGATACTCAATTTTGGCGTAGGTGTTGAACGTTCGGCGGTTTCGTTTGCAAACTTTTGCAGTTTACTGCCGTTGAGTGCTGCCGTTCGGTGTCGTTTGGTACCGTGCTGCCCAAGCCTAGACAACCTGCCTCGAACCTTAGCCCAAAGCCGCAAATCCCGATTTCCCAGATGCTGTTTCGCAATTGACCGCCCAGATGATCGCCCAGATTGCCAGAGCAATTGCCAGAGCAATTGCCAGAGCAATTGATCACAGAGAACCGCACGATTGAGATCAGTTCATCTATACTAGTTTTGGTGCGACCCGTCTTGCAGCCTACCCTTGGGGAAGGAGTGCAACGATTTGATCGACAAATTGCTGATGATCGACAACGGGTTTTGAAATGTAGTCATCTGCGCCGCTCTGTTGCAGAAAATTCTCGCGATCGCCCTCCATGGCGTGTGCGGTCACTAGAATAATCGGTAAATTTGCTGTGTTTGGATCAGCTTTTAACATTTGTGTGATCCGAATTCCATCCACTGGTTTACCCTGATAAACGCTATGGGACAGAGAAACATCCATTAGGATTAAATCTACCTGGTGCGACTGGGCAATTTTCATGACTTCGTCTACGTTTTCAGTATGCTTAACTTCTAACCCGCCGCGTTTGGTCAAAATTTTGGAGAATACTCTGGCGTTTATCAAATCGTCTTCAACAATCAAAACCGTTTTCATGGCTCTACTTAATCCTGAAGTGCTGCATTGTTAGGGGATGGCATTTGTTCGGATAGCAAACAAAATGCCTTTCTCTGCGACTACGATACTACTGTGAAATCATTCTGATCGGGAATGTTTCCGTCAGGAGCTTTTCTAAGGAGTTTTGCAGAAAGGTGGCGCTGGGACGTTAAACGACACCCGCTGCAGAGATGTAAAGGATACAAACAGAGTCAGGTATTGCGATCGGTGGAGGTGGTTGTGATTTAAGTCGATGCGGTTAAAGTAAATTTGCTTGAAGGCGGTGTGTTTGAAGTCAATGCTGCCTTTTAGCGATATTTTTGATAAGCAATTGATAAGCAATATTTTGATTGAGCTTCGATATTTTTATTGAGCGATTGATTCCGAACCTGTTCCCTCATTTCTTTTCATCATGTCAGACCAACTCAGCATTTCTTCAGGGCAAGTGATTCCGACGGCGTTGCACATTGAGGTGCAGCGTTCCTATTTAGAGTACGCGATGAGCGTCATTGTGGGGCGGGCGCTGCCGGACGTGCGAGATGGGCTGAAGCCCGTGCATCGGCGAATCCTGTACGCCATGCATGAGTTGGGGTTGACACCCGATCGCCCCTACCGGAAATGCGCCCGTGTGGTCGGGGATGTGTTGGGTAAATACCATCCCCATGGGGATCAGGCGGTCTATGATGCGCTGGTGCGGATGGTGCAGGACTTTTCCAGCCGCTACCCACTGCTGGAAGGCCATGGCAACTTCGGCTCCGTGGATGATGACCCTCCGGCAGCCATGCGATATACCGAAACTCGGCTAGCGGCGGTGGGCAACGAGGGCTTGCTGTCGGAAGTCGGGGAAGCGACGGTTGATTTCACCGGAAACTTCGACAATTCTCAGCAAGAGCCAATTGTGCTGCCAGCGCAGTTGCCGTTTTTGCTGCTCAACGGCAGTTCTGGGATTGCCGTGGGCATGGCGACGAATATTCCGCCCCATAACCTGGGTGAGTTGATTGATGGGTTGATTGCCCTGATCGATCGCCCCAATCTCTCCGACGATGAGCTATTCAAACTGATTCCGGCTCCCGATTTTCCCACCGGAGGCGAAATCCTGGGGTTGGAAGGCGTGCATGATGCCTACCGCACTGGACGGGGCAGTGTTCCGGTTCGAGGGATTGTCTCCTACGAAGAGCTTCAGGTAGGACGGGGGCGGCATCGTCGTCCGGCCCTGATTGTGACCGAGTTGCCCTACCAGGTGAACAAGGCTGGGTGGATTGAGAAGGTGGCCGATTTGGTCAACCAGAATAAATTGGACGGCATCACCGATATTCGCGATGAGAGCGATCGCGATGGGATGCGCGTGGTGATTGAGCTAAAGCGCGATGTGCAGCCTTCGATTGTGCTGAATCATTTGTATCGCATGACCCCGCTGCAAAATAATTTTGGGATTATTTTATTGGCGATCGCCGACAACCAACCTCGGCAACTGCCCCTGCGCGACATGCTGCAACACTTCCTGGACTTCCGGGAAGAAACCCTGACCCGGCAATATAGCCATGAACTGCAAAAGGCAGAAAGCCGTGCCCATATCCTGGAAGGCTTGCTCAGTGCGCTCGACAGCATTGATGAAATTATTGACATCCTGCGAAACGCGCCCGATGGCAGCACCGCAAAAATGCAGTTGCAGGAGTCACTGGAGTTTAGCGATCGCCAAGCCGATGCCATTCTCGCCATGCCGCTGCGCCGCCTCACCAGCATGGAGCGACAAAACTACCAGACCGAATTTGATGAAATCAATCAGCGTATTGAAGAATTACGCCGTCTGCTGAACAATCGCAAAGAACTGCTGAAATCGCTGAAAAAAGACCTGCGCGCCCTCAAGAAAAAGTTCAGCGATGAGCGCCGCAGCCGCATTCTCAGCGCCGAACAACATGCCAAAGAAACCGCCCAACTCGCCGAAATTACCGCCGAAGAAGCCGCTGCTGAACAGGAAACCGTGCTGGAGTTCACCCAGCGGGGCTATGTCCGACGGATGAACCCCAAAACCTTCCAAAAACAACAGTCTAAACAAGAAGAACAACCCCTACGCACATTGGTGGAAGCCCCCGACTTCACCACCCAAATTGACCAAACCACCACTGAGAACGAACTGCTGGTTCTGACTCGCAGCGGCAAAGCCTACACGATCGGCGTTGGTGACATCCCCGCAACCCCACGACAGTCCAAGGGTTCGCCCGTGATCAGCCTGCTGCCGTCCAACGCCCAGGGTGACCCAGAAACGATTCTGACGCAGTTTGTCCTATCCAAACATGCCGAAGACCTGGAAGGCTGGTATCTGGTGATGTTGACCCTGGAAGGTCGGATTAAGCGGGTTGCCCTGGCTGAGTTTGTCAACCTGTCGGGACGGGGGCTGGTCGCCATGAAGCTGAAGGAGGGCGATGAGTTGGTCTACGCGGTTCTGGTTGAAGTCGGCGATCAGCTTGTAATTGGCACTACGGGGGGCCGAGTCTTGCGCTTCCAGGTTGACGATGAGCAGATCCCGGTGATGAGTCGATCGGCGCAAGGCGTACAGATTGTCCGCCTGAGAAAGCAAGAGGCACTGGCGGGTTGTGTGGCGCTGGGCACCGAGGATGAGATGCTGCTAGTAACCACTCAAGGCTACGCCAAACGCATGGTCGTGAACCTGGCGCGACGGGTGAACCGGGGCGATTTGGGAATTCAGGGCATTCAGTTTAGTAATAAGACGGATACTTTAGTGGCGATCGTCCCAGCCTTCCCCGAAACTGAGGTGATCTTCGTGACGGATGGCGATCGCATTGCCCGCCTGCCTGTTGAGGATGTGCCGCAGGAGGGACGAGAAGGAAGCGGGAAGCGGGTGCTGAAACTGGAGAAGAAAGAGAAGGTGGTGAACGTGGTGTTGGCTGAGACTACGGTTGTTGAGGGCGGGGAGAATTAGGGGAATTAACCGCAGAGACGCAGAGACGCAGAGTGGAAGAGGATGGGAGGGGTTTGGGGTTTGAGGGGGCGATCGCACTCCACTAAAAAACCGCAGATCACCAGGCAAACTAGGAACCCTAAATTCCTCTGCGCCTCTGCGTCTCTGCGGTTTAAAGAAAGTCCAAATCGTTACTACCCAACCAGAGAGCCTAAATTCCTCTGCGCCTCTGCGTCTCTGGGGTTTAAAGAAGGTTTGATCCGTTACCACCACCGCAGTTCAAGATAACCCCGCTGAGGCCGCTGCTGTTCCTCCTCGGTGAGCCATTCCACGGGCTTGTAGGTGCCAAAGACATGATCCCACCAATCCAGAGCTAGACCAAAGTTGTGGTGCCACATGCCGTATTTGTGGTGGACATAGTGGACGGGCATCTTCATCCAGAAGCATTTTTGGGGATTTTCGTGCTGGAGTTGGTGAGCGTAGGCAGAAAACGCAGCGTAAACCAGAGCGCCCAGGAACCAGGCTAGGCCAGCCGTCCAGGAGAAGAAGAACACCAGACACATGACAATTAAACTGCCCTTGATATAGTCCAGGAACTCCCATAGGACACCCTGACCTTCGTTGCGGCGGTGATGATCCCGATGGCGCTCGCCGATTTTTTGGGACACATGCATGAGGCGATGAATCCAATATTCGACGAAACTACCGAGAACAAAGGCCGCGATGAAACAGGCGATCGCAATCAACCATGACATAAATAATCTCTCCTAAAACACCACCAGACGATCGATATCACTAGAAGCTATCGCCAGAAGAAGCTGTTCTGTTGTGCTTTCGGCTATAGAAAACGAGAAGGAAGCGTTTGATCCAGCGAACAGCTTTGCTAGTTTATCGATTTTAGCGAAACCGTAGGTTCACAAAAGGTCAGAGTCTTAAACTGTCCACTCCTAAACTAATGTCTTCGACTGTCCCTGATCCATGTCCTTGACCCATATCCTCGATCCGCATTCTCGCTCCATGTTCATAATCGATGTTCGTAATCGGTATTCTCGCTCCATGCTCTCGACCCATGTTCTCGACCCAGTTCTTGACCCATGTTCTCGACCTAGTTCTCGACCCATGTTCTCGGCGCATGTTCTCGACCAAGATTTCTCGACCAAGATAAACCTGCTTATCCCACCTCTTGTAGAGATGCGGGTGGACTAGGGAATGCTGAAGGCCGGTGACCTTTAAGCTGAACCCGAGGTTTTATCGATGATGATTTTGAGAATGGAAGCGTTGGAGGCTCAGGGCATCGCTTACCGAACGGCGACGCAATTTACCTTTGATAATCAGGTTTTCTCCAAAGGGCAGTCTTTTCCCATTCGGATGCGACAGGTGGCGATCGAATTAGCCCAAGGCTATCAAGCCTCCGGGACGCTCTGTTTACTGGTGGAAAGTGCGGATCATGTGACCATTTGTCTGTTTAAGCGCCAGCTAGCGCCTGTAGCACCGACTGCTCCGCCTGTTCAAGTTCAGTCCAAACCTCTGGTTAGTCCCAGTCCTCGTTTGCCTCAAGTTGTGTCCCCTGTAGTGGCGATCGCTGATCCTCAACCGCAGGCAGAACCTTTCTCTGCCCCTTCTGCTGGCATGACCTATCGAGGTGCAAAGCTGCCGTCTCCAGAATCCCAGCCTGTTGCACCCACCTCAGAAGCGACAATGACCTATCGGGGAGCCAAGATACAGGCTCAGCCGACGGCTCAGCCGTCTCAATCCACTGAACCTTCCCAAGACGAACCTGAGCCACCCTCTGCTAAATTTCAGATGACCTATCGGGGCGTTAAAAGGAAATAGATCGAAGTTGAATCAAAACATTGAAGGGCTGCTGGATGAACCAGCAGCCCTTCTTGCTTGAATTCGCTCAATCGCTCAATGACCCATTCATCCAACCTGAACGAGTAGACACTATTCAGCGGTGGAGCCTTGGATTTGTTTGGCTTCTGCGGTTTTTTGGCGATCGAGTTTCAGGATCAACACGCCCAGCGGCGGTAAGCAAAGATCCAGGGAGTAGGGCCGATTGTGGAACGACCATTCCTCAGTCCATTTGCCGCCCAGGTTGCCCATGTTGCTGCCGCCGAACTCCTTAGAGTCACTGTTGAATAGCTCGGTGTAGAAGCCTGCTTCGGGAACGCCGACCCGGTAGTGGGAATGGGGTTGGGGCGTGAAGTTGCAGACCGTTACCACGAATTCGTCGGAGTCTTTGGCCTTGCGGATGAAGGACACGACGCTATGACGGTTGTCGCTACAGTCAATCCACTCGAATCCGTCATGGGAGAAGTCGTGGGTGTAGAGCGCGGGTTCGCTGCGGTAGAGACGGTTGAGCTTGCAGAAGAAGTGTTTGAGGTCTTGGTGTGCGGGGAATTGCAGCAACTGCCACTCCAGATCGCCCCAGACATTCCACTCGCTCCATTGGCCAAACTCCATGCTCATGAACAGGGTTTTCTTGCCGGGGTGGGCGAACATATAGGTATAGAGGCAGCGGAGGTTGGCGAATTTTTGCCACTCGTCTCCGGGCATTTTGCCGATCATGGGACTCTTGCCATGCACCACTTCGTCATGGGAAAGCGCCAGCATGAAGTTTTCGCTGAAGGCGTACCAGATGCTGAAGGTGACGTTGTTTTGGTGGAACTGACGGAACCAGGGGTCCATGTGGAAGTAGTCCAGCATGTCGTGCATCCAGCCCATGTTCCACTTGAGGTTGAAGCCCAGACCGCCAACATAGGTGGGCCAGGACACCATCGGCCAGTCGGTGGATTCTTCGGCGATCGTCAATACACCAGGAAAATAGCTGAACACGACATGGTTCATCTGCCGCAGAAATTCAGCGGCTTCGATGTTTTCGCGTCCACCGTACTGGTTGGTGACCCATTCGCCGGGATTGCGGCAATAGTCGAGATAGAGCATGGAGGCGACCGCGTCTACCCGGATGCCGTCGATGTGGTACTTGTCAAACCAGAACAGGGCATTGGCGACTAGGAAGTTGCGGACTTCGTTGCGGGAGTAGTTGAAGACGAGCGTGCCCCATTCCTTGTGTTCGCCCTTGCGGGGGTCGGCATGTTCGTAGAGGTGGGTGCCGTCGAAGTTGGCTAGACCATGGCCGTCTTTGGGGAAGTGGGCGGGAACCCAGTCCACCAGAACCCCGATGCCATGTTGGTGGCACTGGTCAATGAAGTACATCAAGTCTTGGGGGCTGCCGTAGCGGGAGGTGGCGGCATAGTAGCCCGTGACCTGGTAGCCCCAGGAGCCGTCGAAGGGATGTTCGGCGACGGGTAGGACTTCGATGTGGGTGTAGCCTAGCTCTTTAATGTAGGGGATGAGGCGATCGGCCAGTTCCCGGTAGGTCAAGAAGCGCGCGCCCGGTTTCAGGTCGGCGACAATGACGGGGGGCATGGGGTTGCCGTCTGCATCCAGGGCAGGCTCCGAGGCGGAAGCATGCATCCAGGAACCCAGGTGCATTTCATAGACGGAAATGGGCTGGGTCAGGGGTTCGGTATGGCGACGAGTCTCCATCCAGTCGCCGTCTTGCCACTCGTAGGTGTCGAGGTCGTTGACGATGGAGGCGGTTTTGGGGCGGACTTCCTGCTGGAAGCCGTAGGGGTCAGACTTCTCGTAGATATGTCCGGCCTGGTTTTTGACTTCGTATTTATAGTGGGTGCCGACTTCTAGGCTGGGGATGAAGAGTTCCCAGATGCCGCCGCCGATCAGCCGCATTTGGTGCTGGCGACCGTCCCAGTTGTTGAAGTCACCGAGGACGGAGACATTGCGGGCATTGGGTGCCCAGACGGCAAAGTAGACGCCTTTGATGCCCTCTTGCTCGGTGACATGGGCACCGAGTTTTTCGTAGATGCGGTGGTGGTTGCCTTCGGCGAAGAGGTGGATGTCAAAGTCGGTGAGCAGGGGGGAGCGGAAGGCGTAGGGGTCGTAGATCACCCGTTCATGGTCGCCTTCTTTGACCCGGAGTTGGTAGTTGCTGAGTTCTTTTTGGTCAATTTCGCACTCAAAGAAGTGGGGGTTATGCACCGACTTCATTTGGTATTCTTGCCGATCCTCGGGACAAACGACCCAGACTTCATCCGCGTTGGGCAGATAGGCTCTAACGACCCAGGTGGCTTTGCCGTTTTGCTGGACTTGGTGCGGACCCAGGACTTCAAACGGATCGTGATGCTGGTTCCAAACAATCCGTTCGATTTGTTCTGGAGCAACGGTCATTGTCATAAGGTACCTACCTAAACGGGTTATTGAATGGGAGCAGCCAGGAGCGGCGGGCAGAAAATTGGGGCGGCGGATGGGAGAGGGTGGATTGCCTGAAGGATTGCCTGAAGGATTGCCTGAAGGATTGCCTGAAGGATTGCCTGAAGAAAATCTTGAAAGGGAGCTAGCAAGATTGCCAAAGGTGAAGTTCGTGAAGAATCAATTCATTAAATTATTCAGCATTTTGGCGGATCGGTGCAAATCGATTCATGGGGCGACTCAAGCAAATTTTCTAAGAATCTTCTGGGAATCTACTGATGCGATCGCCACCAATGCTAAGCTAGACGAATGTATCGGACATTACAGTATAGAGCCTTGGGGGGTTCATCTGTTCCTCAAGATTGTATTTCAACTGCGCCCTTGGCCAACGCTAGGTTTGATCTTCATCAAAAGCTGAAAAAAGATTGAACCTTGCCCCGATCGCTCCAGGATTTTTTAGACTGCCAAAGTCTGCAAAGCGCCAAAGTCTGCAAAGTGGTCTTTATCAAGCCCTAAAAAACAGGCGATCGCCCCTCCCCAACTCCATCTCATCTCGCTCCGGTACCCACTTTTTATATTTAATTACAAACTTTAACAAAGCTTAGCAATTGTAGCTTACCATTACAAAGCCGATTTTCAAGAAAGGGAGTTTCGGTTCTGGTGTTTTGGTTCTCTGTCGATTCCTAGCCTTCAAAGCGCCTCACGGAATCCCAGGACTGCCAAACAAATCGGCCAGACCGCTGCTGCCTCACCCCCGCCTTACCTCTGGGTAGCTTGAACAAAAAGCCATGTTGCGCCCTCTTCAAACCAAGATTGCGGCTGTGTTTCATGCGATCGCCCTGACGATCGCCCTATTGATTGCGACGAATGTTACCGCTCCCTCCACGCCTGTTCTGCGAGCCTTCCACCAGGTGCTAGCTCCCCTGTTCTACCAAGCTCGTTCTCCGTTCCCTAAGTAGCGCGTTTTACACGCTATTTTGGCAGTTGCGGCTATTTTCTACAGGAATTCTTCTTCACTTTTTCTTAAGAAAATCGGCGAATCGACGAAAAATCCTGAAAGGGTAATTTGATTTTTCTCCGTGATATCCGAGGGTTGCGGTTGGCGGCCTTTTTCGGTTGGTGAAGCTGAAATGCAGATAGGGTCTTGCTTGTGGAGGCAAGTGCAGTTCTCTATGGCTTGCAAAACGGCAATCAAGCGCAGAGACGGCGGAAAAATGTCAGTGCAAGTACGGTTTTGGTACGGCTAAAAGCGATCTAGTAATAACGGTGACTCCCCCACACGCCCCCTGAATAGCCCCCTATGGCTCAACTGCTCAAAAGACCGACTGTTCGGTGGCAGAAGCTGCAACATTCGCTTTGGAAAAATCGTTGGCTTTGGCAAACTTCCCTAGGCGTGGCTACCCTGGTCATTAGTTTGCGAGCTTTTGGATTGTTGCAGCCCCCCGAATTAATTGCCTATGATCATCTCTTTCGGCTCCGTCCGGCAGAGGCTCAAGACGATCGCATTGTGATCATCACAATCGACGATGAGGATATTAAAAATACGCTCAAAACAGGTGTCATTCCTGACGATCGCCTCGCTGAACTGCTGACGCGCATCCGTGGCTATCAGCCCCGCGCCATTGGCCTGGATCTGTATCGCAATCTGCCCGTCGGTCAAGGTCAGGCTGCCTTGGAGGCGGTTTTTACTACTACGCCCAACCTGATTGGCATTGAGAAGCTGAAAGACCCGGACAACCCAGAAGTGGAGCCTTCAGCCGTTCTTAAACAGAACCACCAGGTCGGTTTCAATAATGTCAGCATTGATGCGGACGGCGTGGCTCGGAGAAATCTGCTCTTTCTTAAGCCCGATCCCAACGAAAAGACTCATCGGAGTTTCGCGCTGCTGCTAGCGTTGAAATACTTGGGCGCAGTCACTGAAAGAACCGCGAGCGGCTCGATTCAAATTAATGGGGTTAAATTCCCTGCGGTCAATGGCAACGATGGCGCTTATGTGGATGCGGAACGGGAGGGGTATGCGATTTTGGCCAATCCCCGCATTCCCAGCTTTCACAAGATTTCAATCACCGAGCTTTTATTGGCTCCAGTCGGTTCAGCCGCCGATCGCAATTTTGCTCAAACCCTGCAAGGACGAGTCGTCTTGATTGGCTCGGTTGCCCAAAGTGGCCGTGATTTCTTCTCGATTTCTACCAACCGGGGACTAAACGGCAATGCCTATCAGGTTTCGGGTGTAGAACTTCAGGGGCAGTTGATTAGCCAGATTTTGAGTGCGGTGGAGGATGGGCGATCGCTGATTCAAGTCTGGACTGACCCGGCGGAATGGCTGTGGATCTTGGTTTGGTCGGCGATCGGCGCAACGGTGAGTTGGAAAATTCAAGCGCCAAAACGCGCCTTTCTAGCTCTTTTCCTGGCCGGTTCTGGACTCAGTGCGGCTTGCTATGCTGCCTTTTTGGTGGGCTGGTGGATTCCGTTTGTGCCGCCCATGCTGGCTTTGGCGGGTTCCTCGGTGGTGATTACCGGGCATTTTGCTCAAATGCAGGCTGGACTCAGAAAATCCAAGGAGTTTCTTCAATCCATCATCAACACCATTCCTGATCCGGTTTTTGTTAAGGATCAGCAGCATCGCTGGGTTGTACTCAATGAAGCTTACTGTCGTTTCATTGGTCATCCGCTAGAAACCTTGCTGGAGCGCTCCGAGTTTGACTTTTTCTCTCTAGAACAAGCCCAGCATTTCTGGCAGCAGGATGACTATACCTTTAGCAGCCGTAGTCAACATGAAAGCGAAGAAGCCTTTACTGATGCTCAGGGCACGACTTATTCCATGGTGACGAAGCGATCGCTCCATCGAGATGCCGCCGGAAATCTGTTCCTGGTGGGCGTGATGCATGACATTACCCGGCGCAAACAAATGGAGGTTGAGCTGCGGCAAAATGCGGCGGCCTTGGAGCGATCGAAGGCTGAACTGGAACAGTCCAATCAAGAACTAGAACAGGCCAGAGACACGCTGGCGCGGATGGTTTACTTTGATGCGTTGACCAATCTGCCCAACCGCAAATCCTTCCAGGAAAAACTGGAGGAAACCCTGGACATCGCCAAGACCAATGATTCCCTGGTGGGGTTACTGTTTATTGACCTGGATGGCTTTAAGTTGGTCAACGATACCTATGGTCACCAGATGGGCGATTTGCTCCTGAAGGCGGTCGCTCAAAGACTGCTGCGGTGCCTCCGCAACAGCGATATGGTGGCGCGACTGGGAGGCGATGAATTTGTTGCCATTTTGCCGAATATTCCCAGCGCCCAGGATATCTGCAAAGTCGCCGAAAAAATCCTCACGACGCTTTCCCAGAGCTTTGC
Source organism: Oculatellaceae cyanobacterium Prado106 (assembly GCA_025454315.1). Lineage (GTDB taxonomy): Bacteria > Cyanobacteriota > Cyanobacteriia > Elainellales > Elainellaceae > Prado106. Next base: position 12,875 of record JALOOP010000172.1, read on the forward strand.
CTTTGACGGCAAGATTATGATGATTTCGGCGAGTGTGGGCATTAGCATCTACCCGACGGATAGCGGCGAAATCAGCGATTTGATTCGCAAAGCAGATACCGCAATGTACCGCGCCAAAAATTTGGGCAAGAATCGCTATGAGTTTTTTCATTCGATTCAAGCGCTGATGCCGCCTAAACCGACTGTGCCACCCAATGTTTCATTGAGCGATACCAATGTCAGTTGAAGTGCAACTGAGAAGTGCGACTGAGAAGTGCGACTGAGAAGTGCGACTGAGATGTGCGACTGAGATGTGCGACTGAGAAGTCAGTTGAAGTTCCTCGCTAGGGCTGCCACTGATATTTCCGCAAACTCACCTTCCCTTCCCGGCTAAACACCACGCCCTCCTCCTCCAGCAAAACTCGCTGCAAGTCATCCCCTCCCATCCGAAACGGCGACTCGGAAATCTCGCCCTTGGCGTTAATCACCCGATGCCAGGGCACATCCGAGTCCACATCCACCCGAAACAAGGCATACCCCACCAACCGCGCATGACGCGGCATATTAGCCAAGTCCGCCACCTGCCCATAGGTGGCGACTTTGCCTTTGGGAATTTGTCGAACTACCTCGTAGATTGTGTCGTAGGAGGACATGGAGGGGGAGTGGGGAGT
>JALOOP010000568.1 GCA_025454315.1 Oculatellaceae cyanobacterium Prado106
TCCCCGCTGCGGTCGTATCCAGTAGCGCCGTATCCGTGAAGGCAATATCGCTAAAATTTTGCACATCCCCATATCCCACGCGCCAACCTGAAGCGATCGCCGTCAAACTCACCGAGCTTTCCCCGCCCACACTCCCCAACTCAATCCGTCCCCCCGGCGCAATCATCACCCCTCCGGCAATATGGAGGCGATCGCCAATCAACGCCAAGGTTTCTCCTTCACTCACCTGCAAGCCCCCCTGCAACGGACGGCCAAAGTCATCCTGCACCAAATTCGCCACCGACGCATTGCGAATCGCCCCCGGATTGCGCCCAAACTGAATGCCAATGGGAGTACTAATCGTCAGCAGTGAACTACTCTGAGTACCATTGGTTCTAAACTCAAAGCCATCTGAGAACTGGAGGCGATCGCCCGTTGTCGCCAAAAATGATCCACCCAAGTTGAGGGAAGCGTTAGCACCAAAGAGAATACCATTGGGATTAATCAAAAATAAGTTCGCTGAACTCACCGTGCCATCACTTTGTAACGCTTCGATTAATCCATTAATCCGAGATGCAGAAGACTCAGTGACACGGGTGATGATGTTCTGAATACTGGATGAGATATTCTGAAACGATGCAGATTCACCATTCTGAATCGAAAACAGACGAAAACTATGAAACAGGTTTTGTCCAACAGCGGTTCCTTCTGTAATCACCTGGGTATTGCCATTGCGATCGACGCGGGAGGGCTGGGGTAGGGTGCGATCGGGGATAATTTGAGCGATGGCTCTATTGGCCATCGCCATATTCGAGATGAGACACCCTAAAAGCCCTACAGCAAGACACAGCTTAAGTTTCATAGTCTGAACTCATCCACAAACATCTGGAGACAGGAGCAACGATCAGCAGGCAGAGCAATCGGAAAGGAAAAAGATAATCCTCTATTCCCCCATTACTCTACCACCCCACCTACTGTTCAAGCATGGCTGTTCAAGCGTGGCTGTTCGAGCATGGCTGTTCAAGCGTAGAATGGCGATCGTAAACTTATTGGTTGATCCTAGTTCACCTTATTCACGCTCATGTGAGAGGAACTGCTTGGTCACTCTAAACAAGGCTGAGTTCAGCTATGGCCTGACCAAGATGGCTAAATTATTCATCATTGCCCAAGCTGTTTCAAAGGTTGATTGTGGGATGACGCGTTCATCGGCAAGTGGGTCGTAGATCTTGATACTTGTGGAATGAATCGCAGTCACCCCTCTATTGAACTGGAGCCTCAATGTCATGCTGGTGGAGGTGGTAGAGCGTTCTAGCCGCAGATTCCATATCCTCAAAGGGAGTATGAGCAACTACGGTTTCAGTCAGCGTACTGACCCATATTTCTCCGACTTCTCCCAGAGAGCCAAGAGTTGGATAAGCAAGGATGATGGGGACTCGCCATTGATTCTCGGTGGATGTGCGATCGGCAAAATCTGCCATGAAACGATCGCCCAGATGATCGCTGAGGAGTTGGTTGGCGATCGCTTGGGCTTGCTGAGCAGTGATAGGTGGAGCCGTTTGCATAGAAAGTTGCAGGGGCAGGAAAAAAGGGAGGGAAAAGGGACTGTCTAAATTTGTCCTAATGCTCATTCTACATCTTTTTGTAAAGAGCGCGATCGCTCCCTCCCCTCCCTCTTGATTTAACCGCGAGAACGTTGCGTCATCGCTGGCATCAGCAATTTCTCTTGTAGTGCTGCAAAGGCTTGTTCCGCGATAATCTCATGCCCTGCCGTTGTCGGGTGAATCGTATCCCAAAAGAGGAATTGATCAGGAATCCGACAAAGTTGAACATTTGCAGCACAGGACTGCGTCACGTTCGTGAACCCGTAGGTGGAAGGTTGAGCGATCGCCGTTTGATACAAGTGTTGAACATTCAGCAGAACCAGTTGTAGATCAGGATTTTGCTGGTTGATTTGAGTGAACGATCGCCGCAGATTGCGATTGTGAGCCTCTGTCAAACGGCTCAGTATCTCTGAATTAGCAGTGTTGAGCGTGGCTGGCAACTGTCCCAGATCCGGCAGATTGACCACTAGTATTTTGTTGGTGCCCTCAGCGATAAGAAGGGTAATCGCCTGGGTAATATTCTCAACGGGAACGGCAGGATCGATGGTGCCCTGGAGATAATCATTGGCTCCAGCCCACAGCACATACAAGGCATCTGAATTGAGTCTGCCTGACTGAGAATTACGGACTGTTTGAGTAAAAGATTGAACCTGCGACAACAGTCCAGGAACCCGATTGGCAGAAGGATTAGCACGATCTTCCTGGGGCGAAAGTCCTCCTGTACTGGCCGTAGTAGCTCCACCGATCGCAAAATTGTTAACTTGATCAATCGAGAGTTGCTGAGTCAAATATTCGACCCAAACCTGACCATTGGAAAAGCGACCTTGGAAGTAGGGCGGACTAGGCGGGTAGGTGCCGTTTGTGGCTCGGTAGACATTTCCCGTATCGGAGAGGCTGTCACCAAAAATGTACAGGGCTTGAATTGAGGGTGGTTGTTGGGCAGACAAAAGGACAGCGGTCATGAGAGTGATACAAAAAAGAAGGGTAGCAACGATAGCCTGACTGATTTTGGAAAGACGAAAATTCACTAAAAATCCTCCTTAAGATAGTTTTTTTAGCGTATTGAGCGGCTATCTAGCCCCTATCGACAGTTATATTTTTATTTTACTTAGGGGATGACTAGCGGACACTCCTCTTGAGAGGGACTTATAGTGCAAGCCTTTATGCTGACCTTATTTATCGATTCGGCAATTATCGATTCGTCATGTGAACAGCAACGGGATTCAGTAATGGAATATGGAGATGATATGATCAGAAGCGCTGTTAATAGAAGTCTAATGACTTATATTGCTTTGGCAAATAAAGTGAAGGCGTTGTGGGGGGTGCTTCGTACCCTCCACAACGCCTTCACTTTATTTGTCGCATTCTCTTTCATTGACGAGACAATAGAACATGACTCAGGACAGGATGCAGGACACAACACAAGGATCACTTTATCGTCTATCTGCCTTTACTACCCAGCCCGAGGGCGGCAACCCGGCTGGCGTTTGGGTCGGTGAAACCTTGCCCGATCCCCAGACCATGCAGCAAATCGCTGCCAAAGTTGGCTTTTCAGAAACCGCCTTTGTTGCCCCCACAAAAGGATTCGATCGCACCATTCGTTACTTTAGCCCCGAAATCGAAGTTCCCTTCTGTGGCCATGCCACCATCGCCACCGGAGTCACCCTTGGCATTTTCACAGGCGAAGGCACCTACCAACTTACCACCGCCGCAGGTCTGATTCCCGTCACCGTTCGCAGCACCAATGGCATCTACGAAGCATCCCTCACCTCGGTCGCGCCCCGTTCCACCACTGCGTCCGATCGCCTCATCACCGATGCCCTAGCTGCTCTAAGATGGTCACCCGAAGATCTCGATCGTACCCTTCCCCCCGCCCGTGCCTATGCTGGAGCTTGGCATTTAATCCTAGCTGTAACCCGTCGCGATCGCCTCAATCACCTCGACTATGACTTCGATGCCCTCAAATCCCTGATGCAACAAGAAGAACTTACCACCCTCCAGCTCATCTGGCGCGAAGCCCCAACCCTATTCCACGCCCGCAACCCCTTCCCCATCGGCGGCATCATCGAAGATCCCGCAACTGGAGCCGCTGCGGCTGCCCTAGGCGGCTATCTCCGCCTCGCCCATCTCATTCCCATT
>JALOOP010000173.1 GCA_025454315.1 Oculatellaceae cyanobacterium Prado106
TGGGGGAGGACAAAATCGAGGTCTAAATATTCTGCCGGACGCTCCAGCAGCGCATCGCGGACATTGCCACCGACCAGATAAGCCGCACGCGGCAATAGCTCCAGACGAAAGGGCCAGGTCTGAGGAGAAAACAGAGTCGCAGGAAGGTTCGGCGGTTCGGCCAAGGGATGGGGACTGATGTACTTCAAAAACAACGCTAAAATCCAAATGAATGAATGGGTTGAGAGTTGCGGCGAGGGCAACTTCAGACTGTCTATCTATAATGATCTGGCTAGAATGCTGGGTGACTGTCACGGGAAACCCTGCGACCGAGAGGCCACCGGATGTCCTTTTCATTTTGCAACACCCCTCCTGGGTTCACTCCTGTTTTCGAGAAAGTTGAGATAAAGTAACAGAAAAACCAGAGCTATGATGGTTCGCTTATCTCTAGGGTAGCGAATCGGTTCGCTTTAACCCATTCGCTTTAACCCATGAGTGCGATCGCCCCCACGATTCCGGCCTAAATCAAAAAGCCCCTTGCTCAAAAAACAGTTAGACCGTTAGATTCCTATCGATCGCCAAATTTCAGACTCAGAAAAATCATCAGATTGAGAAAAATCAATCGACTAGCGAACCATTCTACCAACGGATCGGCCTGACTCCAGATTGAATCTTCCCAACCCTTCCGATTGCCCATTCAGGACGTTGCTTGAACCCATCCCGTCAGCCCGTTGCGGCCTTGCATTCCGGCGCTGACTCCCCAATCTCCCGATGGAGGATGTGATTTATGTGTATTTGCGTCAACTGCCATTATGTCGATCGCTGCACCACCTACCACGCGGTCGAACACCAGCACCAACAGCTCCACCTGACCGAAACCCCCGACTTTGAAGCCGTCGAACCGACGATCAACGTCAATATCCGCACCCAGGGCGAAACCATCGAAATGGAGTGGGACGTCGTCGGTTGCCAAAGCTTCGAGTCAGAAATGGGCAAATGGGCGAAGTTACGGCCCGGCGAACTGGTGCCGACCTAAGCTCCTTGTCTAACCCTCAAACCGGAGGTGGGGAGGTAGGGAGATGGGGAGTGAGGGTGAGAGTCTTGGCTCCCCATCCTCCCATCCCCCATCTCCCCATCCCCCCACCTTTTGACAGCCCCTCCATGCTCTATTGCCTGAACCCGACCTGCTCCAAGCTTGAAAACCCCGACGAGGCCAGGTTCTGTCAAAACTGCGGTGCCTCCTTGTTGCTAGATCAGCGGTATCGGGCGATTGCCATCATTGGTCGAGGCGGCTTTGGGCGCACCTATCTGGCCGCCGATCAGAGCCAACCTGACCTGCCCGAATGTGTCATCAAGCTGCTGCTGCCCCACCAGCCCGGAGTTGATCCCCAGAAGGTGGCAGAATTGTTTCGCCAAGAAGCCGATCGCCTCGCTGAACTCGGTCGCCATCCCCAAATTCCCCAACTGCTGGCGCACTACGAAACCGACACCGCTCAATATCTGGTTCAGGAATTCATTGACGGTCAGAACCTGGAGGAAACTCTGGTCGAAGACGGCGTTTTTAGCGAAGCCGAAATCCTGGAACTGCTCGAAGACCTGCTGCCCGTGCTGCGCTTTATCCACGAGCATAGGGTGATCCACCGCGATATCAAACCTGAAAACATTATTCGTCCCTATTCTCAGGCGCGCTATGTCTTGGTGGATTTTGGTGCGTCCAAGTCCGCCACTGCTACCGCCTTAGCTCGCACGGGCACCGTCATTGGCAGTGCAGGCTATGTTGCCCCTGAACAGGCTATGGGACGTGCCGAGTTCACCAGCGATCTCTATAGTCTGGGTGTCACCTGCATCCATCTGTTGACCGGGTTGCATCCCTTTGATCTCTATTCTGTCAGTGAAGATGCCTGGGTCTGGCAGCAGTACCTGCCCCAACCTGTTCGCCCCTCCCTGCGAAAAACCCTGGACAAACTCCTGCAACGAGCCACCAGCCAGCGCTATCCAAACGCCACTGCCGTCCTTCAGGATTTAGGCTTAGAAGCCCATCCCCGCCGCCGTCCCGCCCCGTCTACGGCTGCTCCCTCCACCGCAGCAGCCCCCTGGCAACTGGTGCAGACCCTCCTCGGCCACCAGGGCGGCATCACGGCGATCGCCCTCCACCCCAGCGCCCCCATCCTGGCCAGCGGCAGCACCGATCGCACCATCAAACTCTGGCAGCTAGACAGCGGCAAACTGCTGCATACCTTCGCGGGGCGATCGCTGTTCTCCCATCAGGGACATCGCGATCGCATCACCGCCTTGGCCTTCAGTCCGGTCGGCGACATTCTCTTTAGCGGCAGCGAGGACGGCACGATTAAAGAATGGGATATCCGCAGCCGCCAGTTGGTCAACACTCTACCCGAACCGGGCTGGGGCATCTCTGCCCTGACAGTCAGCGAGGATGGCTGGACGCTGGTCAGCGGCGGTGGGGATGGGGTGATTCACTTCTGGGATCTGGAGCGGCAAAAGTGCCTCAAGAGTCTAGCTCAACATCAGGACTGGGTCAGCGGTTTAATTCTCAGCCCCGATGAGCAAACCCTGATTAGCAGCAGCTTTGATAAATCCATTCGCCTCTGGGATCTCAAAAGCGATCGCCTGCTCAACACCCTCATGGGGCATGTCGAACGAGTCACGGCGATCGCCATCACCCCCGACTGGCAAACCCTGATCAGCGGCAGCACCGACAAAACCCTCAAAATCTGGGATCTCCCCCGAGGCGAACTGCGGCGCGTCCTAGCCGCCCATCAGGATGCGGTCAATGCGATCGCCATCGACCCCCACCAGGAGTGGTTCGCCAGCGGCAGCGAAGACGGAACCCTGACGATCTGGGACTTGCAGCAAGCCGAACGGATCACCACCCTGCGCCATTCCTGGGCCGTGAGTGCGATCGCCTTTACTCCCGAGGGCGATCGCCTAATCAGCGGCAGCGCCGACGAAACCTTGAAAATCTGGCAGTATATCGAGGGGGAACCGTAGATTTTTAAGAGGAATGAGAGATCTGCTTAATCCTCCATCCGCTCTCCCGACAGCCGTTTCGCGCTCTATCTGTCTGTAATTTCCACATTCGACCAAAGATGAATAGTGACGGGGCTATGCCGATTGCAATACTAGACAGAACGTAGAGTCCACTGTCTTAAGGTAATTTCATGAACTGGCACCCTCCTGTGAAGAAGTCCGCGCCTTTGCCGATTGTTCCTTCCCCCAGCCCTAATGTTCTGCAAACTCGACCTTTTGCACCCCCCATCAACTCTGCGACTGCTCCTCAACCTGAGCAGATGAACCTTACTGCTGAAACCGATCAAACCCAGACGAAGAAAGAGCCTCAACCTCAAGGGTTTGACTTTGGGGCGATCGCACTCTATTCCCCCGGCGCAACCCCACCCCCGCCCCCTCGTCTTGGGCAGACCCCGCTCCAGGCCAAGCTGACGATCGGGCAACCGAATGACCAATATGAGCAGGAAGCGGATCAGGTCGCGCATCAGGTGGTTAATCGATTGAGAGCGGCTTCCTCGCAAGTGACTCCGATCGCCGTCCAGCGGCAGGGTGAGGTGGGTTCCCCTGGAGGGGTATGGAAGGGCAATCGTCTAAACAGTAACAGTAATCGCTGGTTGCAACGGGAAGTTGAATCGGAAGAAGAGGAACTGCAAATGAAGCCAGCGACCGATTCTCTGCAGCGGCAATCCCAAGAGGAAGAAGATCTGCAGATGAAACCGCAGAGCCATCCTCTGCAGCGGCAACCGCAGCAGGAGGAAGAAGAATTGCAACTGAAGGCAACTGGCTCAGCAGCTTCTGCTGAGGGGCAGGTTTCAGCGACGGTAGAATCTTCCATTCAAACGGCAAAGGGGAGCGGTCAACCGCTTAGCAACCCAATTCGCCAACCCTTGGAGCAAGCTTTCAGTGCGGATTTCAGCCAGGTTAAAATCCACACTGACTCTCAGTCCGACCAGCTTAATCGGTCGATTCAAGCGAAAGCCTTTACTACCGGTCAGGACATCTTTTTCCGCCAAGGAGCCTATGACCCTGGTAATTCAACGGGCCAAGAACTCCTGGCTCATGAACTCACGCATGTCGTCCAGCAGAATGGACAGAAGGTGAGGCGCAAAACGGCAAATCCGGTGGCTCAAACTTCATCCCTTCCGCCACAGCCCCTGACAATCGGTGACAACTCCACCCCGACAGAAGAAATTCAACGAAAAGCCTATGAGGGAGTTGATGTTGCTGATGTCGATGCGATTACGAATTATGTCACCCAAAAATTTGCTGACCTTGGGGGACGATTTACTCTTAAATCAACGCGCAAAAAGAAAGCTACCGAGATCCTGAGCCACACGCCCAGAATGCATCGCGATCTGGTTCGAGTGCTTTACCAAAATCGTTTCCATGAACCGATTGTAGAACCGGGTACCTTTGCCGCAGACAGTGTTGATATCTCTGATACCAGTACCAGTAACAAAGCAAATACCTTAAAAACCATCGGGAAAACTGCGATCGCAGTGCCAGTCGGGGTAGGTGCGGTTGCATTAGGGCTAGGGCTAGGGGCTGCCACGTTGCCCGTCTCTTTACCCTATGGCATCTATAAAGCGGTTCAGAAGCGAAAAGAAAAGAAACTCAAGAAGGCAGCGGCAGCAGCAGCGCAAAAAAATGGATTAGTCCTTAATCCTGAATTAGATCCTCATTTTGTCGCCAGTGTGGCGAAGTCATTGTACGACGCGAATAATCAACACTCGCTCCTAACTTATGAACACCTAGCGCAAATCCTTGAACTTGGACAGCGTCCAGAAGGAAAGGTATGGCTAGAGAAAGCAGGATTTAAGACCTCCGGAGAAGTTCAGCGCTATGGCCATGGTAAGGACTTCAAGAATTGGGAAAATGAATCGGCGGGCTTTAAGATGCAGGTTGCCACCTATCAATTTGATGCCGAACTCACTAACACCCCAGGCTATCACAAGGCATTGTCAGCTAAAAAAATGACTGCTCAGATTCACCAAAATGATGCCGATACCTGGATGAAAACGCTTGCCACACCCAATCGATTAACGGATGCCACGCAGCAGGCTCTGACCCAAAACAACAACACCTACACCAGAGACACCTATGCCGGGGAAAGTGGCTCCGTTAGGAAAGATGGTCTGAAGAAAGGAGTCACAGACCGGGTGACAGCGCGTCAAGGGCAGGGCTACCTGGGTTCTGAGCAGGCACTGCTAAACAGCAACGCCGCAGCGATTAGCATTGTGCAGCGCATTTTTATTGTGCTTCAGCGAGGGCTGAGCTATGCGGACAAAAATGGGGGAGCAGATCTGAAGAAATGGGAAGCTCCAGTCGCTGTTGCGCTGTCCCATGGTGGACGGGTCAATATTCGGGTTCCTAAAGTTGAAATAGGACGCGATCAGCATGAATTTTTCAATTGGCTAACCGGTGGCCAGGGCAATATGGAGATGGCCAAGATGCATGTTCGCCCCGCAGGAACCCATCGAGTTGATGTTCAGAAGGACAAGGCTAAGAAACGCGGAGCCTTTAAAGAAAAAGGAGGGTTTGGCGCAGCCATTCAAGCAGGGATGGGTTGGGAAACCGGAGATACTCATCACTTTGGATTGGATCTTCCAGTTGGGGGGCTAGGCCAACTGGATATGAATGGCAATGTCATCTTACCCAATGGCTCCTATGGTCATTTGTACATTGGTTATAAGCCCCCTACCACGAGCCGTGATGGGGCTCTACAAATTGGCTGTGAGACGGATGCCCCAGGTATGACAAATGCCCTTGGTCATATGCACACTGCTAAAGCAACGAGCGCTGAACATAGCTCAACCGGTGGGTTGAAGGCGGACAAGATTGGTGCCAGTAAGGGCGGTATGGTGGTGGATCTCTCAGCCATTGCGAAAGATGAGAACAACTGGATGGCACAACTTCAGCACATGGAACAGGAGGTGCAACAGGGCAAAGTCACAAGCCAGCAGCTAGTTGGTCAACGACAGTTGCAGTTCCTACCGGGAACTAATCAGGCAGTAGACCAAAATCTACAGAATCCTAAAGTGAGAAAGCTCATGAAGACTGGTGGGCAGGGTCGTCAAGAGCTAGAGCAGCAGCGCCAAGAAGAGATGCAACAGGCTCAAAGCGCTCAGCTTATGGAGGATTTGGAAGAGGCAGGTCTGGTGTAAAGCGATTTTAATAAATCCCGAAATCTCAGTGTAGGGTGATGCATCTTTGCATCACCCTACACTGAGATTTTTTTTGCCCCATTCCTGATTCTCAAATTTACAAAGTTTAACCATCCTTTAATTTCATTGAAGAATCGTCTAGAGTCAAAATCAAGTAGAGTCAAGATCTAGTGCCCCTGTTCTATTTCCCCTGTTGTTGCCCTCACCGCTGCACCCATGACCGAACCCGTTTCACCCCCCGCCACGACAGACACCCTCCCCGATCTGCCCGAGCGCCTTGTCAAGTACATGGTGCGCTACGCCGACCACCGCGCCGTCAACCGCGACGACCTGACGCCCATGCTGCGCCACTATGTCGAGGTCAAAGACCACTATCTCCATGCCCTCCTGCTCTACCGGGTGGGCGACTTCTTTGAAACCTTCTTCCAAGACGCGATCACCATCGCCCGTGAGCTAGAACTCCTGCTGACCGCCAAAGACGGCGGCAAAGAAGTTGGCAAAGTTCCCCTGGCGGGCATTCCCCACCATGCCCTCGATCGCTACTGCACCCAGTTGGTCGAAAAAGGCTACGCCGTGGCCATCTGCGACCAGGTGGAAGAAGCCTCCGACAAGCAGGGGCACCTGGTACAGCGCGAAATTACCCGCGTTATCACCCCCGGCACTATCTTGGAAGAAGGGATGCTCCAGGCGCGGCGCAATAACTTCCTGGCCGCTGTCGTCATTGCCGGGGATCACTGGGGACTGGCGATCGCCGATATCTCCACGGGCGAATTTCTCACCACCCAGGCCGAATCCCTCGAACAACTGACCCAGGAGCTGCTGCGCCTCCAGCCTTCCGAGATCCTCTTCCCGATCAATGCGCCCGACCTGGGCGGACTGCTGCGCCCCGGCGAAACCTCCAGCCATCTGCCGCCCGAGTTGCCCACCCAGTTTTGCTACACGCTGCGATCGCAAGCCCCCTTCACCCTGGCCGAAGCCCGTCCCCGCCTGCTGGAAAAGTTTCGGGTGCGATCGCTGGAAGGCATGGGCTGCGACCACCTGCCCCTGGCAGTACGGGCAGCGGGTGGCCTGCTGGAATACCTGGAAGACACCTGGCGCGGTGAAGAACCGGGAGCCGCGACCCACAAAGGCGGCAAGCTCCCCCGCCCCAAATCCCAGATCCCGCTCCAGCCCCTCTGCACCTATACCCTGGCTGAATACCTGGTCTTAGATCACCAGAGTCGGCGCAACTTAGAAATTACCCAAACCGTCCGCGACGGCACCTTTCATGGGTCACTGCTCTGGTCGCTTGACAAAACCGTGACTGCGATGGGCGGTCGGGCGTTGAGGCGCTGGCTGCTGCAACCCCTGCTAAAGCTAGATGCGATCGCCGCCCGTCAAGACACGATCGCCGAACTGGTGGGACAGGGTGCATTACGGCAAAATCTTCAGCAGTTGCTGAAGCGCATCTACGATTTGGAGCGCCTCACCGGACGCGCCGGGTCAGGCACTGCCAACGCCCGTGACCTGGTGGCACTGGCCGACTCCCTCACCAAACTCCCAGAACTAGCCAGCTTAGCGGCTTTGGGGCGATCGCCCTATCTCGTCCACCTGCAAACCTTCCCCCCCGCCCTAGAGCAACTGGGCAAACGGCTCAAGGCTCACCTGGTCGATGATCCACCGCTCTACCTGACCGAAGGCCATTTGATTCGGGCGGGTGTCAACCCTCAGCTGGATGCCCTGCGGCAGCAAATTGAATCTGATGAGCAGTGGATTGCCCAACTGGAAGTCACCGAACGCCAGCGCACAGGTATTTCCAGCCTTAAAGTCGGCTACAGCAAAACCTTTGGCTACTACATCAGCATTTCCCGCGCCAAGTCCGCCGACCAGCCCCCCGAGGGCTACCTCCGCAAGCAAACCCTGACCAACGAAGAGCGCTATATCACCACCGAACTGAAAGACCGCGAAAACGCCATTTTCAATGCTCGTAACGACCTCAACAAGCTGGAATACGACATCTTTGGCCAACTCCGCAGCGAAGTCGGTGACCAGGCCGATGTGATTCGCTCAGTGGCGGGTGCGATCGCCGCTCTCGATGTCCTCTGTGCCCTAGCCGAATTGGCGGTCTACCAGGGCTACTGTCGTCCCCAGATGCACCCCGATCGCCGCATCCAGATTATCGATGGTCGCCACCCAGTCGTAGAACAGTCGCTGCCCTCGGGCTTCTTTGTGCCCAACTCAGCGGCGCTGGGACGACCGGAGGCTATGGCTGTAGGCAGCGCCTGGGGCAAAGGCATGTCGGACGGACGGCTGGGCGATTGGATTGCTGCCGATCGCGCTGATGCTTCGCTAGAAGCAGATTTGGAGCTTTACCGTGATGCACCTGCGGATGCCCCGCCCGATCTGATTATCCTGACCGGCCCCAACGCCAGCGGCAAAAGCTGCTATCTCCGGCAGATTGGGCTGATTCAACTGATGGCGCAGGTGGGCAGCTTTGTCCCAGCCCGGTCGGCACAGTTGGGCATCTGCGATCGCATCTTCACCCGCGTTGGTGCTGTCGATGACCTGGCCACCGGACAATCCACCTTCATGGTGGAAATGAACGAAACCGCCAATATCCTCAATCATGCAACGCCGCGATCGCTCGTCCTGCTCGACGAAATTGGTCGGGGCACCGCCACCTTTGACGGCCTATCGATCGCCTGGGCAGTTGCCGAACACCTGGCTATCCAAATTCGCGCCCGCACCATCTTCGCCACCCACTACCATGAGCTCAACGAACTCGCCACCTTCCTGCCCAACGTCGCCAATTTCCAGGTGACTGTCAAAGAACTGCCCGACCAAATCATCTTCCTGCACCAGGTGCGCCCCGGTGGAGCCGATCGCTCCTACGGCATCGAGGCTGGACGACTGGCCGGACTGCCTGCTTCAGTGATTCAACGCGCCAAGCAGGTCATGGGTCAGATCGAAAAGCACTCCCATATTGCCATGGGCTTGCGGCAAAGTCAGGGACAACCCCGCAAGGCTCGCGAAAAAACTGGAAGGTGGCCGGCTACCGCCGAGGAGCAGCTCGACATCTTTGGCTAATCGAATCTTGGGGAATTATCTTGGGAGCGCGATCGCAACTCCCCATTCTGAGCTTAAATAATGAGGGCGAGACGGGTTCTCGCCTGCCGTTTTGTCGGGTCTAAATCGCTGTGAAATACTTTTTTCTATCAGAAGGCTGGAACGTCGGGCGCGTCTGGGAATTTGGCGGCCTCTGGAATGAATCGTCCTGGCGACGCAAACCCAAAATTACTCGCCTCAACCTCTACATCTGCGAAAACAGCGAAACCCTCTGGCTCTATCAGGTAGAAGAGGCCATCCTAATGGTAGAAGTCAAACCCACCGAAACACCCGCCCAATCCAGCGCGATCGGCCAGGTCGTCCTCAAGCGCCTCATGAACGCCGAACAAGTCATTGAACGACTCTGCGAATCAGAGGAAGTCCAAGAGTAACCCAGAGGAAATCTCAGAATCTCCCTTTTCCCTTTCCCCCTTCCCCTTCAAACGACTCTGCGAATCGAAGAGATTCCCAAAGTAAATTAGGGGGAATCCCAGACTCCCCCTTTCCCCTTTCCCCTTTCCCCCTTGAACAACTGTGCAAATCGGAGGGAGTCCTAGCAATCGAGTCAATCGGGAGAATCCCAGAATCTCCCCTTTCCCCTTTTCCCTTTCCCCTTTTCCCCTCTCTTCAGGGCGTATCCGACAAATTCCCCTCCGGCAAATTCGTCACGGCTCGCTGGAGTTGAGCCAGGGAGCGGTTGTAGTCCAGGATGGCCTGCAAGCGGTTGACCTCGGAACGGGTCAGCGCCGTTTGCTGCTGAATCACATCTGTCTGGGTGCCGACGCCTGCTTGGAAGCGCAGCCGCGCCAACCGCAGCGCTTCGCGGGCGCGCTCGACGGCTAGAGTTGTGGTGTCAATGTTGTTGAAGCTGGCCTGGAGGGTGGAATAGGCTTGCTCAACCTGGAGTCTCACCTGGTCGCGAGTGGTGGCAAATTGAGCTTCGGCGATCGCAATACTGGCCTCTTCTTGCCTTGCCTGCGCCCGCGCTGCACCCCCATCAAACAAACGGATTTGACCATTGACCTGAATTTGGTAATTAGAAAAGAAGCCTTCGCCTTCTAACCCGGCGCTTCCTGATCCGCCGCTTGCTGCCAGGACGTTATTGACTCCATAGCGAGCGGAAAGGCTGACCTGGGGACCCAATTGAGCTAGGGCGGCACGACGACGCTGCTCCCCAATATCACGCTGGACTAGCTGCTGCTCTAGCTCGGCGCGATTTCGGAACGCTTGTACAACACTCTCCTCCAGACTCAAAGTCCAGGTGCCCGCCACTTCTACTGGATCAGCCGCCGTAATGTTAAATCCTTGAGCAAGGCTCAAGCGCTGCGCCAGGGTTCGCCGAGACACCTCTTGGCGACTCAACTGTTGGGTGAGATCCTGCTGAGCATTCGCCAGATCAACCTCAGACTGGAGGACATCGAATCGAGTCCCAACGCCAGCCCGTTCTAGAGCCTGGGCATCCCGAAGGCTATTCTGAGCCTCTTCTAACGCGGCCTGAAAAATTCGGACTTGCTCATCAGCTTCCTGCAAGTCGTAATAGTCATCGGTAACGTCTAACGCCAGTTGCTTACTATCGACTTCAATCTGTAACTCTTGAAACTGAACCCGTCCTTCAGCAGCTTGGATGGCCGCAGAGCGACGACCGGACGTGAAAATGTTGTAATTCAGACTGAGGTTTGCGTCCAACTGGGTTGAATCATTAAAGGTTCGTTCTGTTCCCGTGGGTGCTAGAGCGCTGCCTGTCGATTGTAAGGTTTCATTCCCCTGCTGGGTCAATCCGGTATTGGCATCCAGAGTGGGCAGATTAGCGGCCTGAGCTTCTCGCAGTTCTTCCCGGGCCTGCTCCAGTTCCAGGCGGGTGCCCTGGAGTGCTGGGTTGTTGCGAAGGGCTAGATCAATGGCTTGTTCCAGCGTGATGGCCTCGGTTTCGTTGAGCCGCACCTCTTCGGGGCGAGTTGGGAAACTGAGGGGGTTGGGGCTGGGGTTGAGGTTTTCGGGGGAGGTAACGGTGCGACGACCGCGAGGGGAATCTGCGGCTTCGTCGGAGGTGGGAGCCGATGGCGTGGATTCTGAGGCGGGAGGATTCGGGGGCTGAGAGTCGCCCGAGGCGGGGGGAGCCGGAGGGTCGGCGGAGGGGAGCGGGGCGGACTCGGTGGGAGTAGCGCTGGGGGGTGTTTGAGCCGTTGGGCTAGTGGGGGCATCGGCGTTGCGCGATCGCCGTTCTCGCCGTTCTCGCCGTTCCTGCTGTCTGAGTCGTGGTGAAGGAGACGCTGTTTCGGTTTCGGTGGCGTCATCCGCTGCCTCTGGAGCCGGGATGGGCTGAGTCGGCACCACAACGCCAGCAGGTTCGGCGGTCGGTGCTGGAGCAGCCGATGGAGCAGCGGAAGCCTGAGCCGTTTGGGCTGGGGCGACAGCAGCCGGAGTGGCTTGACGAGCCTCTGCAAGGCGCTGTTGACGGACTTCGGAGGGTGAAGGGGCTAGGGCAAGTGCCGATTCGGGAGCCTGGGATGGTGACCCGGTGGCCGAGGGAGAAGCCAAGGTTGAGGAGTCGGATGGAGTCGATCGCAAAGCCTCCTTGACCGATTCGGGTCTTAACTCAGGTATCGACTCGGGTCTTGAGATATTGGCTTGAAGCGCCGAGGAATGATCCGTGGGATTGGATTGAGGAGAATTTGAGGGGGATGCGACGGTT
Organism: Oculatellaceae cyanobacterium Prado106; assembly: GCA_025454315.1. GTDB lineage: Bacteria > Cyanobacteriota > Cyanobacteriia > Elainellales > Elainellaceae > Prado106. Next base: position 11,947 of record JALOOP010000173.1, read on the forward strand.
GGAGACGCCGCTACCGGAGCCGCTTCTGCCAAACTCAGGGCAAAAACCGCACTCACACTCAAAGCAATCAGAGGATTATAAGGTTGCATACTTTAGCCTTCGCAGTCCAGAAACGCGCATAACAGAGGAAAACAGCCTTCATGAAGAATACTGTTTGATGGAACCCTTGGCAATTATCGCCTGTTGAGGCGTAATCAACGACCAATCGATCGGTCATAAATTCATCTCATCAGTCTGAGGGAAAATAAGGGGCTGTTCCTATCAATCAGTAGGTTCAGCCAGCAGATGCTGGTTTCCCTCAGTCTCAGGCCAATAGTCTAAGGCCAATTTTATTGAGCTTTACCGACAACTTCAGCGGCGAGTTCTGCGAACCGGACGGCAGCCAGAACGCTCGACTCTTCCAATGGGGTAAAGTCCAGGGCAAAGTCCAGGTTAAAAATACCCAAATGCCGCTTTCTCTTTCTTACAATGCCAAATTTCTTTGGCCAGGGAGCTTTGCAAATCTGGTTGATGAATCTCTGATGTAGAGGCCAGGGCATTCGATACATAAACTTCACACCGCCAGTTTCACCGACGTAAAACGGGGTTCAAGGTTTCCTTGTATCCCCATATTTTATGGTCGGCAAAAATCTTCTGGAAGGCACCGATCGCCCCACCCTATCCTTACAAAGCCAAAAACTTTCGGGCGATCGCCCGTTGTTCCTCCCCCTTTGCAGTACAATGACCACTTGAAACGCTGACTGAAGGGGCGATTCACTCCCAGAGGATAGCGCCCAAAGGATGCGCTCAGAGGATAGCTTGAGGTGTGCCGTATCCCAGATTCAACCGACCTTCAACCCAATTAGAAGACGGGAATGCCTCGCGTTCCTTTCATCCAACCCTAAATCGTTCAACCTTTAAATATTTCAATTCCGACTTGCCCTTCTGTCCCATTCATTCTCTTGCCTATCATGCCTAAGGTTCTTGTATCAGACCCGATTGACCAGGTTGGTATCGACATTCTTTCCCAGGTGGCGCAAGTCGATGTCAAAACCACCCTTTCCCCGGAAGAATTGGGACAAATCATTGCCGACTACGATGCTCTGATGATTCGCTCGGGGACAAGGGTCACCCAGGCAGTCATTGACGCGGGCAAAAACCTCAAAATTATTGGCCGTGCTGGGGTGGGCGTGGATAACGTCGATGTCCCTGCGGCCACACGCCGAGGAATTCTGGTCGTCAATTCGCCCGAAGGCAACACCGTAGCAGCGGCAGAACATGCGATCGCCATGATGTTTGCCCTCTCTCGCTACATCCCCGACGCCAACCAATCGGTCAAAAGCAACCAGTGGGATCGCAAAAGCTTCACCGGGGTCGAAGTCTACAAAAAGACCCTGGGCATTGTCGGCCTCGGCAAAATTGGGGCGCATGTGGCGGGCATTGCCCGATCGATGGGGATGCGCCTTCTGGCCTACGACCCCTTCCTCTCTAACGAACGCGCCGAACAACTCGGCTGCCAGCTCGTAGAACTCGAGAAACCTACCACCTGATCGATAGCGTTGCCCTGGCCAAGATGAAGCCCAATACCCGCATCATCAACTGCGCCCGAGGCGGCATCATCGACGAAGCAGCGCTGGCCGAAGCCATCCAACAAGGCCAAATCGCCGGAGCCGCCCTCGATGTCTACGAATCCGAACCGCTGGGCGAATCCCCCCTGCGTGCCCTAGGCAAAAACGTCATCCTCACCCCCCACCTGGGAGCCTCCACCGAAGAAGCCCAGGTGAATGTGGCGATCGATGTGGCCGAACAAATTCGCGATGTCTTGCTGGGACTCCCTGCCCGTTCCGCCGTCAACATCCCCGGTCTGCGCCCCGACCTGATGGAAAAACTCCGTCCCTACCTGCAACTGGCCGAAACCCTAGGAAACATGGTCAGCCAGCTTGCCGGAGGCCGAATCGATACCCTCTCGGTCAAACTTCAGGGCGAACTGGCCACCAAC
>JALOOP010000174.1 GCA_025454315.1 Oculatellaceae cyanobacterium Prado106
TACAAAAGTCTGGGCTTTAGGGTTGGGGAATTGAGGGGGCGATCGCAGAGATTTCCTTAAAAAATCGTTACAGTGTAATCAAGCCGCTTCTAACTTTTACCTACTGTCATGATCCGACAATTCTTCCTGGTGTGTTCTCTGGCGATCGCCCTCTTCCTAACAAGCTTCAATGCCCCCGCCTGGGCCGACTGGACAGCCCCACTCTCCTTCAGCAATGCCTCACTGCCCCGCCACGACTTCTCAGGACAAGAAATCCAGGGATCAGAATTCTCCAATGCCCAGCTAGAACAAACCAACCGCCTCGACCCTGACCCAGGCCAACCTCTCCGGCGCAAATTTGTCGAATGCTATGGCGGATCAGGTGAACTTCACCGGAGCCAATCTCCAGGATGTCAACTTCACCGAAGCGATTCTCCTGCGATCGACCTTTGACGACACTGATATTACCGGAGCCGACTTCAGCGATGCCATTCTCGATGGCGCTCAGGTCAAAGAACTCTGCCAAAAAGCCAAGGGCGTTAATTCACAAACAGGAATCGCTACTCGTGAGTCTCTAGGTTGTCGCTAAGGGTTAATAGGGGAACGCAGATGAACACAGATGAATGTGGATGAGTGGATGAGTGGATGAGTGGATGGGTATTGCAAGTGAGGCATTCCCTTAAACACAGGGATTTTTACAGGGGAAAATTTTTTGAAGCGTGAATGTACCCCTCTTCCCTCACTCATCAACTCCCTACTCCCTACTCCCTACTCCCCACTCCCTATTCCCCATCACCCAGTAGAATCAACAATGAGCAGTGTCATTGTGCAGAGAGATTAGCTTCTATGGTGAAACGGGTTGGGGTGATTGGTGGTGGGCAGTTGGCTTGGATGATGGCGGATGGGGCGAAGAAGCTAGGCTTGGAACTGGTGGTGCAAACGCCGAGTGGGGATGATCCGGCGGTGGCGATCGCAACTTACTCCATTTTTGCCGCCATTGACGATGCCACGGCCACGGCTCAACTGGCCGATCGGGCTGAGGTGATTACCTTTGAAAATGAATTCATTGATTTGATCGGACTGTCCCATTTGGCCGATCGCGGCGTCCAGTTTTGTCCCAGTTTACAGGCGCTGACTCCCCTGCTCGATAAGTTTGATCAGCGATCCTATCTGCAACAGCATGGGTTACCCACGCCAGAGTTTCGATTGCTTCAAGGGAGCAGTGGGATTGCAGCGCTAGGATTTCCTGTAGTTCTCAAGGCGCGACGACATGGGTATGACGGCAAAGGCACGTTCATTGTCCGTACTCCAGATGCGTTTCCTATTCCTAGGGATGCGATCGCCCCTGACCAATGGCTCCTGGAAGCCTTTGTACCGTTTCAGGGCGAACTGGCCGTGATGGCAGCGCGATCGCCCAAAGGTGAAATCGCCATTTATCCCGTTGTGGAAACGCAGCAGGTGGATCAGGTCTGTCGGCGGGTTTTTGTGACTTCTGATTGGAGTCTGGAGATCGTGGAACAGGTGAATGCGATCGCTCGCACACTCCTTACTAGCTTGAATTTTGTCGGCATCATGGGCATTGAATTTTTCCTCACCCCCGAAGGCAAAGTCCTGGTCAACGAAACTGCTCCCCGCACCCACAACTCGGGTCACTACAGCCTCGATGCCTGTGTCACTTCACAGTTTGAACAACAGCTTAGATGCGTTTCCAATCTCCCCCTCGGCGACCCCTCGCTCAACTGCCCCGGAGCCGTCATGATCAATCTCCTTGGTCACGAGTCGATGATGCAAAACGGAGACGATCGCCGCCAAACCCTCACCCAAATCCCCAACGCCCACCTCTACTGGTATAACAAAACCCCGCGCCCAGGCCGCAAACTCGGCCATGTCACCGTCACTCTGGAAGCGGGACAGGGACGGGCAGAGGCGGAGGAGATGGGGCGATCGGTAGAGGAGATTTGGTATGGCTAAGGTGGATGGGTGGATGGGTGGATGGGTGGATGGGTGAACAGGTTTGACCTAACTCATGCTACTCATCCTCTCTTTGTTCATCAAGCTTTCTCTTTTGATGTAAACTCTCTTTCTGCAGAAAACTGGCAGAAAACTGAATGAGCAGAGGAATTATCTGATCGAAAAGCTGAAGAACTTCTAGTAATGTTCTTGAGTAAGGAAAAGAGGTCACTGACGCGGTGTGCAACTCTTTTTCTGAAACTTTTGATTTTCCATGGTCGGCTAAGCAGTCTTCCAGGTTTTGGCTAGCTCAAATGATCCAGAGCAACTTTTAGAGAGAGTTGCATAGAGAGAGTTGCACATCGGGTTAATTGCTGTTTAGCGACCTACTTTTCAGCCCTTGATTGCAGTTCATTAAAGTGGAAGGAGTGCAGCAAAGAGGAAAAAGATTTCCATTTTGAGAAAGATTTGTCACCCTAGTAGGGAAAAACATTGCACACCCATCCACCCATCCACCCCTTACTCCCCACTCCCTACTCCCCTTTAAAAACAATATTGGGTCTGACAAAAGGTTGTCAGACCCTTCAGGTTTAGTGGATTCGTCAAAACAAAGTAGAGAGGTTTACACGAACCCGTAGTCAACTTCGTTACCAACAAAAACCTTCAGCCTCTTAGGAGGCGTTTAGAGCTTTGGTGGCGCGGGTGCTAGTGCTGTTGCGAAGCCGAAGGAGATAGAGGTTACGCACTAGGACATTCGCGACTCACTTACAGGTTAAGTGAAGATTGTTTTTGCCGCAAAGAAGCGCTACGTCTGGACTGGAGTGGGAGGCACAAACTCAAATCCAGAAAAAATTGGTTGGGTGACTAAACGTTGTTTCCTGTGCCATGTCTTTACAGTAGCAATCTCCTTGGAGCTTGCCAAGGGGTGTTTACGAAAGTTGGTATTCGTTAAAACAAGTTTAAGAAGCCCTGAATGAATTAACTTTTTGAGGTTGTAATGACTCAGGGAAGATGTAGAAATCTTGCAGTCCTGTTGCTAGGGAGTGGGATGCCGTGCTTGGGAATGGGCAGAAAATCAAGCTGGAATTTTGAATTTGAACCCTGTCCAAGATTTCGTGAACTGGCGTCACGTTGTCCTAATTTATTTCCTATTTGTGATGTTTTTGGAGCAATTTCCTGATATTTGATCTGGCTCTTTATAGAAGGACATTAATAAAAATTTTTCCAAAGCAAAGTTCAGTATTCTTCAAGTTTAGAAGTCAAACATGGCAGGTATGATGAGGCTTCTTGTGCGGGAGAATAAACATGCCAACGCCATTTGATTCAGTCTATGAAATTCTGGCCAAAGAGATCGTCTATGGCTTTAACAATCCTCAGTTCACCCAGGAGGTCAATCAGTTTTTAGGTGTCAGTGGCTACCAGATTGACCAAACATTTATCGATCCTGCCACGGGCTTCCAGGCGCTGGGTTTGATCTCTATAGCCCCCAATCGTCCGCCTGTGCTGCTGTTTCGCGGAACCGATGAACTGATTGATGATATTGCCAATGCTGACCCAAGGGGCATTGGCTTCAACCAGTTTTCGGCCAATCAAGATGCGATCGCCACTTGGCTCAACAAATTCAGCGCCGCCCCCCTCAAACCCGATCTCGTCGGACACAGTATGGGAGGAGCGCTGGCACAGACCTTTGCAAGTCAGTTTGTCGGACAGTATGGCAATGTCGTCACCTTTAATTCACCTGGGGTAGACAACGATACGGTCAAAGCCTTCCAGGATCGAAGCGGTAACGCGCAAACCGTTACCCATTACATTGTCAACGGCGACTTGGTGAGTCTAGGGGGAGAAGGCTTTATCCCTGGAGCGGTGGTACTGCAATCCTATACGGAGAACGAGATCAACCCGATCTTTGCTCTTGACAAACACCGGGAGATCAATCGTCTTTTGCTCACTCCGCCAGAAGGGTACAGTCAAACCACGATTCCAGTGGAAACCCTCAGCAGCGGTACCTTTAACTTCAACCAAGACCCCGACTTTGCCGAGTTCTTTGCGGCCTATCAGGCTGTGCAACCCGATATTGCTGCTACTCTCACCTCTAGAGCCACTGTTGAAGCACTGCGAATTTCGCCCGGATTTTCTTTCCTTGGACTCATCTTGGGAGCTAGGGCTTTGCTTGCGCCCGATCTGTCCAATTTTCTGCTTGGCAATGCGTCCAACAACACCGCCAATGGTCGAGGCGGAGCCGATCGCATCTTCGGCGAAGGCGGCGATGACATCCTTGAAGGGGGCAGCGGCAATGACCAAGTTTCCGGCGGCGATGGCAATGACAGACTCTTTGGCAATGCCGGAAATGATCTCCTGATCGGCGGTCTGGGGAGCGATCGCCTGGTCGGGGGCGACGATCGCGATGTCCTCATCGGTGTCAATCCTGAAGTGCCTAACGCAGGCCAGGGCGAAATCGATCGGCTCAAGGGCGGCTCATCGAAAGATCGCTTCGTCCTCGGCGACAGCACCCGAGCCTACTACAATGATGGCCGCCGGAGAACCTTGGGCAACCAGGACTTTGCCCTCATCCTCGACTTTGAACGGGGCGATCGCATCCAACTCCACGGCTCCATCGGCGACTACCGCCTCGAAACCATCGGCCAAAGAACCCGCATCCTCCTAGAAACAGGCCGCCAAGACGAACTCATCGGAGCCGTCCAAGGCGTAAGCGATCTAGGGTTGATTCAGCGATCGTTCCGCTTTGTTTAGGGAGTAGGGAGTGGGGAGTAGGGAGTGGGGAGTGGGGAGTGGGGAGTGGGGAGTGGGGAGTGGGGAGTAGGGAGTGGGGAGTAGGGGATGGGGAGATGGAGAGGTGGGGAGATGGGGAGATTACCAGAAAATCCCCCTTTCGCCTTTCCCCTTTCCCCGTTCCCCGTTCCCCATTCCCCTTCCCTCGTTCGCCTTTCGCCATTCCCCATTACCCATTCCCCATCCACCCCCAAAAATAAAAAAAGTCCCAAGGATCTCACCCAGCACCTCAAGGACAGCAATCGATTCCAGACCCTTCTAGGGGCGACGGGTACGGGAAAAACTCATACTGCTGCCCGAGTCATTCAAAATATTGGTAAGCCGACGCTGGTTTTGGCGCATAACAAAACTTTGGCCGCGCAGTTGTGTAATGAGCTACGGGAATTTTTTCCCGAGAACGCGGTTGAATACTTTATTAGCTATTACGACTACTATCAACCCGAAGCCTATATTCCGGTCACCGATACCTATATTGCCAAAACTGCGTCGATTAACGAAGAAATCGATATGCTGCGGCACTCGGCAACGCGATCGCTGTTTGAGCGCAAAGATGTGATTGTGGTGGCTTCCATTAGCTGCATTTACGGGTTAGGAATTCCCTCAGAATACTTGAATGCAGCGATTCCGTTCCAGGTGGGTATGGAGATGGATCAGCGGCAGATTCTCCGCGATCTAGCCTCTGTACAGTATGAGCGCAATGATTTAGACCTGGGACGAGGACGCTTTCGAGTCAAGGGCGATGTCCTGGAAATTGGTCCGGCTTACGAAGATCGGATCATTCGTGTGGAATTCTTTGGGGATGAAATTGACGCGATTCGATACATTGATCCGATAACGGGAGAAACCCTGCAAAGTATGCAGGCGTTGAACGTTTACCCAGCACGTCACTTTGTTACCCCAGAGGATCGATTAGAAGAAGCTTGTCAGGCGATCGAACAGGAACTGCGCGATCAGCTAGAATTTATGGAAAAAGAAAATAAGCTCCTGGAAGCGCAACGCCTAGAACAGCGCACCCGCTACGACTTGGAGATGCTGCGAGAGGTCGGTTACTGCAACGGCGTGGAAAACTACGCTCGTCACCTAGCGGGGCGCGAACCTGGCTCACCGCCCGAATGTTTGCTCGATTACTTCCAGGATGATTGGCTGCTGGTGATTGATGAATCGCACGTTACTATTCCGCAGATTCGGGGGATGTATAACGGCGATCGCTCTCGCAAAATGACGCTGATCGATCACGGATTTCGGCTGCCCAGTGCGGCGGATAACCGTCCCCTCAAGTCCGAAGAGTTTTGGAAAAAGGTGACCCAGTGTATCTTTGTCTCGGCGACACCGGGTGAGTGGGAACTGGAGCAATCCGGCGGCAAGTTCAATCAAGTCGGTGAAAAGAACATCTACATTCCTGGGACGGGCAAGGTGGTCGAGCAGATCATCCGGCCTACAGGAGTGCTTGACCCGGAAATCTTTGTGCGTCCTACCGAAGGGCAAATTGATGACCTGCTGGGTGAAATCCAAGAACGAGTGCTGAAGAATGAGCGCACCTTGGTAACCACCTTGACCAAACGGATGGCGGAAGACCTGACGGAATATCTTCAGGAGCGGTCGGTGCGCGTTCGTTATTTACACTCCGAGATTAACTCCATTGAACGGATCGAGATTCTCCAGGAGCTACGGGAAGGGGATTTTGATGTGCTGGTTGGGGTGAACCTGCTGCGGGAAGGCTTGGACTTGCCGGAAGTGTCGCTGGTGGCGATTCTGGATGCGGACAAGGAAGGGTTTCTGCGGGCGGAGCGATCGCTGATCCAAACCATTGGCCGCGCCGCTCGTCACGTCGAGGGCAAAGCCATTCTCTATGGTGATAACCTCACCGACAGCATGGCCAAAGCCATCAGCGAAACCGAACGTCGTCGTACCATCCAGATGGCCTACAACGAAAAACACGGCATCACGCCCCAGCCCATCATCCGCAAGGTCAACAACTCTATCCTCTCCTTCCTGGAGGTGTCCCGCCGTCTCACGGCTCAAGAACTGGAGGTCGCCTTTGAACATTCCGACGACCTGCCCCTGGAAAACATCCCCGATCTGATCGTCCAACTCGAAGCCCAGATGAAGGAATCGGCCAAGAAGCTAGAGTTTGAAGAGGCAGCAAAATTGCGCGATCGCATTAAACACCTGCGCGATCGATTACTGGGCAAGCGTACCAGTTAGAACATTAGTTGCCATATGTATAAATCTGAACCGACTTCGCTTCAAGGTTTTACGCCCCCTAAATCCCCCAATTCTGGGGGACTTTGAAGGTTCTTGGATCATTCCTGGAAGGCTCGGCTCCCCCAAAGTTGGGGGCTGGGGGGCGCGAAATCTAAGGGAGAATGACAACCGAAACTTTTGCGTACCGAGTAGCCCCGTATCCCTGCCCATATCAGTGTGATAAAAAAACTCAATCAATTCCTGAGCATTTCGATTATTCATTCTAATCATTTCAGGCGACAATAGAAAGTTGGAAGATTGGAACGATCGCACGAAGAATGAATGGGGTTATTGATTGACGGGATGATGGGTATGGCGCGGCGCAGCCGCCCCACACCCATCATCTCTAGGTTAAGCAACGCCGACTGAACGATTGAATTGCCGGAAGGGAACTGGTTGTCATGAAAAAGCTGATTCACGGTTTGCAGGAATTTAGGAGCCGCTATGTCTCCACCCATCAGGATCTGTTTGAGCAACTGGCTCATGGCCAGAAACCTCGGGTACTCTTCATCACCTGCTCCGACTCTCGCATTGCCCCCAACATGCTCACCAACACGGATCTGGGGGATCTGTTTGTGATTCGCAACGCGGGCAACATTGTCCCGCCCTTTGGCGCGGCCAACGGCGGCGAAGGCGCTTCCATTGAATACGCCATCCATGCGCTGGGCATTGAGCAAATCGTCGTCTGTGGCCACTCCCACTGCGGTGCCATGAAGGGACTGCTGCAAATTGGCAAGCTCGAAGAACAAATGCCCTTGGTTTACGACTGGCTGCGTCATGCTGATGCCACCCGCCGACTAGTGCAAGAAAACTACAGCAACTACAGCGGCGAAGAACTCCTAGAAATCACGATCGCCGAAAATGTCCTGACCCAAATCGAAAACCTAAAGACTTACCCGGTGGTGCGATCGCGCCTCTACCAGAAAAAGCTGCAAATCTACGGCTGGGTCTACTACATTGAAACGGGCGAAGTCTTGGCCTTTGACCCCGAAACCCATTCCTACCTGCCGCCCCAAAGCCAGATTCCTGCCCATGAACGGGACAGCAGCGATTTGCCTTTCACCGTCACCACTGCCCCTCCCGTAGCCTGTGAACTCCCCCAACAGCCTGAAACTGAAACTTCAGTCGTGGCCATCCCCAACGGCCAACCCTCCTACGCCACCAACGGCAATAGCCACTCCGTCCCTGCCCCCACCTGGATTCCGCCGGAGCAATCGGCTCGTCGGGTCTACCGGGGCAACCGAGCGAACGGGAAGCGGCGAGTTCGATAACGAGAATTTCTTTGACCCATCATTTCTTTGACTTAATCTGGGATGTCAGGTGCGCGTCATCTGGCATCTTATTTTTTTAGAATTGTGATTCACTGGGGGCGATCGCCACTTCCCCCAACCGCTTGAGAATCTGCAAAACTCCATACAGGTCATTGCTAGGATTTAGCAGTGAAAACAATCTGGAGTTGGCATACTGCGCTTGCGGTTGACGGGTTGTCTTGAGAAACAAAAACTCATTGCCATTAGTGATCATGCCAAAGGTGGGCTGTGCCTCGGGGTTGCCAATCAGGTAAGCCAGCGCCTGGGGAAGCGCTCGGGTGACTGCAAAATCACTCCGCTTTGACTCAATCACTAGAAGCCACAGCCGATTTTTGAGAACCAGCACATCGATTCGTCCCCGAACGATGTTGCCATCCTCCTCTAACTCCAACTCCACGCTCGTTTCAGTTTCAATCCGAAAAGGCCGATGATAAAAGCCTGCGAGATCCAGCAGAGGAGCCAGCACCACCAGTTTGACACTGTTCTCCAACAGGGGCGGATCTTCCATCAACTCCAAATAATTGGCCTTGACGCGATCGAGCAAGTGCTGTTCTGCCTCGCTTACAGGAGTCGTTATCTCCGACCATTCTGGAAAGAAATTGGGATCTTGCAGCATTTGCAACCCAAATGCCTGCTTGAGAACTTAAGATGGACTCTCTGGTAAATCCTCTATCCAGCAGAGGGATATTGCCCACGAGGTGTTTTGCAGGGCATCAAAAAACTTTTCATATCCCGATCCTCGCGCACTAGTTCAGTACTGTCAGTATGAACCCGATCCGCTAGAGACTGTCTCATTTGTGCTGCCTGCTCTATAAAGGCAGCCATTTTGCTCACCTGCTCTGCGTCTATCACTTCTTGCAGGATTGCTTTCAATTCGTCTTCCAGAGAACGTTGATGGTTGGCTGCGCGAGCGTTCAACTGCTCTAAAATCGTAGCGTCAATATTATTAATAATGAGTTGAGTCATATTCTGTATCTCTCACAATGAGATTTTAGCCATTAGTCTGAAATCAGCGAATGTCCTAGATGTCGCCTCTATGGACAAGCCTGATTTAGCGGGAAATAAATTCAATGCTATCGCAGGTTTTCGATCGCGATCGCCCCCAACCGTTTCATAATCCGCAGCGTCAAAGCTAGACCATCATCTTGGTCAAGAATGAACTCCTTAGAACGGGCGTATTTTGGAACATCCTCCCAAACCAACTTCAAAAACATAAAACTACTACCATTTGTTACCAGTCCGTAGACGGGCTGTGGCTTCTGGGGAGAGGCCAGCATAGAGGAGAGAACTTGCGGAATCCCAACTTTCAAGGAGAACTCTGCGCGTTTCGACTCAATGATGAGAACCCAAATCTGTTCCAGGAGTACCAGCACATCCATGCGTCCCCGGAACTGCATGTCTGCGTCTTCCGCTAGGATCTCAATTGTCGTTTCAGGATCAACTGTTTCAGTATCGACATAGAACGGGGGCAGGAAAAAACCTGCGAGATCCAGCAAGGGTGCGACCACAGCGAGTTTTACAGTGTTTTCCAGGAGCGATCGCCGTTCCAAATTGGCATAGGTCGCCTCAACGCGCTGCAACCGCTCCCGCTCAGATTGGGTCAGCGTTGGCAACTCTTCTTGCCACTCACTGAAGAAGTCAGGAGCTTCGGCCAGCTTCAGCGCAAACCGTTGTTCCAGGTCGTGTAGCGTGACTTTCTCGATCGCAATTGTTTGCACCATACGCTAATCTCACAACTTACAGCGGTTTCACCTTTAGCCCCTTCGCACCTCGTCAACCAATCTGATACCAAGCTGCTAATGCTAACGCTAGCGCATCCGCCGCATCATCAGGACGGGGAATTTTTTCGAGGTTGAGTTCACGAGCCACGGACTGCTGCACTTCATGTTTGTCTGCGTTGCCGTATCCCGTGAGCGCCTGTTTGACTTGAGCCGGGGTAAATTCCACAAAGGGCAGCTTGGCCTGAGCCAGAACCAGCATCACCACGCCCCGAGCTTGAGCCACGGCGATCGTATTTCCCATGCGGTAGAAGAATAGTTTCTCGATCGCTACTAAATCGGGACGAACATGCTCCAGCAAATCATGCAAATCGTTGTAGATGGTGCAGAGGCGATCGCCCGTTTCCGTATGGGCTGGAGTTTGGATGATGCCAAAATCGAGGGTCAGCACCTCGGTGGTCAAACGCTGGGTACGGGTGGGGGGACAGGCGATCGCCCCAAAGCCCAAAATGGCCAATCCTGGGTCTAAGCCTAAGATGCGTTTTTCCATCGTCGTTTTGAACCCAGTGTTTGAACCCAGTGTGGACTTGCCAAAAACAGCGCTCAGTTGACCTCATGGCTCCAAGGGTTCAAGGGTGATCAATCCAACCTGATCGGTTCCACTGACCCTCTCCAACTCATGCCAACTCAAGAACGCTCGTATGGCACCACATTGTAGACCATGTAGAACAGACGCACCAGAGGCGATCGGGATTTCTGGAAAAAATTTGTGGATTTGTGGATTTGGGGAGTGGGGAGTGGGGAGTGGGGAGTGGGGTGTTGATCGCAGCGGGGGTGGCTTTGAAGTAATCTTCCTAAAACAAATCGCGGTAACAGCCTCAATGGGTTGTCACCGCGATGCTTTACTATGAATCCTTCAAGATAGACAACTCGAAGAGCAAAATTTCCTCTGCGTCTCTGCGTCTCTGCGGTTTAAAGAAAGCCAAGAGTCACAAGGGATATCTTCCAACTCTATTGCCTCTGCTCTACCTTGCGCCCACCACTTGGCCGTTTTGCTCAGCCGGATCAACCAACCCAAACACTTGCCCAAAGGTCTTTTCCACCTTGTAGCCAGAATCAATCGACTCCAGAGGATCTTTGCGGAGGCGGTGGCGAAGCGCCATGGTCATGACGCGGCGGATGTCATCGACGGTGACTTCGGTGCGGCCTTCAAGGGCTGCGAGGGCTTTGGCGGTACGGTTGCTGACAATGTCGCCTCGCAGTCCGTCCACATCCAGTTCAGCGCAAGCCTGGGAGATTTTAATCTTTAAGTCATGGTCAATGGTGACGGACTTGAGTCTTTGTTGGGCGGCAACGATTTGCTGCTGGAGCGCTTCTTGCTGGGGCTTGTAGGCTTCCAGGAAACTTTCGGGGTCTTGGTCAAACTGCGATCGCTGTTCTACAATCTGCACCCGCAGTGTCGGGTCTTTGACCGTGCGAATCTCGGCATGGAGGCCAAAGCGATCGAGCAGTTGGGGGCGCAGTTCGCCTTCTTCAGGGTTGCCCGAACCCACCAGGACAAAGCGCGCCGGGTGGCGAATCGAAATGCCTTCCCGCTCCACCGTGTTCCAGCCCGAGGCGGCAGAGTCGAGCAGCACATCGACCAGGTGATCGTCGAGCAGGTTGACCTCATCGACGTAGAGGATGCCCCGATTAGCCTGTGCCAGCAGCCCCGGTTCAAAGGCTTTGACCCCTTCAGAGAGGGCTTTTTCGATGTCGATGGTGCCACAGACGCGGTCTTCGGTCGCGCCCAAGGGCAGGTCAATCATGGGCACTTTTTTGTGGCTGACCGTGACAGATTGGCCAGCCTCGATCTGCTCCTGTACCTCATCACTCATGAGGCTGGCATCGTTGGGATGGCTATTGAAGGGGTCACCGGCGACCACGTCAATCTCTGGAAGGACATCGGCCAATGCGCGAATGGTGGTGGATTTTCCGGTGCCGCGATCGCCCATAATCATCACCCCGCCAATTTTGGGGTCAATGACATTCAGCAACAGCGCCAGTTTCATTTCTTCTTGCCCGACGATCGCCGTAAAGGGAAAGACGCGACGGGGTGCTAGTTTTGCGGCAGTAGAACTCACGGGATACCTGGGAATCTAACGATGGATTAACGACTGTTTACTATTGTGACATAGAGGGGGCAGGGGTGGATGGTGAGATAGCGCTAAGGTACAGCTAGGGCTATAGTTTCTTGAATGTAGATTGTTGAGGGAGATCGAAGTATGAGCGGTGCAATTCCAGTGGTGGTCAATGGTGCGGCGGGTAAGATGGGGCGAGAAGTGGTGAAGGCTGTTGCGGCTGCGCCGGATCTCAATTTGATTGGGGCGGTGGATACGAGTCCTGAACTGCAAGGCCAGGATATTGGCTTAGTGGCGGGCTGTGGTGAATTGGAAGTGCCGATTCTGGCGGATTTGCAGGCGACTTTAGTGATGGCGGCGCAGGAGAAGCAACTGCCTGTGATGGTCGATTTTACGCATCCGGACGCAGTGTATGAAAATGTGCGATCGGCGATCGCCTATGGAGTCCGTCCCGTCGTCGGTACCACGGGTCTAAGCGAAGAACAGATCCAGGACTTGGCCGATTTTGCCGACAAAGCTAGCTTGGGCTGTTTAATCATCCCCAACTTTTCGATTGGCATGGTACTGTTGCAGCAGGCTGCCGTCAGAGCCTCCCAGTACTTTGACCATGTGGAGATCATTGAACTGCACCACAACCAAAAGGCAGACGCGCCCAGTGGGACTGCGATTCAAACGGCTCAACTGCTAGAAGAATTTGGCAAACCCTTCAATCCGCCCCAGGTCAGCGAAACCGAAAAGATGCCCGGTGCGAGAGGATCGGTCACCGAAGACGGCATTCGGATTCATAGTATCCGTTTACCCGGTTTGATTGCCCATCAAGAAGTGATTTTTGGTGCGCCGGGACAGATCTATACCCTGCGGCATGATACGAGCGATCGCGCCTGTTATATGCCTGGCGTATTGCTATCTATTCGCAAGATCATTACGCTGAAATCCCTCGTTTATGGATTAGAGAAAATTCTCTAGAAACCTGCATTGTCGGCTGCGTCGAATGCAGATGCGCTAAACGTAGAAACAATCTCAGAAGATGGGACAAATAGGTTGTAGTCATAATGCTTGCAAGCTATATTGAATCTAATTTCTTAATCCTTTTGTCTGATGAGCTTTGAAGAAATCCAACAACTTTTAGCTAGCAGTGCCAAGTCGATCGAAGCCTTATCAAATCAATTGACAGAAGTCGCCCATCAAGCGACAGAATCCGAGCGCCGATTCACCCAACTCACCGAGAGCAACGCCAGAGCGATCGCCGCCCTCGCCGACCAAACCGCTGAGATGCGGCTAGAGTTTGCTGAACTCATCACTCGCCTGTTCCACATGCAGGAATCCGCGACCGAAGAACGCCAAGAGCTACGCCAAGCCACCATCGGTATTGCCAATTTGCTCTCTTCTCTAGACGAAGACCGCCCCACGATCCTCCGCAAGTTAAACAGCATTGAAAATAAGGTCGATCGCCTACTCCAGCAAGATTCAGAATGAAATTTGCTTGAACATGAGTTTCAACCTTGAAATCTCCATTTTTCTCTATTGCAGCAAGTCTGATTGTAGGGATTGTGTTTAGTCTGATTCTTGGAGCAATGCCAGCTAAGCTGATTGGCATCTAGATTGATAGCTTTTCCCTTATCGTGTCACGGTTTTAGAATCTGGTTTGTGCAAACTAAAAGTCGTTTAACTTATTACAGGAGTAATGTCAGCTATCGCAGCCGCCAAAGCCGTAACTGGCATTGCTTTGGGGCTAACGATTGGGATTGCTGCCAGTGCAGCAGGTGGTGCTGACGTTAACCCTGCAAGAAACGTGGTCAATGGAATTACGATTTGTGTCGCTGTCAGCATTGCGTTTAGCTTTGGTTTTGGTTGGCCATATGGATTCCTAACTGTTGTTGTTGCTATTCTCTCTACCCTGCGGATTTCTGCTTATGGGATCGAGTTGCTTTGGAGTTTGGCAAGTTTACTCAACCCATCGATTCGTCATCCAATTGAATGGGATGAGCTTCTCATCTTTCAATTGCCTGCTACCTGTAGGAGGCTTGCTTTACGGCTTCAACATAATGAACAACAGGGCATAGTGATTCTTTGTAATTTTGCCTGTAATCCCTTTCAACGGTGGGCGGCACAGCGAGTACTCAAAACTTATTTACATCACCAAAACTCTCCGATTCGTAGCCTATATCAACTACTGATTCATCCCGTTGTTGATGCCTATGTCTCTGCTCCAGTAACCCAATTGGGATAGGAACGACTACCCAGTATTCAACAAGTTCTACTTGGTGAAATAAACAGTAGATGGGTAGACTGTTCGATCGATTTAACGAGCAATTTGGTTGAGCGTTTTATCTATTGGCTAACTTTACCTTTGCGTCATAATCAACCAACTTTATTAACGCAGTTTGCGGGGTTGCTTTTCCAACTGTCAGGCATTAAAGAGCTTTACCCCAGGGAGAAAATGCTGGCTTTACTCTCAGGGAACCGTCCGATTTTTGTAAGCTTATCGGATTATCCAGAAGGGATAGAAATTCAGCAATCCTTTGAGGTTATGCGACTCTTTTTGGCTTGCGATCGCCTTTCCACTCTACCTCCAGCAATTGACAATGCCTCCCGGTTGCCAGCGGCTGAACACTCCATTCGTCCCCAAATTTTGACAGCGCTGACTCGTCTACAGCATATTGGTCTAGACATGATTACCTACCTGACGGCAGTGAGTCGAGTCAACAAACAGGCTGCGTTGTTAAGAGCAAACAGTGCCTTAGATGAACTGGAGGATTACGTCATGATAGAGGTGATAACTCCAGAACAAGTCATTCTTCGACAGATTATCCATCATTGGCATCGCCTGATCAATGAGGCTGGCGGTGAAATTGGACGAGTTGATTTATTTAGTCCTATCCCTAATCCCTACGTAGTCGGCAACCCTGTTATTGGCGACAACTTTGTCGGACGTGACGACATCATTCAACGATTAGAGGACTTATGGCTGAGTTCCCAACCGCCTTCTGTTGTTCTGTATGGGCATCGCCGCATGGGTAAATCCTCAATTCTGCATAACCTTAAGACACACTTGGGTGGGCTAACGATCGTGATCGATTTCAATATGCAGGTTGTGGGGAGTGTTAATAGCACCCATGAATTGCTTTATGCCCTAGCTATTGAAATCTACGACGGAGTTCCCTCCTCTCAACAATGGGAACTAGAGGAACCCTGTTTGATTCACTTTGCGACCCATAATCCGTACCATGCGTTACAACGGTTTCTGAAACAACTGGATCGGGTGCGAAACCAGCAGCGATTCATCATTACTGTAGATGAATTTGAACTGCTTGAAGAGTTAATCAAAGAGGGTGTGATTGAGAGAAGACTCATTCGTTTTTGGCGAGGGCTGATTCAGACCTATCCGTGGTTTATTATGTTATTTTCTGGGCTGCACACCCTAGATGAGATGCGACAAGACTACTGGTCACCTTTGTTTGGTAGCACCACTGCCGTTTCAGTCAGCTTTTTATCCCAAGCAGCAGTTCACAGGCTTGTAACGCAGCCATCTGCCGATTTTGATATGGAGTACGATCGCGAAGTTGTACAGGCTATCTACCACCTAACCAATGGTCAACCCTATCTCATTCAATTAATCGGTCATGCTCTAGTCACTTGCTTCAATCAGCAGCTTTTTGAAGCTGGCAAATTCTACAAGAAGTGCTTTACCTTGGAGGATTTAGAGGCCGTTGTAAATTCTCCAGAGTTCTACTGGGATGGAGATGCCTACTTTGCAGGAATCTGGCAACAGGCAGAGTTCAGCCAACCTCAAGGCCAGTTGGAGATTTTGAGAAAACTTTGTTATGCTAAGCTTTCTCAAGCCCAATTGGTCGCTGAAACCACCCTTAGCATCGAGGTTCTTCGGCCTGCGCTGGAAATGTTGCAACGGCATGACATCATTCAACAGCAAAATGACCAATACATTTACACCGTCGAACTTATGCAACGTTGGGTAGCAAGAATGAAAGTCATTTGCTCCCCCTTGTAGACAAAGAAACACCCAACTGGAAACGCTACAGAGAAGGCTACAGAAACAAGCTAATATCGACTCGGAAAAATTTTGCCAGCGATCGCCCTTGTGCCCGACTAATGGGACGTTCTCCGTTGATGATGGCCGTGGTTTGTTCCAGCGATCCTAAAACCTGGTTTAAATCCGTGGGTTGTAGGCCATGAGCATCCATGAAGTGACGCAGCATGGAACTGGGACTGCCGCAGAGAATCGGGTAATGTTCGGTTTCGTATTTGTCGATGAGAATGACGAGGAGATCTAACAGCATGTCTTCTTCGGGGGTGCGATCGCCTCGTTTTTCCAGTTCTTCAGCCAGTGTTAAGGCTGATTCATTTTCAGCTTCGGTGGTGATGTTTTTGGGACGATGTTGCGCTAGTAAGTGGCTGTAAACTTCGGGATTAAACGCGCGATTCATTGCGATTGCGGAGAACTTGTTTAACATAGATTCGTTGGGTGGGATAGAAGATGTCCACGGTGAGGCGATACTGACTTTCTTTAATGGTGAAGGTGACTTGATGATCCAGGACTTCGGCTTTGGGATAGGTACTTTGCATTTCGGCAGCGCTTTGCCAACTGGCCTTACTCGCAACCCGATACCAGTTGTAGATGGCATTACTGCCGTCAGCATGAAGTTGACAAAATTCTCGCAGACGTTTTTTTCCTAAAATATGCATAGTTAATGTAGAGATAAAAAACACAGATGAACGGAGATGAATGTGGATGGGTGGATGAGTGGATGGGTGGATGGGTGGATGGGTGGATGGGTGACAGGGTGGATGGGTGGATGGGTGGATGGGTATTTCAAGAGATACCTTTTCTTAAACACAAGAATTTCTACAGAAGGGAATTTCTTGAAGTATGAATGTGTCCCTCTTCCCTCACCCATCCACCCATCCACCCTGTCACCCATCCACTCCCTACTCCCTACTCCCTACTCCCCACTCCCCACTCCCTCCCCATAAATCACGATCGGCACTCGCTTAAATGCAGGCGTTCCAGATTCAGGATCGATGGTGGCTTTGAAGATGGCGTTGACTTCGGGGTAGAACATGAGGGCGGCTCCTCGGCGGATGGGGCCGTAGATGATTTCGATGTGGGGGAGTTGGCCAGCGTCGCCTTGGACTGTGACTCGCTGGTGTTCGGTGAATCCGGCAGCTTGAGCATCTTCGGCGTTGAGCAGGATGCAGTGGCGGTGGGGCATCCCTCGGTAGCGATCGGCGGCTTTATAGACGACGGTGTTGTGCTGAGCGTAGCTGCGTCCGGTGCCGAGGGCTAAGACGAGGCTGCGAACCTGGGGGGGAATGCCGAGGTCTTGGGCGGTGGGGAGGGTGAGGACGGGGAGGGGCGTGGGGAAGAGGTTGGCTTTGCCGCTGGGGGTGGGGAACTGGGGCGTGAGGAAGATGCGGTTGGCGATCGTAAATTCGGCTTGGGTTTGGTCGAGGGTGGTGATCGCTTCATAGCCCGGAATGGTTTGGCCAATCAGTTGGCGGATGTAGCGGGTGTCCTGGAGGTCGCGCCAGCGAATCGGTTGGTCGCCGTAGAGGCGATGCGCCAGTTCCGCTAGCCACTCGACTTCGGAGACGAGATCGGCTTGTTTGAGATGGGTAGTGCCGGGTTCGTTGAGGCGGACAAAGTTGTTGCCGGATTCGACGGTGGTGCGGTGGGGATTCTCGAAGCGGGCAAAGACGGGCAGAATGAGGGTATTTTGCTGGGCGAGGCCGTGGAAGTGTCCCAGGTTGGGTTTGGTGGCCAGATAGATAATGGTTTCCACCTGGGAGAGAGCCTGTTTGGCCTTGGTGGAGTCGGGGTTGGCGGCGTAGAGGTTGCCGCCTAGACAAAGCAGGGTGTCGATTTGTCCCGCGTCGGCAGCAGTGATGAGGGCGCGGGTGTCGTAGCCAGGAGCGCGGCTGAGGGGGCGATCGAGAAGTTTTTCTAGAGCCGCTTGGATTTCGGCTTTGAGGCGAATGGTAACGCCCATGGAACCGAAGCCTTGGACATTGGAATGGCCGCGAATCGGCATGGTT
>JALOOP010000175.1 GCA_025454315.1 Oculatellaceae cyanobacterium Prado106
GGATCAGAGCGGAAAGAATCCGTGGCCTTTATCCTGGATTTGAGCGAACGAAAGCGCATCCTGCAGCAGGAACAGGCCGCCCGTGCCGAAGCCGAACGCACCAACCGCATCAAGGACGAGTTCTTGGCCATTCTTTCCCATGAACTGCGATCGCCCCTCAACCCCATCCTCGGCTGGTCCCAACTCCTACAAGTCCGCCCCTTTGAACCCGAAAAAACCGCCGAAGCCCTCTCCACCATTGAACGCAACGCCAAACTCCTGGTGCAACTGATTGACGATTTGCTAGACGTGGCCAAGATCCTCCGAGGCAAACTCACCCTGACCATCGCCCCCGTCAACCTGGCCTCTGTCATCGAATCGGCGATCGAAACCGTGAACGCTGCTGCGATCGCCAAATCCATCACCCTCACCCCCATCCTCACCCCTCTCCCCTCCGTCTCCGGCGACGCAGGCCGCCTCCAACAAATCCTCTGGAACCTCCTCTCTAATGCCATCAAATTCACGCCCCGCGATGGACGGGTGGAGATTCGATTAGAACAAGCAGAAGAGGGAGTAGGGAGTAGGGAGTGGGGAGTGGGGGAAGAAGGGGAAAGGGAAAAGGGGAAAGGGGAAAGGGATGTCACCTTATCCACCCATCCACCCATCCACTCATCCACCCATCCACCCATCCACCCATCCACCCATCCCCGCCCCGCCACCTATGCCCAAATCCGAGTCATTGATACGGGGAAGGGAATTAATCCGGGCTTTCTGCCGTATATTTTTGAATCCTTTCGGCAGGAGGATGCCTCTACGACTCGTAACTATGGCGGGTTGGGGTTGGGGTTGGCGATCGTGCGGCATTTGGTGGAGGCGCATGGGGGCATGATTTGGGCTGAGAGTCTGGGGGAAGGACAAGGGTCAACATTTATTTGCCTTCCCAAAACCTGGATTTGCAAGGAATGCGGGTGCTGGCCATTGACGATGAAGCCGATGCCCGTAATCTCGTGGCTAACATCCTGACCCAATATCAAGCTGAGGTTTTAGCGGTGGCTTCTGCAACAGAAGCGCTGGCCGCGATCGCCTCCTTCCAACCCACCCTGATCATCAGCGACATCGGGATGCCCAAAACCGATGGCTATGCCCTAATCCAACAAATTCGCGCACTCCCCGACGAACAGGGCGGCAATGTTCCGGCGATCGCCCTCACCGCCTATGCCAGCGAAGGGGATCAGGAACGGGCGATCGCAGCAGGATTTCAAGCCCATTTAGCCAAACCCGTTGAACCGAAACAACTGATAGAAACCGTGATGGCTTTAATGAGACAGGACGTTGATTAAACTATGGGATTAGACCAAGGGATTAGACCGTGGCATTAGACCATGGGATGAGACCATGAGATGAGACGACTTTGTTGAGTCCGAATCGGTTGACTCATCAGCCCGATCAGGCTAACGATAGAAGGCATCCAACGCCTAGAGCGCTACGATAATCAATCATAGGAATAATCCTATGATTGACCTGTCCTGCTCTTCCAGTTGGATGTCGTGTCCCAACCCTAACGCTGATAGGGTTAGCCCATTCCAATCGATTCCTTCAATTTGCTTTCCTCTCATGAATCTCAATTCCCCCATCCCCAACTCCATTTCTCCATCCGCTTCGGCCTCTACATCAGCGTCTACAAAACCTTCCTCCATTCGTTCCTTGATTATGGCTGGACTTGTTCTTGGGCTTGGACAAGGAGGCTTCTTTGATGGCATCATTTTCCATCAGCTCTTGCAGTGGCACCATATGTTCTCCAGCGTTGCCACCGATCGCACGATCGCCGGAATCGAACTCAACACCATCGGCGACGGCCTGTTTCATCTGTTGAACTGGGTGCTGACCCTGGTCGGCATTGGGTTACTGTGGAAGGCAGGGAGACAAGTTCAAAATAATTGGTCAGGACAATTATTCATGGGTGCTTTGCTGATGGGCATGGGCTTGTTCAACCTGATCGAAGGCATCCTCGATCATCACATTCTAGGCATCCACCACCTCAAACCAGGAATTCACCAGGGATTGTGGGATATTGGCTTTTTGCTGTCTGGAGTGATTTTAGTGGCGATCGGGTGGCTGATGATTGGGATACATCGATCAAAATCAGCAAAAGAAGTTTAAACACAAGAAGTTTAGCAGGTAGGAATTATGCCAACGGTATTTGGTGATCTTCAGGGTGTAAAAGCCACACATCTCAAACAGCTTGAGCAACTCTACAACGAACGACTACCGGGCGATCGCTTCATCACCCCCGAATTCTCCCAGCAATTCGCAACGTTGAGCCAAACCATTCACCAACCCCTGTGCTGCTACGTCAATCGGCGAGGAAAGATCGTGCGCGTCGCCATTGGCACCCCCATGCAAACCCAACTGCCTGAATCGGAGTTGCCTCGGCGGAGTGGCGATCGCCTCAGTGGCATTCGCTGTCTCTCCACCCAGTTTCACCCCCCGGACGCTAGCACCTTCGTCGCCCTAATTCGCCAACGCTGGGATGGCATCGTCAGCCTCACCCTGGCCGACCTCAAAGGCAAAGGACGCAAGCAAGACCCCGTGCAAACCCTACCCCAGGCCATTCAGCAGGTCTTCCTGATTCACATTGTCCCTGACATCGAACAGCCCTGGACGGTCGAAGAAACGGATCTGGAAACCTTAGTCGAACAGAACTTTGAGGATCAGCTTTACGACTGGGAGCATGAGATCCAGGATGCAGGCTTTGATATTACCCAGTCCCAGGCCATTGCAGCAGATCACGATCGCGTCCTGATGATAGGACTGCAAATCGACAGCATGTCTGACCAGGAATTTGCCGACAGCGTCAGTGAACTGGAGCGTTTGGTGGAAAGCGCTAACGGTGAAGTCGTGGGCTTGGTGCAGCAGAAGCGATCGCGCCCCGATTCCAGAACCATGGTCGGTCAGGGCAAAGTCGATGAAATCACCCTGGAAGCGCAGCGATCGGGAGCCAATCTAGTCGTCTTTAACCAGGATATTTCAGCGACTCAGGGACGTAATTTAGAAGAACACATTGGCCTGCGCGTAGTCGATCGCACAGAGGTAATTCTCGATATTTTTGCTCAACGGGCGCGATCGCAAGCCGGTAAACTGCAAGTCGAACTCGCTCAGCTAGAATACCGCTTGCCGCGTCTGCGGGGACAGGGACAGGCCATGTCCCGTCTGGGCGCAGGCATCGGCACCCGAGGCCCCGGTGAAACCAAGCTGGAAACCGAACGCCGTACCATTCAGCGACGGATTGGCCAGTTGCAGCAAGAAGTCAATCAACTACAAGCCCATCGCGCCCGTCTGCGCCATCAGCGGGAGCGTCAGGACATGCTAGCGATCGCCCTCATCGGCTACACCAACGCAGGCAAATCCACACTGCTCAATGTCCTCACCCAATCGGAAATCTACACTGCTGACCAACTCTTTGCCACCCTCGATCCCACCACGCGAAAACTGACGATTACCGATCGGGAGAATGGCGATCGCCGCAACCTCCTCCTCACCGACACGGTCGGCTTCATCCACCACCTCCCACCCGCACTCATGGATGCCTTTCGAGCCACCTTGGAGGAAGTCAGCGAAGCCAATGCTCTGCTGCACATGGTCGATCTATCCCATCCAGCCTGGGAGCGGCATATCCAATCGGTCAATGATGTGTTGGGAGAACTGCCTACCGTTCCGTCCGCTGTTGTCCTGGTGTTCAACAAGATCGATCGGGCCGATAGTGAAACCCTGGCTCATGCTCAACAACGTTATCCCGGTAGCCTCTTCATCTCGGCCACCGAGCGGCTGGGTCTAGAAACCTTGAAACAGCGGCTGGTTCAATTTGTGGATCAACAAACAACTGCGATTCAGACGGAAACGGTTCTGTGATTCAGGTTACTTCGGTAATTCAAGACATTACATGTCTATGGAGCAAACAACCCTTAATTGAACCAAGAAGTAACAAATAAAATCCCAACAACCGGGGTTTTACTAACCCGCAGACCCTTGCTGATTGGTTGGATTGGCGATCGCTGAGGACACTGAACAACGGCTGCGCTCCAGTCTCACCTGCGAATGAATGATACTGATGGCGAATTTCAAAAGCTTTGCTGATGCCTGTTTCATTCCTCAAGAACCTGAAATGGCTTCGTTCCAGACTCGCCCGCGAATGAATTGCGGGCTAATAGACGAAACCCATTAAAATGGGTTGAAAGGCATGTCCAGAGAGCTTTCCAGCCTCCGCAGTCCATTTTAATGGACTTTGGGCTAATAGCCCGTGATTCATCTACAGGCGTGCTTGCAGCGAAGCCGATTCAGGCGATTGGAATTCACCACCGATATCATTTATCTACGGGCGAGCTTGGAGTTCTTGCAGGGTCTTATTAAGATTCACCAGAGCCGTCACCCGATCCAGTGAAAATGGCTTGCCAATTCCAATAACACCCAAAATTGATGAAAACAAATGCTTGTATTCTACAGCCGGATTTCTTGGCGGAAAGAATGGGTGGGGGTGCCTGCGATCGACACCGCCAACCCGAACAAGTCCCCCGAATAAAAGCTGGCCTGAATCTCGTCTTCACTTAACCCGACCGAGGCTGTAGTGATATAAAGCTGCCCCTGGCCAAAGGTACAGGAGGTGGGACGCTGTACCGGGAGTTTGATGCGCGTCATTTCTCGTCCTTCTGGGTCAAAGCGGATGATGCACCAGCCGTTCCACATGGCCGACCAGATGCAGCCTTCCTGGTCGATCGCGAGTCCATCCGGTTCAAATGTCTCGTCCGATAGGTTCACCCAAGTCCGCCGATCGGTGATGCTGCCACGCTCCACATCAAAATCATAGGCGTAGATCTTTCGGACAAAGGAATCGGTGAGATAGAAGGTTTTTTGATCCGGACTCCAGCCCAGTCCGTTGGGGATGGTCAGTCCGGTTTCTAGAATTTGCAGGGTGCCGTCTGGGTCGTAGCGGTAGAGCCGTCCCAAGGGTTTTTGGTTGCCCGTCATGCCCACCCAGAAGCGTCCTGCCGGGTCACATTTGCCATCGTTGAATCGTCCGCCTGGGGGCGCATCTTCGATGGTGAGTGCTGGGGTGATTTCGCCGGTTTGGGTGTCCAGGAAGGCTAGACGGTGGCGGAGTGCCAGGATGAGACGGTGATTGCCAGCGGGGGCGACACAGCCGACGACTTCGCCCACCTCGAAGAATCGATGTTCGCCTGTTGCGGGATGGAGTCGGTGGACGCGATGGTTGTAGATATCGACCCAGTAGAGGCATTGCTCGGCTTCGATCCAGCAGGGGCCTTCTCCCAGTCTGGCTCTGACGGTCAGGATGGGTTGGGGAGAATGGGTGGGTGCGTCCGTTGGATGTGTCATTGGGATGTTTTATCGTGAGCGAGTTGTTGCAGGGATTGTAGATTTGGGTATGGGGCGATCGAGGGGTGTTCAGGGAGAAGTTCGAGGTAGGAAAGTTTTCCTGGCTTCGCAGTCGAGTTTTCGCCCCCACTCTTCCAATTCTGGCCCCCAACTTTGGGGGAGCCGAGCCTTCAAGGCATTTTCAAAGCGTCTTCATCGGAGTTCTCATGGAGCGGAAGGTTCATTGAATTCAAAGAAGATTCATCGACTTCAAAGAAGCTTCTCTGAATTCAAAGTCCCCCAAAGTTGGGGGATTTAGGGGGCGAACACCCCCAAGCGAAGCCGATCGAGGATTAATCAGGCTGACCAAGCTTCGCGGAAGTCGGCGTAGAGGGTGAGTCCGCCGTCGATGAAGAGGGTTTGTCCGGTGATATAAGCCGCATCGTCGGAGGCGAGGAAGGCGACGGCGGCGGCCATTTCTTCGGCGGTTCCGGCGCGTCCCATGGGGATGTGGCTTTCGACGACGGCTTGTTTATCGGGGTTTTCGACCCAGTCGCGGTTGATGGGGGTGATGGTGGCACCGGGGGCGATCGCATTGACCCGAATTCCCTGAGCGGCATACTCTAGCGCTAGGGTTTTGGTGAGGTTTTCCATGCCGCCTTTGCTGATGGAGTAGCTGAGGTAGGACGGTCGAGGGATGATTTCGTGAACGCTGGAGATATTGATAATGGTGCCGGGTTTTTGATCAGCGAGGAATTGTTTGATGGCTTCTCGGGCACAGAGAAATGCACCTCTGAGATTCACTGAAAGCACTTTGTCGAAGGCATCGGCTGAGATTTCATGGGAGGGGCTTTCCGTTTGAATGCCAGCGTTGTTGACGAGAATATCCAGGCCGCCAAATTGCTCGACTACGGTACTCATCATTTTGAGAATGTCTTCTTCTTGGGAGACATCGCCTTGGATCAAGAGCGATCGCACGCCACATTCTTCTGCCTGTCCACAGGCTTGTTGCATCGCCATTTCTTCGGTGTCTTGGGCTTCTTCCAGTCCTTTGCGGTAGTTGATGGCGACATTGCAGCCTTCTTGGGCGAGACGAATGGCGATCGCCTGTCCAATTCCTGAGCTTGCGCCCGTAATCAGTGCGGTCTTTCCAGATAAGCCTTTCATGGGGATGCTCCTGACTAGATCAAGGATAGAAGAACAGAATTGACGATGGAGAGGGCGATCGAACCGAGCAGCGCACTCCAGAAGCCGTAACGCAGTCGAAAGCCACTGACGATCGCAGCGGCGATCGCAAAGATGATGGCATTGAGAATAAACAATCCTAAGCCCAGAGTAATGACAATGAGCGGAAACCCAAAGAACAACAGAATGGGACGCAGCAGCGCATTGAGAACGCCAAACACTCCCGCTGCCAGAAAGGCTTTGCCAAAGTTGTCAAACTCAACCCCAATTGGGATTCGGGAAATAATCAAAAAACTAATCGTTGTGACCAGCCAGGTAACCAGAATACTACCCATGAAATCTTTGCTCCTACGAAAGTCACCGCGCAGCACCCCTTACTCTACCAAATCTCATCCGTTTCTCCACCATCATTGGACAGACATTTTCTGCTAGCAGGTGCGTCTGTTTGATTACCCTTTTGCCTGTCCATTCGGCTGTCCGTTCGACTGGCCATTCGACTGGCCAATTCTGGGGGAATCCGCTAAACTGGCGGCAATTCTCCCTGATTCCCGCCCCACCCATGTCTCTGACCTTTACCTTTGCCCTCAATCAGCAGGGCTTTGAGCTACAGTTCAACAACCGGACTCGGCGATTGCCCCTCGACGAGTTGACCCAGTTGCTGGATCGCTGCGAGTCCACCTACTACGACCTGCAATATGACCTGCAATCGGATCGTCCCGCAGACCTGGAGGAATTGGGGCGATCGCTCTATCGCTGGCTGGACGGCGATGAGGGCTGGTTGCGCGGCTCGTTGGATACACCGCAGACCCTCACCTTTCGTCTGATCTATTCTGCTGAGATTCAGAACCTGGACCCCCAAACCCAGTCGATGGCCTTGAAGCTGGCTCATTTGCCCTGGGAGTTGCTGCATGATGGGCAGGGCTTTTTGATGAAGAAAGGGGAGTTGACGATGCCGCCTGTGCGGCTGGTGCAGGGGCGATCGGGGGAGGCGGTGATGCAAAATCGACCGTTGCATCTGTTGTTTATGGCGACTTCGCCCAATAATATTGAGCCTGTGTTGGCCTATGAGCGGAAGAGGCCAATATTTTGGAGGCGACGGAGAATCAACCGCTGCTGCTGGCGACGGAGGAGAGCGGTTCGGTGCAGGAGTTGCGGAATTTGGTGCGGGATCAGCCCGAGAATTTCTTTGATGTGTTTCATTTGACGGGGCATGGCATCATTTACACGGAGGCGGACTATGGCTGGGCACTGCGACAGATGGCGAATCCGCCGAGTCTAGTGGACTATACGCCCTGTTTCACCACTGAGGATGAGGTGGGCAATCTGCAACTGACGACGGTGGCGGATCTGGCACGGGCGTTTGGCGATCGCTTCCCCCGCGTCATCTTTTTGTCGGGCGGGGATGGGCGGTCTGGGCAAGAGTCGGCTGGCGGCAAGGCTCTGTCGGCGGGTGCAGGCGCAGCGGCAGAATATGCAGCGGGTGGTGTTGATTGGCGTGTTGAACGAGTTTGGGCTGTTGCGCGGAGATCGATAAGAAATGTCGATCGCTGCTCCACTACAAGCAGTTGCATCAGCATCCGGCGTATCAGCGGGTGCTGAAGGTGGCAGATGGCAATCCCCGGCTCCTGGAATGGTTGCTGGAGTTGCTCCAGGAGGACAGCATTGAGACGGAGGCGCTGCTGACTCGCATGGAGCAGGTGCAGGTGGAGTTTCGAGAGGCGATCGTGGCGGAAACGCTGCTGGCTGCCCTGACGGAGGAGGAGCGGCGGTTTCTGGCGCGGTTGAGTTTGCTCGGGCAGAAGAAGTTTTAGGATTGGTTGATGAGGCTGTAGCCCACTATCAGCAAGCCTTAGATCTCTGCCCTGAAGAAGATTTGACGAGAAAAGCCGCCATACTCAACACCATGGCCTTGGTGATCGCCCAACAAGGGGACATCGATCGCGCGCTCGAACTCTGGCAGCAATCCTTGGAGATCCAAGAGCGCATTGGCGATGTGAAAGGCAAAGCGGCGACGTTGGCCAATGTGGCGTATTGGGCGGGGGAAAGGGGCGATCGAACCCAACAGTTAGAGTTAAAGTTAGGCGACCCGTAGGTTGAGTGAAGACTAGAGCATTGTCCTCAGTCTCAGGAAGTGGCACCGGAGGCGATCGCTGAGTGGATGCAACAACAGCAATGGACTGATCCGGCGGTGTTTTTGCCTCGGCTGATGACAGGGTTGGAGGGGATGGTGGGAGAAGATTGGATCTTCGATCCGGGGGGAGTGGGGGGGGAAGGGGGAAGGGGAAAGGGGAAAGGGGAAAGGGGGGTCTTGGGAGACTCAGTGGATGGGCTTTGGCATTTCATTGAGTTCCCTTTGGAGGCTCAGGGGTTTCCCTCAGAGGCGACCTAGGTTCCTTCGGAAGTGCATCGGGTCACCCTTGGCGAGGAACCCGGTCACCTCGGTGCTTCATCAGGTTACCCCTGGAGGGGAACCCGGTCACCTCGGTGCTTCATCGGGTTCTCCTTGGCGGAAACCCCGGTCACCTCGGAAGGCTCATCGAGTTCCCTCAGCGCATCATCAGGTTCACCTTGGAGCATCATTGAGTCTCCTTAGATCATCATCGAGTTCCCTCGGAGCATCATTGAGTCTCCTCAGATCATCATTGAGTCTCCTCAGATCATCATCGGGTTCACCCAGAGCCTGATCGAATCACCTCGGAGCATCATTGGGTTCTCTCGGAGCATCATTGGGTTCCCTCAGTGCATCATCGAGTCTTCTTGGAGCATCATTGGGTTTCTTGGTGGCTCGTTGGGTGTTCTTCTGGGGGGGGTGGCGATCGCCCCTCCTTCCCCAGAGTGGTTGACCTGTAGAGACTAGTCTGAGTCAAGGTCACCGAAATACCATTACCCGTTCACGAACTGTCTCCTGAGAGAACTGCCTCCCATCCTCTCATTTTGGCTACATGGACAAGGGTGCGATCGGCTTCGCTAGCGGGTTCTCGCCCCCTAAATCCCCCAATTCTGGGGGACTTTGAGTTCAATAAAGCTTCTGGGATGGTTCAGTGAATACTTCATTGAATACTTCAGTGAATACTCCTCGAAGGCTCGGCTCCCCCAAAGTTGGGGGCGGGGGGGGCGGAAACTCGGCAACGAAGCTCGTTAACCCTCTAGGTTTAGCGCCCCCTAAATCCCCCAATTCTGGGGGACTTTGAGTTCAATAAAGCTTCTGGAATTGTTCACTGAAAACTCCTGCGAAAACTCCGAGAACTCCACGAAAATACCCCGAAGGCTCGGCTCCCCCAAAGTTGGGGGCGAGGGGGGGCGAAAACCCGACTGCGAAGCCCGTTGACCCTCCAGATTCAGCGCCCCCAACTTTTCCCGGAAATTCTCCGCCCCTGTTCTCCCAAAAAGACGATCGCACAACCCACCCCATAGGCCAAGATATCCTTCCAGTCAAACGTGGTGCCAATGACCGTAGACAGTAGCGCATTGTCTCGCAGACCCAGGCGATCGACAATCTGAAACCACTGGAGGAGTTCGACCAGACAGGCGAAGAGGAAGATAGTGGCGATCGCACCTGTCACCGGAACTCGCCAAAAAGAGCGAACGAAACAATAGATCAGAACAATAACCAAAACATCACCGACAAAGCCACGAATGAATGGAGTTCTGACGAATAGAGCAATGAAGACCTCGATGAGGAATAGGAAAACGGTTGCATAGAGATAGGTTGAATTTAAGCGGGTTCTTGGCGATCGGTTGGTCTTCATGGTGGTTCTCTTGGGATGGGACAGCGCAGCCCACATACACTCATTCATCCCATCCATCACCAACCCCCATCTATCTTCTGACTTTTCCACTTTCCTCCAGCGGCACCCCCTTTTCTTCACTTGCAGCAGGCACAAGCTTTCCCGGTGACGAGATCGCAAACGAAATCACAGCGGTGATCAATGCCGTCAAGATGACCAGCAAAGCCCGTCCGCCATACTCCACATGCTGTCCTAGAAAGGCATAGTAAATGCACAAGACTGTCAGACCAACGCCCACCATCGTCATGGGTGCAAACCAGGCTCCCGAAAAGGCGACTTCGGCCTGTGCCGCCAGCCGTTTCCGACTAAAAAACGCCAGAACATGGAAAACCGCATAGAGAACCGCCCAAACATAAGCCGCCGAATAAACCCATTTCACCACCTCACTGCTATGCAAAGCAGGCCCCGTATACAGCACCAGCGTAAACAGAGTCGCAATCACAGGAGTGCCGTACTGCGGATGGAGCTTGCTAAACTGCCGAGACAACCCGCCAAATAGATTACCGTCACGAGCAATGCTATACAGAATTCGAGGCATCGCCGCAAAGGCAACAATCAGCGATCCTAGCGTCGCCGCAACGCTAGCCAGCGCCATTAAGTTATACCCCGTGTTCCCTAGCATGGCTTGCCCTACGGCTAGCTGAGGACAACTGCCGCCACAGGCCGCCTCACTGCCAATCAGAGCCTGCCAACTGGAGAGCGGCTGAGTCCCCGTAATCCCCAGACCCATAATCAATGAAGTTCCTAGAATCGCCACTAAGCCCAAAATGATGCCTTTAGGCAGACTGCGGCGCGGGACTTTCACCTCCTCAGCCAAAGAACAGGCAAACTCAATCCCCACAAAAGTCCAGAACGCTAGGGCAAGGCCACCGGACAAAATGCCGCCCTGGCCGAATATATCAAAGACGATCGGACTCGACACCAAATTGGCAAATGACCATTGCCCGGTCGCACTCAACCCCAGAAACCCGACAATGCCAAACAGCAGTCGAATCCCTAACATCAACACCAATAGTCCTGCATTCACCCAGGATGCAATCTTGAGGCCAAAGATATTGGGAATGACAGCTAGCACACTGACCGTAACAATAAAAAGATTGACATGCAGATCGGAGTGAAACAAAGCCTGCAATCCAAAAGCTCCCGCAGCCGTTTCACCGGACGCAGCAAAGGCAAACATGCCAAAGAAAGTTAACCCTAGAAAAACCCCGAGTAAGCTGCCAAAGCGGCCTCCAAAGATTTCTTTGGCATAGTCGTAGAGTCCGCCGGCTCGGGGATGGGTGGCACCCAAATCAGCAGCAGATAACCCGAGTAGGAGATTGACAATGAACGCTAGCAAAATCGAAACGGCAAAGCCAAGTCCTAGGGTGAAGTAACCGTTGAGATCGCTAATCAAAGTCGTGGAAGCGACCACCAGTGAAACGCCAGCGATAAAAATATCCCAACTGTTTAAAGTCTTTGCAAGTGAATGATCTGGATCACTGTTCATGACATCGATACTCCTAATATTTTAATGACACTTGTGTTTTGCAGCCGAAGGCGGAACATCATGAGCAGGGTTGAGATCAAAGAAGTTGACGGGCTTCAGCATAAACCCGGTATAGGCCACAGGCATCACAGGCCAATCCTCACAGCGGGGAATATGATTGTGATTGAACGTATACCAAACCACAAGGTCTGTATTCTCGATCGATTCATTGGCCTGAGTCCACGCAGGCAACCCCTCACCCCCCGCATTCTGATTCGGGTAATCTCCTGCAGGAAAACGCTCCTTGGAATCGTAGGGCGTTACCCAAAGATGTTTATCCATGTAGCCCGCTCGTTGCATGATGCTGGATTCAGGATGGGCAAACGGCAATCCGTTTTCACCGGGTGCAATTTTGTAGCCCACGGGATAGCCCATGCGGTTGTGAACGGAGGGGTTGACGATTTTCCAATATCTTGCCTTGAACGGATCGACTAAACGCTGAGCCTCCTGTTCCGTTTTGAGCAGCGTTTGCTTGGCATAGAACGCATTGCCATAGGGATTTTGATCATTGAGGGGAGCAGGTTCGGTATCAACTTCGTAAACGGAGTTCTGCTGACCATCGATCGCCATATCCAACCGCACACAAAACACATGCTGATGATTGGGCGCATACAGTTGGGGCATGATTTCGGTGCCATATTCGGGTTTCTCTGTCCCTAAAACAGCCGCCGTCACCATAATCCCCGTCAGCTTCACCTCATATTGAATCGAACCATCCTGATAGAAATACCAGAAGAACCCATACTCGTAGTTGCCCACCGTCGCAATAAAGGAAACTACCAGCCGACGAGAACGCCGCACCTCGACTTGGTTCGTTCTCCAGTCCGTATGCTTCCAGAGAATGCCAAAGTCCTCCTCATGCATACAGATAGCATTTTCAATTTCAAAGATTTCGCCACGAGTGTTCGCCATCACCGCATCAAAATAGCGAATCTCTCCCAGACAATCACAGCCCAACTTCAAGGGATTCGCCAAGGCTCCCACCCCATACTCGCCCACGTCAAAGGCATTTTTGCGACATTGGGTAATCCCCGCGTCCCCATAGGGAACGGTCATTTCAGCCAGAGATGCCCGATAGATAATCGGACGAACTCGCCCCTGATCTTCATAGCCGATCGTGTAGAGAACCAAGCCCTCACGCGGATTAAAGCCGATTCTAAAATTCCACTTTTGCCAGCGAACCTGATGCCCCTCCACCGTGAAACTAGGCCCCTCGGGTTGGGTGATTTCGATCGGTTTCAGGTCAGTCCGAAACACTTCGGTAACACCCGCCTTGAGCGCGTCTGATTGGATCATTTCAATGGTGTAATTCCCCGGTTCGGCAGGGACAGGCCGCAACTCGTGATCCTCCACCCGCAGCACGGTCATGGAGTTGAGATCGACCATGACAATCAAGCCATCGACGGGGTGGGCATACTGGTTGTCTCCCGGTGCGCTTCTGACCCAGCAGAGTGCCCGAGACAGGCGCAGCCCTTGATCGCTGGCCGGGTCATCCTTGTACCAACCCGCCGACCAGGGATCGACACAGACCAGGCTCATATCGGTGATGCCCCGTCTGTGCAACGCTGCCTGAAACTCAGGGCTGGCCTTGACCGCCGCCTCACAGTCGAGAAATTCATCCAGGGCAATGGGCGGCTGTGCCCCTGAGATGGGCTGCCAGCCTGTGACCGATTCTTGGGTTAAGGAAACGATCGCCTCATAAGCCCCACCCGTCGCATTATCCAGCACTACCGCAAACGCTTCTCGCTCATAGTCAGTTCCAGGAGCATAGTGGAGGACGGTATCCTTGGCAGGTTCATTGAGCGTGATAGAGATGAACCGAACCCGATCGCCCAGGTTTTTCTCTGATTTGAGGATAGCAACCGCCTGCAAAATTTCGTCAGCACTCAGCGGTTCGAGGGGATGGATAGCAGAAGGCGACGCAGTTTCAGCCGATGGATTATAGATTGCAGTCATAAGCCCAAGGAGAGATTTAGGGTGCATTATCGGGGAGGGGAGGGGCGATCGCAAAGTGCCATTTTCGATACATCGCATAGAGCCAATATCCGTAATGATAAAAAAGCGATGATAAAGAAATGACGAAACTAGGAAGGTGCCTCATGCTATGGCCAAGTCCGCAACCGCCCTCCCGCTGCTGGGAATTTGCCTCGATCGCCTCTCTCCCAACCCGCTCTATCTCCAGCTTTACGAGCAAATTCGGCAAGCCATCATCACGGGACAACTCCCCGCCGGAAGACGACTCCCTTCCACCCGCGAACTCGCCGCCAGCCTGGAAGTTTCCCGCAACACAGTGACCGCCGCCTTTGAGCAACTGCTGGCCGAAGGCTACCTAGAAAGCAAAGTCGGCGCAGGAGATAGAGTCAGTTATCAAAAGAGTTCTCCTGGTTCCCCAGCACAGGGCAAATCTGTCGCACAAACCAGTGTTAATTCTTCACCTAACCATATTCAATTTCATCACTCTAATAGTATTTTTAATCATTCTTCTTTTGTGTCACCCCATGCTCATCTCTCAGCGCAAGCCCTATCGATGATGGCATTACCAGAGCAGGCGCTTTGGCATTCCCCTGAGCCTCCTCGTGCGTTTCATCCCCATCTGCCTGCGCTCGATGCCTTCCCTCGAGATCTGTGGTGCAGACTCATGGGCAAACAGGGGCGATCGCCCTCCTCCCATCTCCTCAATTACGGCGATCCCTGTGGCTATGCACCCCTCAGACAACAAATCGCCGAATATCTAAAAACGACCCGCTCAGTCCATTGTGAACCCGAACAAGTCATCGTTGTGTCCGGTTCCCAACAAGCGCTTTATCTCACCGCCAAACTGCTGCTCAATCCCGGTGATGCCGTCTGGATGGAAGATCCAGGCTGTTTCAATGCCAGATATATTCTGCAACAATCAGGGGCAACTTTAATCCCCGTTCCGGTGGATCAGCAAGGATTAAACATTGAACTGGCACAGCAGAAAAACCCAGAGGCCAGACTGGCTTACATCACGCCGTCCCATCAATTTCCCATGGGCTATTCCCTGAGTCTAGAGCGACGGCAATCCCTCCTGCAATGGGCAGCCCAATCAGGAGCCTGGATCATAGAACAGGACTCCGACAGTGCCTACCGCTATACCGGACAATCCCTCCCTGCCTTACAAGGATGTGATCCGCAGCGGGTGATTTATATGGGCAGCTTTAGCAAGGTGTTGTTTCCGGCGCTGCGGTTAGGATATGTGGTGGTACCTGCCGAACTAGTGGAGGTGTTTGCGATCGCCCGCACCCTCATCGATCGCCATTCCCCCCCATTAGAACAAGCCACTCTCGCCGACTTCATGGCCGCAGGGTATTTCACCCGCCATCTTCGACGCATGAAAGTTCTCTACGCAGAACGCCAAGCCGCACTCATGGCCGCCACCCAGTCCTTGGCCGATGTCATGACGGTGGAGCGATCGCCCGCCGGAACCCACCTTATAGCATGGCTGCAACCGCACATTGACGATCGCACCGTATCCCTCCAAGCCGCACAGCGAGGCATCATCGCCCACCCCCTATCCGCCTATCGCCTACAGCCCCCTCCCTCTGATGCACCAAGCGCGTTATTGCTGGGATATGCCGCCATCCCCACCGCCGAAATGCAGCGTGCAGTTCAAGACTTGGGCGATGTCATCCGAACGGTACAACCTACTAAACGACAGCCGTCAGAATCTAGCTATTCCCGATTTTCCTCTTCATGGCTGCCCACCGCTAGCTAGAACAACGGCTCAAACAAAACCGATTAAAGGAACTGCTGGAACAACCGTCCCCACCCTTTCACAAGCCCCGGGTCAACCCCCGTCAATTGCAGACACTTCCAAACTACCACTGCGATCGTGTCATAGATCGCCATCCCCGTCTCCTGCTCCAACGCCTCCACCAGCGGCGCAGCCCGTAGATTGGTACAAAAAGTGGTAATCGCTTGCGGTTGAGCCGCCGCCACCGTCCGTACCATTGAGCCAATTTCGGCAGCACTCACCTCCGAGAACGAAAAATTATTCTGCCGCTCCAAATGTTGCTCCGCCACACAGTCCCAACCGGCTTGGCGATAGTTGTGGATAATCTGTTGCTGCACCTCTTGCAAATAGGGTGTCACCAATCCAAACCGTTGAATCTTCTGCCGAGCGAAGATTTCATTGAGCGCCAGAATCGAAGTCGTGGCCGGAATCTGAGTGATTGCTTCAATCTGCTGACACAATTGCACATCCGCATCAAACCCTAGCCAGCCTGCTGAAGTGCCATTCCAGGCAATCACATCGACTTGGGCATCAGCCAGTAGCTGAGCGGCTTCCAGGATGGGGGCGAGGTTGAATTGGTGGAGGGCGCGATCGCTCAACGCAATCTCAGTGACGCGGAACCGGGAGAAATGCACGGACACTCCAGGGATATCAGCTAGCATGGCACAGGTGACAGGTTCTAACACGGTGTTAGATGAAGGAGTTAACATACCAATGCGAATAGAGTTTTTCATAGAGCATCCAACTTCAGTAGCGTCTGCAATAAAACCATCGCTCCCCGCGCACATTGCTCCGGAGAACTATACTCATCCTCCGCGTGACTAATCCCGGCCACACTCGGGACAAAAATCATTCCCATCTCCGTAAACCGTCCAATCTCCTGAGCATCATGAATGGCACGACTGGGCATGTGTCCATAGCTAAGCTGCTGGGCTTCACAGACTTCGGCGATCGCCCCCCTTACCCGCGCACTCGCCAGCGTTGGCTGTACCCGCATCCCGCGCTTGAGGGTGATTTGCGTTTGGGTGGTGGAGGCGATCGCAGCCATTCTCTCCTGAAGTTGGGCAATCAACCCTTCAATGTGTTCCTCCGATAAATCTC
Organism: Oculatellaceae cyanobacterium Prado106; assembly: GCA_025454315.1. GTDB lineage: Bacteria > Cyanobacteriota > Cyanobacteriia > Elainellales > Elainellaceae > Prado106. Next base: position 16,703 of record JALOOP010000175.1, read on the forward strand.
GAATATCGGCCACCAGGTCTACCTGTCCTGGAATAATATTGGCCGCATTAGGAAAGACATTGACTACCCCGATTGTCGCCACCTGCCGACCGGGTGTATTCACTGCAATCTCATGGAGCGCCGTCACCACCTGCGCCGCTGCCACCATCGCATCCCGCCGTAGATGCATCGGGGTGGTTCCCGCATGGTTGGGTCGCCCGATTACCGTAATGTCACAGCGATGCAGACTGACAATGCCCTCGACGATGCCAATTTGTTGATGTTCTGACTCTAGAACGCCACCCTGTTCCACATGGAGTTCCACATAGGCGGCAATGTCGCGATCGCTCCGTCTGGCCTGGTCTAGCTTGGACCAATCGCCGCCAATCCTTTGCAAACAGGCTTGAATCTCCTGGCCGTTTTCCCGACGATAAGTTTCGGGGTCGGGGTCAGCGTTGCCCGACATAGCCTTGCTGCCAATCATGCCGCCCTCTTCATCAGTGAAGACGATGATCTCGATCGGGTGACGCAACCGGATTTGTTGTTCATGGAGCGATCGCACCCCTTCCACTCCCGCCAATACGCCTAATGCACCATCATAGCGTCCTCCCGTCGGTACCGTATCAATGTGCGATCCTGTGGCCAGGGCAGGTAAATCTAGCTGTCCCGGATAGCGACCGATCATATTCCCCGCAGCGTCTACGCGCACGGTCATTCCAGCGTTCTGCATCCAGGTTTTGACCTGCTGTCGCGCCTGTAAATCTTCGGGACTGAAGGAGATACGTCGGACACCTCCGGCGGGGAGTTGACCAATGGTGGCCAATTCGGCGAGGGTTTGGTTGAGGCGATCGCGGTTAATGGAAATCAGGGTAGTTTGCATCGTTATTATTCTTGAAGAGGTGTACTTTACGGCTGGCAAATGGGCTGGTATTGATCTGGACGGCGATCGCGATAGAACTGCCAGGTTTGTCGGGTTTGTTCAATCAAAACCAGTTCAGCGCCGTTGAGTCCTAAACATCGTGCGCCTTCGGGGAAGTGGCGATCGTAGCAGATATACACCCCAATCCGTCCCACCTGGGTTTGAAAGACTGGATAACCCAAGTTGCCAGGACGGAAATAAAACTTCTCCCAAAAGCCCGGAAGCTGGGGCAGATGGGTCTTGCGATATTTGCCCAGATAGCGACCATCGGCATCAATGACTGCCGCCGTATTGTAGTAAACGCCCACCCCATCCTGTTCATACAGCGGCACCACCAGAACCATGTTCAGTGACTCCGCCACCTGTTGCATTCGCTGCACTGTAGCACCTCCCGGCACCGCTTCCGCCAGCGCATAATAAGCCCGATCCTGCACCTGAGCAAAGTAAGGCCCATTGCAGAGTTCCTGCAAACAAGCCACTTGGGCACCTTGATCCGCCGCTTGATGCAGCATAGCAACCTGCTGATCGACCATACTCGTGACGCTCCCTGTCCAGGCGGCTTGAATCAGCGCAGCGCGAATCGTTCGGTTCATAAGGTTTAACGTAAAGAAATGTGAAACGTAGACTGTATACAATTCTTCTGTTTTCTATCACTTGAAGCCAACAAACTGTGTCACAAAATACATTCTTCTTCAATTCAACTTCGATAGAGTAGGTCACACGACAGACCCCCCAACGGCAGGCACATGAAACTTATTGGCGTAGACATTGGCGGCACCTTCACCGATTTAATCCTGGCCGACACCCAGCAGCAGCAAACCTGGATTCACAAAGTCCCCACCAGCGTTGAAGACCCGGCGATCGCCATGCTCTCCGGCATCCAAACCCTGTGTCAAATGGCGAACATTTCCTCCGACAGCATCGATCACCTGCTGCATGGCACCACCGTCGCCACCAATGCTCTCCTCACCCATGAAGGTGCGCGCGTCGGCATGATCACCACCCAGGGCTACCGGGATATTGTCCATATCGGACGGCATCAACGCCCCATGCACTATTCCATCATGCAGGATATTCCCTGGCAGGCTCAACCTCTGGTGCAAAGACGCGATCGCCTCACCGTCACCGAACGTCTCGATGCAAAAGGACAGGTTCTCACCGAACTCAATGAAACCGAAGCCAGAGCAGCGATTACGACGCTCAAACAAGCGGGAGTGGATGCGATCGCCGTCTGTTTTCTCAACTCCTACATCAATGATGCTCACGAGGCGCGGGTTGCAGAACTGGTCAAAGAACTCTACCCCGAAGCCTTCGTTACCACCAGTGCTAGCATCTTCCCCCAGTTCCGCGAATTTGAACGCTTCACCACCGCCTGTATTAATGCCTTCGTCGGCCCCAAGGTCAAATCCTACATCGATCGCCTCCATGCCCAAATCCAACCCCTCGGCATTCAGAGTGACCTGCATATCATGCGCTCCAACGGCGGTGTCGCCACTGCTGCCGTCGCTGCCCAGGAACCCGTTACCCTGCTCCTCTCGGGCTTAGCCGCAGGCGTTTTGGGCGGCGCTGCCACGGGCAAACAGTCCGATCGCGACCAGCTCATCACCTTTGACATGGGCGGCACCAGCACCGACATTGGCATTGTCACCGCCGAGGGCTTCGTCGAAGCCACCGCCCGCGACACCTGGATCGCCGGATACCCCGTCATGGTACCGATGATCGATGTCCATACCATTGGTGCAGGCGGCGGCAGCATTGCCTATGTCGATGTCGGCGGAGCCTTCCGCGTCGGCCCCAAGAGCGCAGGCGCTACCCCCGGCCCCGCCTGCTACGGCAAAGGCGGCGTTCAGGCCACCGTCTCCGATGCCAATGTCGTCCTCAATCGCCTCGACCCGGATCACTTCCTGGGCGGCGAAATGACCATCTATCCCGATCGCGCCTTCACCGCTGTCCAGAGCTTGGCCGACCACCTCAACCTCAACTTATACGAAGCCGCCGCCGGAATCATCACCATTGTCAACAACAACATGGCCAACGCCATCCGATCGCGCACCATCCAAAAAGGCCAAGATCCGCGTCAGTTTGCCCTCGTTGCTTTGGGTGGCGCAGGGCCACTCCACGCCGTTGAAGTTGCCCGTCTCCTCGGCATTCCCGAAGTCATCGTCCCCCGCTATCCCGGCATCACCTCCGCCATGGGACTACTCACCACCGACCTGAAGCATGACCTGATCCAAAACGAATTCCTCCTCAGTTCCCAATCCAATCCCCAAAAGCTGACCCAAGACCTGCAAGCCCTCGAATCCCAAGTCCTCCAGCAACTCACCGCCGACGGCTTCACCCCCGACCAAATCACTCTAGAGCGCTGGGCAGACTGTCGCTATCTCGGCCAGGGCTACGAACTGCGCGTCCCCATCCCCGCAGGCGAACTCGACCCCGCCAAACTCGACCAGCTTTGGCGACAATTCCACGATCGCCACACTGTCGAATATGGCCACGCCTTCCCCGAAAAAATCATCGAGTTAGTCACCTTAAGGGTCACCGGAAAAGGCGAAATGCCCAAACTCACCGCCCTCCCCACCCCGCCCCCCGGCACCCTCGAACAAGCCTGGATCAAAACCACCGAAACCTATTTCCTCGTCAACGGCCAACTCGACCAATACGCCACCCAATTCTTCGAGCGCGATCGCCTCCCCCTCGGTGCCCAAATCGAAGCCCCCGCCGTCTTCTTCCAAAAAGACTCGACTATCCTGCTGCCCCCGCATACCAGGGCGATCATCCAACCCAGCGGCAATTTGTTGATCCAACTCATGCCCCTCCCGATTGAGGAGAAGCGGCAGGCGATGGAAGCGGTTCTTTAGGAGGGAAAAGGGGAAAGGGAAAAGGGGAAAGGGATGACCTTGAATAAACCTTGAAATGAGCTTTGTGAGTAGCCCTTGGGTGTGAACCTGGTTAGATGTTTAAGAGCATTTCCCCACCCCTTCCAAATCAATTCCACGAAACAACCCAAGATTCCCCCTTTCCCCCTTCCCCTTTTCCCTTTCCCCCTTGTGTTCATCTGTGTTCATCTGTGTTCATCTGCGTTCCTTATTCTGATTCCCTCTTATGACCACCTATCTAGCCCCAACCAAAAGCCTTCCCGCGATCGATCCCATCACCGCCCAAGTCATCGCAGGCGCACTCAACAGCATTGCCCTAGAGATGGGACATAAACTCGCTCGCATGTCCTACTCCAGCATCATCCGCGAATCAGAAGACTTTGGAGCCGCCATCCTAGATGCAGAATGTCAGCAGTTGGCCGAATGCGCCTACAGCACACCGCTTCAACTCGGGCCTATCCCTGGCTATATGCGTGGCGTTCTCAAAGCCATGGCCGAAGATGGTGAAGAGTTTTATCCCGGTGATGTGATTCTCCATAACCATCCCTACTACGGCGCGTCCCACGGCCCAGATATTGGCATTGGCATTCCCATTTTCCAAAACGATCAACTCATTGGCTTTTCCTTCACCACCGCCCATCACCTCGACATTGGCTCCTCCTCTCCCGGAAGCTGTGGCATTGTCGATGCCGTCGATGCCTACGCCGAAGGGTTGCAGTTCAAAGCGGTGAAACTCTACGAAAAAGGCGAGAGAAATCGACAAGTCTGGCGGATGCTGCGACAAAATATTCGCAGTGCCGATATCGTCGTCGGTGACATTGAAGCCCAGGTCGCAGCCTGCCGAGTCGGCGAACGACGCTTCCTGGAACTGGTCGAGCAATACGGCCTGGACACCGTCCTGGCCGCCAGCGAAGAGTTAATGAACTACTCCGAGCGCATGATGCGACAGGCGATCGCCCAACTCCCCGACGGCACCTACTCTGCCCAAGGCTACCTGGACGGCTTCCTTGACGATCCCGATCCCACCAAAAAAGACCTGACCATTGCCGTCACCGTCACCATCAGCGGCAGCGACATGACCATCGACCTGACTGGAACCTCTCCCCAGATTGACGATCGCCCCATCAACATGCCCCTCGTCGGCACGGTCGATATTGCCATCTTCGTCACCCTGCGTTCCATCCTCCTGGACACCGCACTGATGGAATATGTGCCGCAAAACTCTGGGTTGATTCGCCCGATTGCGATCGTCGCCCCCAAAGGCTGCCTCGCCAACCCCATCTATCCCGCCCCGGTGATCGCCCGCTGCTGCCCCGGCAACATCGTCGCCGACACCCTCATGAAAGCCCTGGCGCAAGTCACCCCCCACCACATCAGCGGCGGCATCGGCAACATCAAAGTCGCCTCCTACAGCGGTGTCGTCGATGAAGATTACTGGGTCTACATGGACATCACCGAAGGCAGCTACGGCGGTCGCCACGGCAAAGACGGCATGGACGGCGTAGACACCCTCTACGCCAACACCCGCAACAACCCCATCGAAGACATCGAAGCCCACCTGCCCCTCCGCGTCACCCGCTACGAACTGCTCGAAGACAAAAGCGGCGCAGGCCAATGGCGCGGCGGCCTCGGTTCCGTCCGAGACATCCAGTTCCTCAGCAACGGCCAAATGTCCCTGGAAGGCGAAGGCAACAAATACGCCCCCTGGGGCATCTTCGGCGGCAAGGACGGCACCCCCGGCGGTGTCACCTTCTTCTCCACCCAACAAGCAGCCACCGATCTACCCTCCAAGTTTCCCTACCGCAAAATGCGATCGGGTGAAACGCTCCGCACGATTAGCCCCTGCGGTGGCGGCTATGGTGATCCATTGTTGCGATCGCCCCAGCAAGTCCTGGAAGATGTCCTCGATGGCTATGTCAGCGTTGAAAAAGCCCGTGTAGATTATGCGGTGGTGATTGATCTGGAGAGACGGGCGATCGACGAGGCGGCAACGGTTCAAGTTGATCCGGAGACTGCTAGGGCTTTTCGAGCTTCTCAACCAGAGGAACAGCAAAAAATCCAAGAACTGGTCAATCTTTGGCTGAAGCGTGCTATGAATCTCACCCGATTGCAAACCATTATGGATCAAATGAGTGATGAGGCAGAAGCCAATGGTTTAACACCAGAGATCCTACAGGCAATTTTAGATGAGTGAACTCAAGCTAGTTCTAGATTCTAATGTGCTGGTTAGTGCTGCTTTGTTTAAGCGATCCGTTGCCCGACAAGCATTGAACAAAGCCATGGCAGATGGACAAAGAAATGGCATGTGGCGGCTGCGCGGCCACACGCCATAAGTTGGAGAGGGGCGATCGCAAGAAGAC
>JALOOP010000176.1 GCA_025454315.1 Oculatellaceae cyanobacterium Prado106
AGGATGGGGTTGTACCAGAGCAGTTCGGCCCGGCTGTCGTAGATCCGGTGCTTGGTGTCCTCCGACGGTTTCAGTTCCTCGAGAAAGTCAACGGGGGGAATCACCAGTTCCATGCCAATTTGAAGGCGATCGGGGTTTTCTCCAATCAGTCCTCGATTGACCTCATAAATTGGGTCCCAGCGACGATTAATCCCATAGAATCGTTTTGCAATTGAAGCCAAGGTGTCGCCAGCTTGAACGGTGTATAAAAAGCGGTTAGATTGTGTTGTAATTACAGGCATAGTTTCTCTCCAAAGTATTAGAAAAGTTTGTCTTGTCTCAGTTAATACGTCTTAGTCAGTACGTCTTAGCTAGTACGCTCCTCTCAGTCTTGGGCAAAAGAAGGAGGAAGCTCTTTCATTTATACAAGCCTGGATTGTAGCGATCGCCCCCCTCCACCAGCGCAGGTTCAGCCGGGGTTACGGTAAACTTATCCAGATTGGCTTGCAAAATCTCTTTCTGCCGCTCCGTTAAACCAGGAATCTGCAACACCTCTTCAACCGTTTCATAGGGAGCATGGTTGACAATGATCCGTGCCAGGTTCGGGTATAGCCCAGAATACTCACGAAAGGCCCGAACGTTGCTATTGTTCAAATCAAGCTTCTGCCCATATTCAGTCGTCAACTTGTCATCTACAACATTTCGACTGGATACGAGCAGGTTAGGTTCCATCTTCACCCAGGCAGCAACCTGACTGGAGGCAAAGACAGGTTGTTGCAGGCTAACCCAGCAGAAAGAAACGATCCACAATCCCACAATGAATAAGACTTGAATGATCCTTTTCATATTCTTTACCTCATAAGGAAAATTAGTGGGGACAAAGCCTTTGATCCACAACTTAGATGAAAAAGTTGAAGAAGTTGTGAGAACGAATTTTTTCCCTCAGTAGTTAATTTTAGTAATACCTTTCAACCAGTCAAACCACAGTAAACCCCAGACTCCGCCGACTCCACAAATTGCCAAATCAACCCCATGAAGCACTGAAAAACTCAATGAGTGCCGCGTAACGGATCTCGCGGTGAGCAAAGCAGAAGGTTTGGTCAAAGTCTATCAATGTGACATGCTTAGAATCGGAAAAACAGAGTAAAGCGATCGCCCATCACCCACGCAAGCACGGATGGGAATAGGCGATCGCAGGTCTCAACTACTGGTATAACTGGCGCAAGCTGTTCAGCGAACGAGGCGACTACGTAAGGAGAGCCACCTGGCTACCACGCCAAACGTTCATCTCGATGGGTTCTAGATCCGACAGAAAAGGGTTGTAAGTGATGGTTTCTAGCGTTGGGGCGATCGCAGATCCTGAAGTGTCGTCCATCCTCATGAACGGTGTAGAAGTTTGCATAAATTCACCCTGTCTTTTTCTGAATTCATTTTTATTTCTAATTCCTCTTTCGCAGTCTAGATGCCAGGGACAAAGGGTGAGATGTGAAGGAAAGGGTGGCATTTGTGACAACCCGGTGAATGCCACCCCAAAGTCTCCCATGCTTAAACCTAGTATCATCTTTCACTTCTATTCTCATGCGAGACGATAATGATATTCCACTCATCTCGGCATAAAGTCAATGAGAATGACGAACTTTGCGTTTATTCTTCTTGCCTTAAAGATAGCCAAATGATTTGAGGAAGTTGTGAGGTCTTGTGAAAAAGTTGTGAGGAAAATGATGCAGCCAAAATCCTATTTCAAGTCAGAAGGATGATTATTCCAAATCAAAATTCGCGAATTATGAACCTTATCTCACAGGATTTTCATTTTTTCGATCTAGCATACACTAAGCATTCGTTAGAGGCGATCGCAAGTTCCTCCTTGTAGAACATTGGGAGGTGAAGTGTTCGCTATTAAACCCGTATCTCATTCATCTTGTCTCATTCATCTTGTCTGATTCATCTTGATCGAGCCGATATTGAGTCCAATCTGTTGAGTCCAATCTTATGCAAAAGGACTTTCTAGCGCTCTGATAGCAGACATTCCAGTGGTAGCAGGTCAAGCTCCATTCTTAGTCAACTCAATAGTTCGGTTCTCTTGTGGAATAGGCGTCTCGCCTGTCCTACCGTCAGGTGCAAGATCTCAGAATACCATCTTTACTCACAAGTTCCTCAAATTTCTGACTTACAATACGGGGCGATCGCAAGTTCAGCTAGAAGCATATCAGTTAACCATATCAGTTTGATTGAAGTCAACTAGAAGCATGTCTGTTAGAACCGTTAGAACCGTAAACATTGCAAATTTAGTGAGTGTATCTATCCAGCTCAGTCGGAGGCAGGGCAATGCCTATTCAATGTCCACAATGTCATTCATTGGAGCATGACACTGCTCATTATTGTTCCAACTGTGGTTACTCGCTGGTTGATAATGAGCAACCTTCAAGACCTGCTGTTGTAGTGAGTTCCCAAGGTCGCGCCCCTTACCCAGAACCTTCAACTCCACCCGAAGTCTCTCGATCCAACTCACTGCGATCCCACTCAACCCTGGTGCCTCCGGCTCCCCCTGAACTTATTCAAATAGCCTCAACTCACCCGGTTGAAGTACCGGGCTGGCTACGAAGACGCCCCTGGTGGACAGGATTTCGGCTGCACCAGGGAATTGTCACCTTTCTCCATGCTTGGCAGGGACAACCCTCGGTAAAGTTCTTGGCTTGGCAACCGGGTTGGGTGTTTAATCTGCAAAGAACCGATCGCCATTGGCAAGCGCTTCAAGACCGTCATGGATTGTTAATCCCGGTTGTAGAAGTTGAATATAAGGTTGAAGCGGTACATGGGCCACCCCTGGAAGAAGGTAGCTTGGTGGTGGTGGAGGGAAATTGGCATCGACAAAAACTTCGAGCGACTCATATTTGGAATCTTTCTCCCAGCCGAATGTCGTCCAGTTCTGGGCATCTCAACCTTTTTAAGGGACAGGTGAGCAACTGGGACTATCCGCGCTCTGTGCCAGATACCCGCTATCCGGGACGAAGTATTGAAATCTGGAACTTTCGCCTCCGCCGGGTAGATACCCAGGGAAATCTTCTTCCTCCTATTCCCGTCGAAATTCGGGCGGAAAGCATTGCCGGAACTCTACGGAATGGTGATGAGGTTGAGGTACAGGGGCAAATCGTAGACGGAACGCTCTATGCTCAATCGGTGAGGAATCTGAGTTTGGCAAGTCATCCAGCGATCGCCATCCGAGGCCATACAGGAATTCTAATGCCATAGAAAAGAATGCCATAGAAAAGAATGCCATAGGAATGAGGTTGAGAATCAGCAAGTTTCATAGAGAGATAAACGGAATTGAACCTTGATTAACCCTTTGAATCAATCGCCAATCGCCAATTAAAGATATCAGCTCTGACCCGCAGGAGATCAGTATGAGTCCGATCCACTCAACCTACCAGGGGAGCCAGTATGCTAAACTACTGGCCGATCTCCAGCGCACCGAACTCGATCGCCAGGGGGCTAAAATCCTGGAAAATGAACTGGAGCAAGAATATCAAACTGTAATTCCTTTGCAAAGAAATCTGGCTGAGTTTGTTTGGTTAGCACAAATTCAAGGAGTGACTCGCATTCACCCATCTTCTCCCTCCCAAGGAAGCATAACGCCTTACCCCTCACAGGATATTCTGGCTGGATTGAACGGCCAAAAAATTCCGCTTTACTATCTCATTCAAGGTGAGAAGGAACGAATTCATCTGTATATTGGCACGACGAAAGATAATGCCACAGCAACCAGCGCAGAAACGGTCTACTCCATGTTTAGCAGTCAATATCCTGGACTGGAATTGGCGGAAACAGAGCAAATTGCGCTTCCCCTGAATTCGGTTCCTACGGTGTCAGAACAGGAGCTACAGTCAATTCGGGATGATCTTGCAGAATGCCAGTCGATCGGAATGATAACAGGAGTTCCAACCCCGAAAGGGGAAGAGGGCGATCGCCTGGGAACCCAAATTGATCGACTGATCCGAGGACTATATGGTACGAACTGGACTTTTCTCGTTTTAGCAGAACCTGTTGAGGATTCATTACTCTCTACTTTAGAATTAGCGGTTGTGGAAGAGCGCCTCCGACTTCCCCAGGAACAAGGCATCCAGGAATGGCAGCAACAGATGGGGCAGCCTGTTGCCTATCACTACGAGGAGTTACTGAAGTTTTGGCAGCAATTATTAGAAGCCTCACTCTATGAAGGAGGGTGGTGGGTGCAAGCTTATCTGGCTTCTCCGAATGCCGCAACCTATCAACGGGCTAAAGGTTTGGTGAAAGGAATTTTCTCAGGAGACTTGGCTCGATTGGAGCGGATTCGGGTGATCGATGCTGCGGGGGCAGGACTGAAGGCTGCAAGCTTTAGCCCTTTTCGGACTAGAAGGGGTTATGCTGCCCATGAATCGCCCTTTTCTGCTATTTTGCATCAACAATTTAAGTATCAAACGTTGGTTTCCTCTGGCCAACTCTCTGCATTGATTCATTTGCCACAACAGGAAATGCCAGGATACTATCTGCGCGAAGTGGCGCTGTTTGATGTTTCTTCCCATGTACCAACCAGTGTGGAAACGCTCCAGGTTGGAGAGATCCTCGATCGAGGACACCCAACCGGAAATCCGTACCGAGTTTTTATCCCTGATTTAACCCGTCATTGCCTCCTGGTTGGCATTACTGGAGGCGGAAAGACTAACACGGCCTTTCACCTGTTACGACAATTGCAAGACCAGATTCCTTCAGTGCCTTTTCTCGTGATTGAACCTGCTAAACGAGAATATCGACAGATGCTGGAAATGCTCGATCGCAATAACAGGCTGACAGTCTTCACCGTGGGTCGAGAAGGGGAACAAGCGGCTCCATTCCGATTAAACCCATTTGAAATTCGTCCCGGTGTTTCAGTTCAGACTCATATCGACCTGCTGAAATCGGTTTTTAATGCCAGTTTTGGCATGTGGAGTCCATTACCTCAAGTGTTAGAACGAGCGATTCACGAAATTTATACCGATAAGGGTTGGGAACCTATTCATAGTACCAACGATCGCGCAACTCTGAATCCATCAGAATCTGCCCAAGAGCATCCCCAATGGCATCCTCGGGCGCATCCTACGTTGACGGATCTATACCTCAAAGTAGCGGAACTATTGCCCCAATTGGGTTACGACAAAGAAGTGACGCGCAATATCAAAGCAGCTCTGGAAACCCGCATTAATAGCTTACGGGTTGGTGCAAAGGGCATGATGCTAGACACACAAGTTTCAGTGCCCATTCAATGCCTGCTACAACAACCCACCATACTAGAACTAGAAGATGTGGGTGATGATGACGAGAAAGCGTTCATCATAGGTCTGATCTTAATTTCACTCTACGAATCCTATCGTTATCCAGACCCAAATCTGCAACATCAGACTCAACAGAAGCCAAAGGATCAAGAGAGCTTACGACACCTCACGGTGATTGAAGAAGCCCACCGTTTACTTGCGCGTTCAGCAGCCACAACCTCGGATGCCGAAGCCGGTAATCTGCGCGGGAAAGCGGTTGAAACCTTCATCAACATGCTATCTGAAGTGCGTGCCTATGGTGAAGGATTTTTGATTGCAGAACAAATTCCAACCAAGCTAGCTCCAGACGTAGTGAAGAATACAGCCCTAAAAATCATGCACCGGATTGTGGCCAATGACGATCGCGCGGTCATGGGAGGTGCTATGAATTTAGATGAAAAGCAGTTGCAGCAAGTTGTTTCGCTGAGGAAAGGGGAAGCGGTGGTACATGGCGGTGGCGACTATGGGGATGACCACGCCATTTTAGTTAAAGTCCCCAAAGCAAAAGGGCAGAAACAAGGAATCGATACCGATCAGACCGTTCGTCAGGGATGGGAAAGGTTTGTTGCACAATATCATCTAGAAGGAGTCTTCACGTCTTATCCCACCTGTTCAGCGTTGTGCCAACCCTTGAATCCCAAATGTGTAAATGTTCGTGCGATCGCTGAAGATCCAGAATTCACCCAAATCTTTGCATCCTGGATCATCTCCATGATTGCCGCGTCAAGCTATCCACAGCACAATCCACCTGCGGAAGAAGTGGTTCAATTCTATGCTCCAGTACATCGGAGCTTACAGAAATACCAGCAGTTGCAACATCAAACCAGCACAAATGGAATCCGCTGCATTCTCACCCATGCTCTTTATCATTACATGGATACCCATGCGCGAGGATATGGTTGGCCTTATCAGGATGCGGCTCAGTTTATCGGTTTAGTCTTGCCCGCTCTCTTAGAAACTGCAACCGCCTATGCCGTTCAGGGTGAAGACCCCGATGTCCACCTGAGCCGAGAGCAATCTATGAATCTGGCGATCGGTTGTCAGCAGTATAGTGAAGCATGTATCCAGGAAACAGAACCTTTCTATGGTTGCTCCTCGGTCTGTAGCTATCAACAGCAGTGTGTGTGTTTGTATCGTTATAACGTTGAGCCATTACTGAACTTGCCGTCGGTTCAAGATGATTACCAAGCAACAAAATTAGATCCTCAAGCCCTCATAGCCTCTGCCCAGCGGTTCACCTCAAGAATCACTCAATTTCCAGAATCTGAAGCAGAATTTCGGGTGATCGCACTCTGTTTTCTCATTCAGAAAACTCATCAGAATCCACAGCTAGATCCCACTAGCCGCAGAAAACTGATTGACCATTGTATTCAGGCTTATGAACAGCCTTTAGGAAGATAAACATGAAACGTTGACCAAATCAATCTAAATCACCCAAGGAGGTCTAAATATGGTTGGCCCAGGAAAATCATTTGAAGAAAGTCATCGCTCTGATCAACAAGCCGAGCAGGTCGAGCGACAAAAACAGGAGACCCTAGAAATTGCTAGGAAGACTCAAGAAAATCTAAATCAACTGCTAAAGGATCAATTTCAACCTGGTCGAACGTCTCCCATCTATGGCAATCGTGATCAGGCCAGGTTTGGAACCGATCAGAAACAACATCCCCACGATCAGCCAGCGACCTTTGGAGCAGAGAAAGGCGATCGCACCCAGATCGATCGCCTTTCTCCAACCGAACAGGCAGAAAGACAAAGGATCTACCATCCGGATGATGGAGTTGGCTTTGCCTTTGGTCAAGACCAACTCGCTCCAGATGAGATGGATCGATACCTCAATCAACTCTCTGCCCCTGAGCATCTGAAACTCATCGGCGGAAAATCAAAAATCATGATTCGAGCCTATGCCAGTCACCCTGGTTCAGATGCCGACAACCAAAGCCTTTCGGAAAGAAGAGCAGCCCATGTCAAAGACCAACTGATTCAACGAGGGGTTGATCCTGCTCGCATTGAGACGATCGCCCTAGGATCGCAAGGAGCCGATCTTGCAGGCTCAGAACATCAGGATAATCATCAAGACCGATGGGTTGCTATTAATCTTGAAGAGAGAGAGAGGGGCGATCGCCAAAGTGAACGTCCTGGGATCAGAGAAATTCCGCCCCAATATACAACCGACTATGAATATGACCGAGATCAGGCCAATAATGAGTTTCGCAAACTTTACCATCAAGGCAAGATGGGGCTGAAACCGCTGTGGGGCAGGGGCATGGGAATCGGTTACACCGTTGAAGCTTTTAGACAGATTGGAGATGCCTCAAGATATCGAAATGATATGGAGAGTGCCAAGGATGTTCACGAAAAACTGTGGGGCGTGAAGCCAATGCGGGGTTTCCTATTTGACATCGAAAAGCCTTCTGAGCAAGACCGGATTAAAGGCTGGCTCCGTGAAGGCGGATACGATGTCAACAGAATGTTTGATGAGTATACAATCCATTGGCTCCGGAAAGGGGCGCTGTAAGGCAGACAAAGCCTATTGATGGGTAAATTGATGGATAAATTGATGGGTAAATTGATGGGTTGTAAATATAACGATGAGGGATAAATGATGGATCCTCAAGGATGGCAACAACAGCAACAACAGCAACAACAGTTCCAACGCCAGCGAGAACAGCAGATGAAAGCGGCACACTGGCAGCAGCAGGACAAGAAAAAGCAGCAATCTCAGCCGCATCGATCGCATCCAGACCGAAACTTCCAAGCAGCATCTGAACATCAACCTTTGGGTTCAGAATATCCAGGCGACGATCCTTTTACGCAGATTGAGTTCGCCATTCTTCAACTCCGTCAGGATGTCGCTGCCGGAATTCTCACAGAAGCAGAGGCCAATGCTCGCCTCAGTGAGCTATACGTGCAGGATGAACAAGGATACTATTGGACAGTTGCCATCAACAGCGGAGAGTGGCGATATTTTGACGGGCATCGGTGGATCGCTAAATGCCCACCGGGGCACTCTGCGATCGCCCCCCTGTCCCCATCCTGGATTCCCTCTGATCAACCCCCAATCTCTTCTCAAAAGCATCCATTCCTGGCCTTTTTGACCTTTATCTTTGGAGGTGTTCTGACAGCAAGCATGGGTTATTTTTCGGCGAGTTATGTTTACTCCCTCACATCCAATAGTGGACTGGCTTTGTGGGTGGCGATCGCCATCTGGGTATGGGGATGTGTGCTAACGATAAAACAGACTCAATATATTTACCGAGGAATTCCATCCCGCTCTTAACCCAGAGCAAAAAGGTTTTGTGGTATACGACATCACCACAAAACCTTTTTATGGTTGCAAATTCCTTTATGGCTCAAGTAACAGGTAAACAGGTAGGAATTACACGAAAAACCGCCCATCCAGTGTATTGGCTTGCACCCCTTGAACGATCGCTAATACATCTTGAGTTGCAGTCATCGAGATCTGGGCATCATTGCCGATCGCCGTAATCGAAAGATCCCCAAACGTCAGACTTCCCAGCACAAAGCGATCGCTCACATCAAAATTCTGGATCTGTGCCACCCCGTCTCCAGGCGAGAGGACAAAGCGATCGCTCCCCCTCCCCGTCAAGATGACATCGTTCCCCAAGGAAATAATAGTGTTGTTCCCGTCTCCGGCTTCAATGCGGTTGTTGCCTGCACCTGCAAAGATGCGATCGTTGCCTGCGCCTGCCCCAATCAGGTCATCGCCTGACCCAGTCGTAATCTGATTGTTGCCCTCGCCCGCATAGACCACATTGACACCACCGCTCAGCGTAATCAGATCATCCCCAGCACCCGTATAGACCTGGTTATTTTGTCCTCCGGCAAAGATGGCATTATTGCCTTCACCCGCATAGACGACATTATCACTGCTGAGATCCATGCCGTCGTTTCCTGAACCCGCATAGACAACCAGCGATGCGCCTACGCCATTGATGTAGTTTTTGCCTTCTCCTGCGCTGACCGTTGCAGTTCCTGAACTGACTCGGATTTCATCATCACCGCTTTCCGTGCTAATCAACCCTTGGATATCCTCTCCTAAGAGTTGGATTTGATTTTTCCCTACACCTCTCGTGTAAATTTCAGTTTTACCGCCTGGTGCATTCACGGTGATGCGATTGTTGCCTGCACCCGCATCAATTTTGCTGTCCTTCAGTGGCAGCCCGAGATTCACCGTGTCATCATCCTGTCCCAAAAATACTTGAGTTGTGCCGTAAACCCAGCCTGTAATTTTGTTCTTGCCGTCGCCTGCGTTAATCGTCACGGAACCCGGTTGTGTGGTTCCACCACTGACCCCAATCTCGATGCGATCGCCCCCACTGCCTGTTTGGATCAAGGTTCCTAAACTGGCATAACTGGTAATGGTATTGTCCCCTTCCCCGGCTTGAATAGCATTGAACGGAGATTGTGCAAAAATGACATCATTGCCCGCTTGGGTGCGGACTCCCACAGAAGCAGACCGAAACCCACCACTGGCGACAATATCATTATCCCCGCCCCCCGCATCAATGAAAAAGCCTCCCAATCCAACACTGCCCCGCACCACATCATTGCCCGAACCCGCATAGAAGGTCACCTCATACACGGTAGAACTATCAAGCCGATTGTTGCCATCGCCTGCATAAAAGGTTGTAAATGCAGTTCCCCGGCTAATCAACTGATCGTCTCCTGCCCCAGTGTAAATCTGAGCATGGCCAGAATCATTCGCAATGGTATTGTTGCCGCCATCTGCATAAACTTCGTAATCTCCGCCTCCCACTGAAATGGTGTCATTGCCTGACCCAGCAAAGATCCGAGCCGATCGCCCAAAACTGCTAAAGGTGTTGTCGCCTTCTGGTAGAAAAATGTTTTCTTTCTCTGAATTACGACTCATAAAGATGCTCCTGACATTCAATTGAGTCCACCTCAGAGGGCTTGAGGTGTCCTGACTTTGACTCTAGAGCAACACTTTGAGAAACTTGTGAGGATCGAAAATAGGGAGCGGTGAGGCATTCCTCTCCCCGATGCTTGCTCACCCTGTTTCTCACAGCTTTCTCGAACGATCGCGATGCACTTAAGGTAGAATGGGCTTACGAATCTCCACTGGCAGACGAATGTCCAGAAGTTCCCGTTTCAGGTAAGAAGAGTTGAAGCACTGATTCAAATTAGGAGAGGGACATGCATCAGCATCGTAGAACATCGGAACAGTCGCGATCGCATCATTCCACCCTTCCGGCCACCCTTCTGGAAAGATGGGTTGTGGCTACGGTCTTTAGCCAAATGATCTGCTTCGTCCTGATCGTCGCTTTCGTCATCTCCACTCGCAACACATCCTTGAATCCCTACCTTTGGCTCACCCTTCTCGGGAGCGTTGAAGGGATTGTCCTGGGCTGTTCTCAGTGGCTTGTTCTACGGCAGCATCTTCGACATGCAGGTTGGTGGATTCTGGCAACGTTCGTGGGTGCCGTGATCGCCTGGGTGACAGGTTTATTGATCACGAATCTTTTGGCGATCGCCACTGCATCTACTCCGCCTGGTCATCAGGCGATCCAATTCATTCCCGGACTCATCCTCCAAGGGGTAGGGGTTGGCCTGTTCATTGGCTATGCTCAATGGCTGGTTCTTCAATATCACATTCGCAGACAGTTTCTTCGCAAAGTCTTTGGCTGGCTAGGGGCGAATGCGTTAGCCTGGGTGCTGGCGTTGGCGATCGCAGTCTTAGGAGTGGGCAGGCTAGAAATCTCCCAGTTCCATCTGAGAACCGCAGTAGGAGCGGCTATCATTGGTGGCACAATGGGACTCATCCTGGGCATCGTCACTGGAATTGCGCTGATCAGGGTGCTGAAGCCGGATGTTGTGGAGGGGGGGCGATTCTCCTAGGAGATACTTCGTGAACGCACTCATCCACGATGAAATATTAACCTGGCAATTTAAGAGAATGCAGTGTCACAATCTTAACTAACAAGCGTGGGAACGTTCTTTGAACCGTCTATCCAGGACTCTCTCTGAAGGGCGAATGCCATTCGCCCCTACAACAGAAACCCTTCCTGGACATAATTCAGGGATGTTTCTGCGATGGCTTTGCCGAAATGTTTCAGGACATTGATCACAGAAAAAATGTAGGGGCGAATGGTATTCGCCCGAGCCTGACGGAATGCACCGATGTTCTCTCAAACAGAGTAAAACGAGTTGGGGCACCAGGATTGCTATAGAATATGAGTTGCTGTTTTCTCCTGATTCTATCCTTCCAATGCCTGACTTTGATCCCTCCCCGTTGCCCTTTGGCGATCGCTGCACCTTAGATGCGATCGCCTCAATCGATGACCCAGCGACCTATGCGGTTCTCCAGTCCACGATCTTGCAACTTTGGGATGCGATCGAGAATTTGACGCGGATTTGTCCACCCAAGCATGAGCGCTATTGTGTCACCCTGTTTGGATCGGCACGTCTGCAACCCACAGATCCGTTGTATGCAGGCGTGCAGGATCTCGCCAGTGAATTGACGTTGTTGGGCTGTGACATTGTGACAGGAGGTGGCCCTGGGTTGATGCAGGCGGCCAATGAGGGGAGCATTCTGGCAGACCCAGCCGATCAAACGCGATCGGTTGGGATTCGGATTGACTTAGGCTTTGAGCAAGAAGTTAACCCCTTTGTCGAACAGGTTTATCATCATCGAACTTTCTTTTCTCGTCTGCATCATTTTGTTCTATTATCCGATGCCTTTGTGGTGTTTCCAGGTGGCATTGGCACCACACTCGAAATGATGCTCATTTGGCAACTGCTTCAGGTTCGCAAATTACCCAATAGGCCGTTCATCTTGGTGGGTGAGATGTGGACGGACTTGGTGCAATGGTCAAAGCAACACATGCTTGAGGTAGAGTCGCCGATGGTCAGTGCGATCGATTTGACGATTCCGAATTGTGTAGGGACTTGTGAGGAAGCTGTTGTTCTCCTTAAAGATGCCCATAGTAAATGGCTCAGTTAATGAATTTGAAGGGGTGGCGATCGCCTTTCGCTTCATCCACCATCACCTAGCAAAAGTATCCAAATGGGGGTCTCACTTGAGTCGTATATAAAAACGGTTGAATATAATCACTTATACGGACAATTGTTTTTCTATGACAGTGACTCTACACAAAACATCTCTGTCCTCACAAGTTCTTCAAATCTTTCTTGTAATTTTTAAATAAAACAGGTCAGTATAATTAAACTGAATAATGTTCCTCTGGCACTTTTGGCGAACCCCGAGCCAATCAAATCACTACAGAGTTGCTCTTGACATCAAGTAGCAAAACCAACTTCACCATTAAGCAGCATCTCTACAACCTTTGCTGATTGTTTTTCTATGAACCAGTGAGGAAATAAAAGTATGGCTACCCCAATGAATCTCCCCATTAATCTACAGTTAGCGTGGAATACAACTGATGATTTAGATCTTGAAGTCATTGAGCCGGGAGGAGAGTGGCTGTATTATGGCAGCCCGATCAGTTCGTCTGGTGGCAAGCTAGTCGCTGATCTAAACCCAGGTTGCAATGTGGTAAGCAGTGCTCCAACGGAACGCATCTTTTGGCCATTATTGCCCAAGGCTGGTAACTATGATATTCGAGTGAATTTCTTCAAGGAATGCCGCTCCAGGACAGTCGGCTACACTCTAACAATGTCTGTCTTGGACGATACGAAGGTCGTGAGAGATTCTGTAACAGGTGAAGGAAACGCGGATTCTTTTGTCCTGGGGCTAGGGGATGCACAGCGCAATATCTTAACCGGAGGGAGTTTAGATGACTGGCTTATTGGAGCAGGCGGTTCGGATACATTAAGTGGTGGAGGTGGAAGCGATCGCCTTACAGGTATGAGTACGAGCGAAAGAGGCGTTGGAGAGATAGATATCCTCACGGGAGGAAGTGGAAAGGATACGTTTATTCTGGGAACAGGAGGACAGGCACATTACTATAGCGCATTCACCCCGGTAACCGCAGATCAACTGAAAAAGATTTTCCCCAACGCTACATCTGCCAACATTAGTAAATAGGCCAATTCAAATCTGAAGTGCATCAGTGCCTGATTTGTTAGCATAGAATACCTCAAAAGGAGTTCTGTAATCAAGCGATTTTCTCGGTCTGTGATT
>JALOOP010000177.1 GCA_025454315.1 Oculatellaceae cyanobacterium Prado106
TTCGCTGCCGTTTAAAAATCAGCACTATAATTTTTGCAGTTCTGTTCACAAAATCTTTCCTCTTAACGACTCTTCTTCTTTTCTTGTGAGAAATATGGGCTCAGCCGATTAGCATTTTTGTGAGCGTGATTCCGCTGTTGAGCGATCTGGTGGATTTGTTCACTGGTATTACCAGTTTCATTACCGCCTTTGTGCTTTCTTTTGTCACCATTGTCGTTTCTTCGCTGATTCACCAACCTATAGTATTAGCTGGGTCAATTTCTGTGTCTCTTCTGGTTCTCTATCTGGGTCAATTTCTTCGTAAAGCGGTGCGATTTTGAGGGATAGAGGGGCGATCGCACACTCAACACCCAAACTAGCCAAAGGCTCTAGCAGTTATGCTTCACTAAAAATTCATGCACGGCTTCCCAATGCCTCATGGGATAATCACAGACAGGTGTCGTTTCCTGGTAGAAGCGCACTGAACTCAGACGGAACGAGGAACTCCCCCATGACCATTGACATCGATCGCCTAGAAGCCACCCTAGAACTCGTCAAACCCAGAGCCAATGAGTTTCTAGAATCTTTCTATCACAATTTATTCACCGACTACCCAGCCACCCAAGCGCTGTTCCACCGATCGGACATGAAAAAACAAAAAATCATGCTCCTCAACGCCCTAGCCTTCACGGTCAACAACCTCCGCACCCCCGAAAAACTCGATCAAACCCTCAAGGGATTGGGCGATCGCCACATCCAATACGGCGCACTCTCTGAGCATTACACCCTCTTTGGTCAATCCCTCCTCAAAACCTTTGAGCAGTACCTAGGAGCCGATTGGACACCCGAGACACAGGTGGCGTGGTTGGCTGCTTATCAGGCGATCGCCGATCGTATGGTCAAAGTGTAGGGAAAGGCTCAATCGCAACTGTTAGATTGCGAGTTTGAGTCTCACCGGGCTGCAAGATCGCCACCGTTCCGTTCTGACAAGCAACCTCCAGGTCATAGGGCATTGTCGTACAAGGTTCTGCGATTAAGACATAAAAATCACGCCAGCCGCCATAGCTTTGCAGCATCCAGACATAGGGAAAATCAGCCCGATCGAATCGCATCTTTAGAGCTGTTTGCAATCGCCCATGTCCCACCCCACATTCTCCCACCGCCAGTTCTGAGCTATAGAAAAACTCTCGCTGTTGAGACTGGCGATCGCGCGTTTTTCTCAAATCCACAGGCTGTCCTTGAGCATCTACGGCCATCGGAAACTGAGTTTTACCCGCCTGTCCAATCAGGGTACTAAACTCCAGCACCACAGGCTCAATCAGACAATCGGGCAGAAGAATCTCATCACCGGGTTCAATGGCGATCGCGGCATGGTGCTTGAACAAAAAAGGAACTTCGGTATTGGACTGGTTCTCAAATTGATGGGTGATTTGAAACTCGGGTTGGGTGGGGTGGAGGGCGATCGTTTTCACCACCCGCACAGGCACCGTCTGACACTGCAAGCTCAGTGTCACTTGGTCTTGAGACTGTTCCTCAATCTTCCAAGACTGCGACCACAACTCTCCATGATCCACCCGCCGCTCTCCCCGGAAATCATCGGGGGCATCGTTCGGGAAAATTTCGTCCCAGCCGCCCGTCCAGTGATCGTCAAAGGATGCGCCTAGGGGCAGGGTGCGCGTTTGGGCTGCGTCGTACTCGGGAGGATGCCAAAGCCAGTCGCGATCGGTACGCTTGTCGTAGAGTTGGTCAATCCTGCCGCCCAGGTCAGGGCGAATCGCGAGTTTTAGGGTGAAATTCTCTAGGGCGATCGCAGACTCAACCTGGGAATGCGCCATTGACATCAGATCCTGTAGCAAGCTTGTACCTCTCTCAACGTTGAGACAGATACTACTGCTGCTAGCCCCAATCAACATCTACCGCTTGACAGATCAGAGCCTAGATCAGGAATCCCCAACGACTCGACCATCCTCAATCGTCACAACCCGATCGGCCAGATCTAAAATGCGATGATCATGGGTAGCCATGACGATGGTCACTTGCTGTTCGTGACATAATTGCTGGAGGATGAGCGCCACATTGCGACCATTTTGGGAGTCCAGCGCGGAGGTCGGCTCATCTGCCAGGATAATTTGGGGGTTGCTGGCTAGGGCACGGGCGATCGCCACTCGTTGCTTTTCACCCCCAGAAAGGTTGCGCGGCAGTTGATCGACTCGGTGTCCCAGGTTGAGTTTTTCCAGCCAGGTGAGTGCCAGATGACGAGCCGATGGAACTTTGATGCCCTTGAGTTTAGGGGCAAGCATGACATTTTCCAAGGCTGTGAGAGCGGAGAAAAGATAGAACTCTTGAAAGATAATGCCAATGTGCTGCAAGCGGAACTGTTCGACCTGAGCGCGTTTGGCCTGGGTTAGCGATCGCCCCAACAAGGAAACTTTGCCTCGGGCAGGCGTAAGAATGCCTGCTAACGTGTAAAGCAAAGTCGTCTTGCCGACGCCCGAAGGCCCGGTGAGCGCTAAGAAACAGCTCCGAGGAACTTGTAAATCAATGCCTTTGAGGATGGGGTAGCGATCCTTTCCCGATTGAAACTCGACTTCCAATCCCTGTGCCCAAATTGCAGCACTTGCTTCTCCCGTGGGAACCACCAGAGGGGGTGTAGGCGGCGGCAAAAGCGGACGAGGAGGGGAGGAGAGCGACATGACAAATGGCCTCAGCACTTTACCGATCAATCAAGGGAATCGTCAGACGGAACGCATCAAAAAAGAATTGATCACAAAAATTTTCACACTTTGTCACGCCATTGAACCTACTTTGACTCATTCCGCTGAACTTGCTCTGAACTTGCTCTGAACAGTTCTCAAATTTTCGACACAGTTATCGATTAGCAACGGTTGATTGGCACCGATGGATTGGCACAATCTAACTGCTTTGACATGCTATAGCGTCTCATAGATTCTCAAGGGATGCTAGTAGCGCAGGATATAGATTTCTGAAGCATCTCCCATCTGTCACGCCGTTTTGCTTTGAACGAGAACCACCCTCATCCAGACTTAACCTCAAAGCGATAGTCATCAGCGGACTGTTCGGGACAAGGTAATCGTTTGTCGCGAAAGCAATCCTCAGCCGCTTTACAAAAATTATCAGTCTGGAGGAGGTTTGCGATCGCCAATTCAGGTCATAAACATACGGATTAATGGCGCAAGAAGGAGCGATCGCCCAGTCACATTTCATACCACGCTATCCCACCCAGACCGTTCCTAAATCCATCTAAAATCTGGTTTTACTCCCTACCAAAAAGAGTTTCTCAAGCTAAAAACTCTGATCCTAACAGCGGTATCAAAAGTGGATCAGCCCCTATCGTTTGCAGCATGTGCCTCTGGTTCAATATCCCCCATTTGGGGGATTTATAAATAGAGATGTTAAACGGTAGTATTAGATACAGAATTCAAATGATTTATCCCCTTTGCCGCTGTATCTATCCCCTATCCAGAGAAGGGGTAACCAGGGTGAATGGTTCGATTGCTTTGCTAATTTTTTTCCCCTTGCCTTACAGCGGATAGGAATTGGGATTCTAGTCATGCCCTGAGCGGTTTTACTAGATTCTGGATGTAACCCAATTCTTAGGCCATTGCAAGGCGTTAACCTTTTATTGCGTTGGAGCAGTAGTTCATGAAACTGATGTATCGCGGTGTTTGTTACGACTATGACCCGAGTGGTCGATCGCCCTATGCAGGCTCTGTCCATGCGGACTCTATCTCCCCTGCCCCCTACACCTTGATCTATCGAGGGCAAAAAATCCAGGTCGATCCCACCGCACCGCCTGCCGCCCCAGTGCAAAATCCCGATCGCCCAGACTTTCATTTGCTGCGATACCGGGGTGCCATCTATCGGGTCGCCCGCTACGAAGAAGGCGCAGCCACCGCCGCCCAGCCCACAGCCCCCTTCCCACTCGTCAAGGTGCAGATCCCATCGACCCTTCCCCGGCACTACATCAGCAAAGTTCATCGGGCTAACCTGGTCGATAATCTGCAACGCCGCATGAAAGTCGCAAAAGCCCGAGGCGATGAAAAACTGCTCAAACTCCTGGAATCCGAAAGAGAACAGCTTCACGTTTAGATAACAGATTTAGTCGGCAGGTTGAGCTTGCAGGTTTAGTCTGCATAGTTGGTTTGTCTGGTTAGTCTGCCGTTTATGGGGTAGCCAGACTGGATCAAACCTGGGCTAGATGCGATCGACCTCTCCTCCACCCTACCCTATCGCCAGTGGTCTTTAGGGCGTTCCTGTTATGAAAAACCTGTTCCGGCACAATCCAGTGATCGTGGCCTTTAGCTGGATTGCAGTGTATCTGCTGATTATCATTTTGCCGTTGCTGGTGCTGTTAATCTATCCATCTACTCCCGATCGCGGTTTTTGGACTGAATTTTCGGTGGCCGTAGGCTTTATTGCCCTAGCTATGATGGCGCTTCAATTTGTCCTAACTGCGCGGATTGGCCGTATTGAGTCGTCCTACGGAGCAGATATTCTGCTGGGGTTTCATCGCTACACATCGCTAGTGGCCTTTGCGCTGGTACTACTGCATCCCGTCATTCTCTGGATCGTGCAACCCCAGACTCTGCAACTGCTGGACTTCCCTAATGCACCTTGGCGAGCAAGGCTGGCCGTACTGTCTACCCTGTCCTTCATCTTGCTAGTGGTGACCACCCTGGCTCGAAAGTCGCTGAAAATTCCCTACGAACCCTGGCGGTTCTCCCATAGTGTTCTCTCGGTTTTGGCCGTGGTCTTGGCCTTTGGCCACACCATTGGGGTCAGTAACTATCTGGGACTGTTCTGGAAAGCCTTGTTGTGGACGGGTTTAATTCTGGCAGCGCTGTGGCTGATTATCTATGTTCGATTCATCAAGCCCTGGCTGCTGATGCGCTACCCTTACGAGGTCGAGGAAGTGCGCCCCGAGCGAGGCGATGTCTGGACATTGGCACTGCGTCCGGTGAATCACGCTGGGTTTCGATTCCAACCGGGACAGTTCTCCTGGCTAACCCTCAACATTACCCCGTTTAGTATGCGGGAGCATCCTTTTTCCATGTCTTCTAGTGGGGATAGGAGCGATCGCCTAGAATTTGGCATTAAAGCCTTGGGTGACTTTACTCGCCGCATCAAAGATGTCCGACCAGGGACGAGAGCCTATCTGGATGGGCCTTATGGCGTGTTTACGATCGATCGCTACTGGGACAGCGCTGGATTTGTGCTAATTGTGGGCGGCATTGGCATCACGCCTATCTTGAGCATTTTGGTGACGGCTGCTCAACGCCAGGACGATCGCCCCTTCCTGCTCATCTACGCCAACAAATCCTGGGATGACATCCCCTACCGCGAAACCCTGACCGAACTCCAAGCGCAACTGGACTTAGAAATTGTCCATGTCCTCCGCAACCCGCCGGACGACTGGGAAGGCGAAACAGGCTATGTCGATCAGGCTTTGCTGGAGCGCTATCTGCCCATTCACCGAGGGAGCCGCCATTACTTCATCTGTGCCGCTGCCAAAATGATGGATCAAGTGGAACACGCTTTAGGAAATTTAGATGTGCCCGTCACTAACATTCACCTGGAACACTACAACCTCGCATAACCGGAGATGTGTCATGCGTTTCAGCATCATGCTACAAGTAGTCAGTTTTACCACCGTGATTCTCCTGGCTGCTGCCGCGCTCTTTGCCTGGTTACAAAACCGACCTTTTGAAGAAGAATCGGCAGTTTCAGGCCAACCTGACCGGATAGAGCAAAGAATTTAAACCTTAAACCCACTGAATATCCTGAGGGTGGTGATCGGTGGGATGAATTTGTGGGTGACGACGAAGCCGCCATACACAAATTCATCATGGATTAGTCAACGCCAATATCCTTTCATCAAGCCCAAAGGAAATAGATTTATCTGCGCCTTTGCGGTTCACCTCTAAAATTTCAGCTTATTCTCTCCTTATCCTTCAGAATACAGAGTCTTAACCCTTATTGACTAAACTTTCCACACATCTGTCAATGAACAGGTCTAGAAGTGCGTCTTCTTTTCAAGTCAGGCTTTAATTCTTCAAACTGCCGTTTATAGCCCGATCGCAGTTCATTACAGGCTCTCCTTGAGCATCGAACTCATCGATTTTCGCTCATCAGTAAATCTATTTTTTAAGTTTTGTTAAGATTATGAGTAAGAAAGATACTCGTTTTTAATCTAGCTTCGATTCTTTCACTCAAGACTAAGTGATACAAAACACTCAAAAGATAGTAATAAAGTAAACTTCTAGGGACAGAAGGGTAAGCTTATCGGGATGTGCGATCGCCCCTTTGGTCATACATTAATAAATTTCTATTTTCATTTTGTTTACATTTGTTCGATATCGAAGTAGTATTTGTTTACAAATCGCAACAAACAAGTGAATGCTTCCATTGGAGCATTGCTTTGCCATTCTGACAGGCTGATTTTTGCTCACCTGATACTTTATTTTTTATAGAGGCTGAACTATGCCCTTTACGATTGATTCTGCTCGCGGCATTTTCCCCAATACGCTCTCTGCTGATGCCGTTCCAGCAACGATCGCCCGCTTCAACCAACTGAGTGCAGAAGATCAACTAGCGCTCATCTGGTTTGCTTACCTCGAAATGGGCAAAACCATCACCGTTGCTGCCCCCGGTGCCGCCAACATGGTCTTCGCTGAAGGCACCATGAACGCTATCCGCCAAATGAATTTTGCCGAACAAACCCAGGTCATGTGTGATTTGGCGAACCGCGCCGACACCCCCATCTGTCGCACCTATGCCACCTGGACTGCCAACATTAAACTGGGCTTCTGGTTCCAGTTGGGCGAATGGATGGAAAAGGGCATTGTCGCCCCCATCCCCCAAGGCTACCAGCTTTCGGCCAATGCAGCCGCCGTTCTTCAGACTATTCGTACCCTAGATCCCGGTCAACAAATCACGGTTCTGCGGAATGCAGTGGTTGACTTGGGCTATGATCCCGGCAAACTCGGCGAGTTCAACAAAGTTGCTGAACCCGTTGTCGCACCCCAAGCCGCAGCCCAGCGCACCAAAGTCAGCATCGAAGGCATCACCAACCAAACGGTGTTGGACTACATGGATAACCTCAACGCCAACGACTTTGATGTGCTGATTAACCTCTTCACCGACGACGGTGCCCTCCAGCCCCCGTTCCAGCGCCCCATTGTCGGACGCGATGCCATCTACAAGTTCTTCCGCGAAGAATGCCAAAACCTCAAACTCCTGCCTGAGCGCGGTGTCTCTGAACCCACCGAAGATGGCTTCAACCAAATCAAAGTCACCGGCAAGGTGCAAACGCCTTGGTTTGGTGCCAGTGTCGGCATGAACATGTCCTGGAGATTTCTGCTCAATCCCGATGGCAAAATCTTCTTTGTGGCGATCGACCTGTTGGCTTCTCCCAAAGAGTTGTTGAATTTGATGCGATAGGTCTGGGAGGGGAAAGGCGAAAGGGGAAAGGGGAAAGGGTTTCTCTGTGTTTTTCGATGAATCGGGATGCATTTCTGAGAAGTTTCCTATCTCTTTTTGAACCTTGTCGATCGTTTCGTGAATTGCGATCGCTTTCCCGAATCCGAATTTTTAATCAAATCCTTGAGGGACGTGGAATACACGTCCCTATTTTCGTTTTGAGACTGCTTTCAAAATATAGGAGATTTTATTGTGCTAGGCGGTTATCCTTGGTGATCGCCTCTTCCCTCTAAATTCTAAAGAACAGGTCATCCACTGCCCAAAAGCTACAAGGGGCGATCGCAAGACCAACAGAAGATTCAATCAGATATTATTCAGACAAGCAGAAGTTGTTGAGCAACCTGAACACAGAGAACTGAAACATCATGGCACGCCTACTGAGTCAGCCAATCGATCAGCAGATTTCTTTGTCTGGAACTTGGGCGCATTTCAAGCTCATTCAGCAGGGCTTTGAAAACGCTCCAGGCACAAAATTGTCCTACTACACAGGCAAAATCGAAATTCTCATACCCGGAGAAGATCACGATTTTTTTTCCGTGTGATTCACTATCTGGTAATGATAACTGTACTAAACAACAAGCCTGATATCGATGAAACGATATCAGGCTTATTCTTTCAACTTTCGCTCAGGATCTAATTCGATTTGCGAACGAGAAAATAGGCTTTGCTGTACTCGGGTAAGGAGCGGATGGCATTGTAAAACTCATTGCGATCGCCAAACACCCCCGCCAAATAATCCAACTGATGCAAGTTCGGCAGAAACGCCCCACCCGTATCAGCAATCACGCCCAGTTTTAATTCTCGTTGCCCCGTCGTACTATGTTCCAGAACCACCATGCGACCTAGGCCAATGTTCAGCACATCCCCAGCAAAGGTAACACCGGGTTTAATGGCAATCTTCTTCTCAAATTGATGACCATAGCCCTGGATATTGTCCACGGGTCTGAAGTACCAATAGCGACGTTGCTGATAGGGGTCGATGCCCGGAACATAAACGATGCCGTTGTTGCGATCGACATTAAAGTAAGCCGAAGTGCCATCTGCATATTTAATCAAAATGGTTCCCTGCATGATGGCATCCTCAAAGCTTTCCCGAGTGAGGTAAACCAGAGGGTCAACGCGGCCTTGCAGTGAACCGCCGGATTCGTAGATGCCCGATAGCACCTGTTGTTTGGTGATGTTGAGGTAGAAGCGATCGCCCTCTGCATCCTCCCGCAGTTGGTAGAGCGGCACATTATAAGTTGCCGTGCGGGTGCGCGAACCGGGGTGGGTAAAGACCGCATATTTAGTCAACCGTACCAGCGTTTCCTGGGGATCTTCAGGATTGTAGGCCGACCAGCGAATGACGCGGAAGTTGGCGTTGACAAAAACTGGATCTTTTAGACGAATCGGGCGACCGTTGCTGATATCTTCCTGGAGAGTGCTGATCATGAACGACAGCGTATCCAGGACATTGGCGACGGTGACACCCTGAGTTCCGAGGATGCCTGTCCGTTGGATGTCGGGGTTTTCGGTGCTGTAGGCTTGGAAGTAAGCTTGGGTGTTTTGGAGAACCGTCAGCAGGTCGCGCTCGTTGAAGCGGAGGGCAGTGTTGGGGAGAGAACTCGGAGCCAAAACCTCGTTGCTGGCAATGCCGAAGCGATCGCGGTACTGTTCATCGATCGCCCGATAAGTCGTTGCCGCTTGCTTCGTTGCCGCTTGTGGATTGGCAGATTGTTGAGTTGTAGCTGGTTGAGTTGCCGCTGGTTGGGTTGCCGCTGGTTGGGCTGCCGCTGGTTGAGGTACGGCTGGTTGAGGTGCGGCTGATTGAGGTGCCGGATCAAGAGCGGCTTCTGCGGCAATAGCAGGCGGCGTTGCAGGGGAAATCTGCGCCTGAATCATTTGAGCCGTGGAGTTGGACGGAGTGAAATGTTGCGGGGCGACCAGTACGCCCAAAAACAACGCCCCCATAAAACAGAGCGCCAGAATAATATTTCGACTGCGTGAGGTTCTCATACCCTGAGATTCCAGAATGGTGTTAGATCAAGAATTGGGTTAGACCCATTGAGTAAACCCTAATTCGGTTCAAACTGAGGCAGATAGAGTCCAATAAAAATATGGGCATCTCGACGGATGCCCATATTTTATTCTACAGACCCAATTCTACAGACCCCAGCCTAAACGAGTTCAGGTTGTTTATGATCAGACACCGAAGTGGCGCTTTCGGTTCCAGGTTGAGTCTCTTCTTCGGGTAACCCTAGGACGCGACGGTAGATTTTGACATATTCCTTGGCCGATTTGTCCCAACCAAAGTCTTGCGCCATGCCGCGCTGCTGGAGTTCTTTCCAGGCATCTTTGAACTGGAACGCTTCCCAGGCTCGAACCATACAGGTGAACAGATCCAGGGGTTCGTAGCGATCGAAGCAATAGCCCGTCCCCATATGCTCTGAAGGCACAAAATGCTTGACCGTATCGACCAAGCCTCCGGTGCGCCGCACGATCGGCACACAGCCATAGCGCATGGCCATCAGTTGGCTAATGCCGCAAGGTTCAAAGCGGGAGGGCATCAGGAACGCATCCGATCCGGCGTAGATCCGACGCGCCAAAGTGTCGTTGTGCAGCAGATAGGAGGACACCCGTCCGGGATAGCGGGAGGCAATCTGCCACATTTGGGTTTCGTAGTAGCGATCGCCCGTCCCCAACATGACAAACTGAGCATCGGTGTAGGCAATGAAGCGATCGAGCATTTGAATGATCAAATCCAGACCTTTTTGTTCCACCAACCGGGACACCATGCCGACCAGGAAGGCTTTGGAGTTGACCTCTAGGCCGAGTTCTTCTTGCAGGGCAATCTTGTTGGCGGCGCGTTGGTCGAGGCTGTCGGCGGTGAAGTTGGAGACAATGCTGCGATCGGTTTCGGGATCGTAGAGTTGGCGATCGATGCCGTTGAGAATGCCGACGAGCTTGCCGTTAATAAAAGAGAGCAACCCTTCAAGCTGTTCGCCATAAGCAGGGGTTTGAATCTGCTGGGCGTAGGTGGGAGAAACGGTGGTCACCAGATTGGCAAACTGCACCGCCGCCGCCATCGTGTTATGCCCTTGCATGTACCAGGGACACCAGGTCATTTGCTCTAGCTTCCAGCGCCAGGGGCCTTGGTAGGCGAGGTTGTGGATGGTGAAGATCGTGGCGATGCTGGGGTCTTCATGCATCCAGACGGGAATCATGCCCGTGTGCCAATCATGGCAATGGACAATGTCGGGTTTCCAGTAGTTCCAGCAAAATTCAGCGGCACCATTGGCAAAGAGGGTGAACCGCCACTCTTCATCTTCGCCGTAGTAAACGCGACGAGGATCAAAGGCGGGATGGCCGAACAGATAGAGGGGCACATCGGATTTGGGGAAGGTGGTTTCGTAGACATGGAAGTCCTGGAACATGGCCGTGCCTTTCCAAATCGGCTCCTTTGGCACTTTGATTTTGTCACCGACAAACCCGTAGTACGGCATAAACAGGCGCACATCATGCCCCATTTCGCGCAGTACTCTTGGCAGTGCCCCCACCACATCGCCCATGCCGCCGACTTTGGCGATCGGCGCAGCTTCTGCTGCAACAAACAGAATCCGCATACTAATTACCTTTCCCCGAAATGAAAAACCCGCAAGATGAAGCCCGCAAAATCAAGCCCGCAAGATGAAACTCGCATCCATCGCAGATCAAACCGGTCAATCCCAGATGAACCTGGTGATTTCCGTCGTCTGTTTACCGATCTTTACCAATCTACAATAAAGCGGTTACAAAAGTTCGGTGAGAGAGGGGCGATCGCACAAAGGTTATAGGGTTGGCTATTTCCCTGCCGAACCCCGCGTCCCTTTATCCTGGCCTTATCTACTCCAAGATTGCGTAAATGCCGAAGATGATCCGTGGGATTGGGGACAAAGACCCGTAATATGAAGAGAAATAAACAGACCTCTGTCCAAACCTCTGTTCTTTTTACCTGAAAAGTTCTTTTTGCCTGAAGAAAGTTTATTCGGAAAGAAGGGGTTGAGGCTTGGAAGTCGTTTTGAGGTATGGTGCCGCCATCGCAACGATTTTCCAAAACCCGTTCATTGTTCATTAATTTTGCACCCATAGGAGCAGTATCAGCATGACTAAAGACCAACGTGGCGTAACCGTCTGGTTCACTGGTTTGAGTGGCGCAGGTAAAACCACGATTCGCATGGCCGTTGAGCAAGAACTCCGCGCTCAAGGTTACAAAATCGAAGTCCTAGACGGCGACATCGTGCGGGAAAACTTGACCAAAGGACTGGGCTTCAGCAAAGCCGACCGGGACGAAAATATCCGCCGCATTGGCTTCGTCTCCCATCTCCTCACCCGCAACGGTGTGATCGTCCTCGTCTCGGCCATTTCGCCCTACCGCGACATCCGCGACGAAGTCCGCAGCCGCATCGGCGACTTCGTGGAAGTCTATGTCAACGCACCCCTCAACATCTGCGAAGAACGCGATGTCAAGGGACTCTACAAAAAAGCCAGAGCTGGTGAAATCAAACAATTCACCGGAATTGACGACCCCTACGAAGCCCCGCTAACCCCCGAACTCGAATGCAAAACCGACCAGGAAACCCTGGAAGAAAGCACCGCCCGAGTCATCAGCAAGCTCAAGGAACTGGGGTATTTGCCTGCGAATTCCCGAGTTACGGCGTAAGCAAGGCGAAAGGGGAAAGGGGAAAGGGGAAAGGGGGATTCCTGAATTATTCCTTAAGGGGACGGTGAATCATCGTCCCTGATTGACCTCGTTATGGTTCAAGCTTGGGGAAAGGGGATTCGGGAATCTTCTCTTCAGGGGACGGTAGACAGTCGTCCCTGCTTTACTTAGCGGTGTTGCGGAACAACCGTGGGTAGAGGATGTCAGCAATCAATACAATCCCACTGTGAATGGGCAAGATGACCAGGGCTAGGGTGAGGAATTGGGCGATCGCCATCCCCCCCTCCACTACAGCAGACTTTGGCTTCAACCAGTCGAAGGCTGCATCCAAGAAACTCGTCACCTGTTGCCCTTCGACACAAAGCCAGGGACTATGCGCCACAATCACCCGTTGCGGCTCCCATGCCCGAATCGTTTGTAGTGCTTCTCGCAGGATCTTTTTATCGAACGGGTGAGCAAACTGCACTCCGCGCGGCGTATGGCGATACATCTGGTTCCAACGAGTTGTGACTTTTGAAATCCCTGAAAAAGTTTCTGGGTTAAAGTCCATGACAAAATCAGTGAGAACTAGCGTGCCGGATGCCCGGTGAAAGAAGGCAATCTCGTCAAACCAGCCTTTTCCCGACCCCAAAATACACTGATCAATCTGCCCTGACCATTCCGGTTCGGGCAGATTGCTGTTTAAGGTTGTGTAAAAGTTCAAGTCCTTGCGCTTGGCAGGCAGGCTGGGCGAGGCATAGAGCTTGGCATCCGGGTAGGCTTGTCCCCAGTCTCCCAGATACAGATGGTGCAGGTGGTTGGGCGAAACCAGGTATTTTACGGTTCCCAGGCGATCGACATCTGCCCGAATCCCTGGCGTGAGTGGGATGGGTGAAAGCACAAAAAGGCTGCCATCCTCAAGACGAATCACGATCGCCCGATGCGAATAAGGATAGCGAGGCTGCATGGGAGGACGATAGCAGACACAGTCCTTGGCCTCAATCGTCCAAAGATTTGTATCGACCTGGACTAAACCACTAGCAGATCGGTTAGAAACTGGACGAAAGCCCTGTCCCATGCAGCCTCCTGTTTTTGATCGTTAAATGAACGTGAACCCATCTATCACGCTTCCCAAGAAGTCAGATAGGTATAGCGGCTCAAGCTCCGCTCATAGTTTTGCAACAGTAACTGGGCTTCTTGCAGGGTAATCTTCTTCTCTTGCAGCGCTTGCTCGGTTCGTCGTCGGATATTTTCGATCAGATCCTCGGA
>JALOOP010000569.1 GCA_025454315.1 Oculatellaceae cyanobacterium Prado106
GATACAAATGGCGATAGGGAGATGGGGAGAGAATCCTCGTCTCCCTATGTCGTTTCTGGATCGTCACAAGCCCCTGCTGAATGGCCTGATTCTGATGAGTGCCGTATTAATAGCTCATGAAAAATCATCGCCTTTCTTGAGTCGTGGAGTTCAGATGATCGGTCAACTTTTGCCCCGACTACCCACGATCAAGCTGAATGACGCTGCAATTTCCCGTGATTCAGAAATCGTTCGCCGCTACCAGGCTGATCCACTGGTATATCACGGGCGATTCCCAGCTCGGACTTTGGCTTGTATTTTGGGGGCGATCGACGAGATCCAAGCTCGGGCGGGTGAACTGGATCTGCCGCTTTTGGTGTTGCATGGGACGGGCGATCGCCTAACGAATCCAGAGGGCAGTCGGCGATTTTATGCAAAGGCAGGATCTCAGGACAAAACACTGAATCTCTACGATGGGTTTTATCACGAACTCCTCAATGAGCCTGAACGGATGCAGGTCTTGTCAGATATCGAGTCTTGGCTTCGAGAGCATTTGCATTAGAATCAAACTACTCCCTAAGATCCACAACATGGAACGTATCGGTTACGACAGGAATTCACTTCAGGGAATATCAGTCCATTAGCGTTTGGAGATATGGCGATCGATGTAAATCAACTCTTGCAATAGAAGTGTAGGTGCAGGAATTGAGTCAATGATTGAAAGCTCTAATAGACTTCATCGTGTGTTCCAAGATCGATTAATACAATAACTTCAGTGTTGGGTTCAGACCCTTTCTCAAGGGAAAACACAATGCGACAGTCATAGCCACAAGAGCAAGACTGAAGACCGTCAAGGTTACCGCTTAATTTGTGCATACCCAAAGTTGGAGCATACACATCTGTTTCCATCAGTTGTAGGATCTCTTCAATTCGTTTTTGAAGGTCTGCATTACGCTTCACGAATTTACGAAATGCTCGCTTAAATTTGGGGGTTAGAACCAAGGTTCTCATGCTTCTGGAGCGTTCAGAGATTGACGCAGTTCTGCAATAATATCCTGAGCAGATTGAGGTTGTAATTTCCCTTCTCGGAAATCTGCCAGACTCTGCTGAGCGTCTGCCGCAATTTCTGCTCGGCGACTTTGATGATGGCGATTTTGAAGAATTTTGATCAACATTTCTTGCTGATCATTAGAGAGTTGCAAAGCGGTTTCTAGCACTTGGTCGAGGGTACTCATATGCAAAGCTGTTCAGTAGTTTGGATAGATTGTAGCGCTTTAAGATCCGATCGCCCACAAGCGCGTGACTGACTACCCCTCAAACGAGATTAGAAAAAATACTTCCTGCTCCTAATCCTCGTTGTGATTGTAAAACTTTGTCTAAAGAGCCGTTTAAATTGCGATAAAACTGCTGTTTAAGTTTGGCAAATTTCTGTTCTCCAAGCCTGTACTCCAGCGAACTAGCAACTTCTTCAAAAATATCAGGTTTGTTCCATCGGTACATTTCTTCTTGGGTTTCGAGGTGGTCTCCTAAATGCTTTTCGTCTCCAAGTACTCATGCGTCGCCTTCTGATAACGGTGATGTTATAGCGGCATTAACTCAGGATAATCGCTGATCAGTTCATCCTGGCTGAGGCTGACACCAGATTCTTGCGGACTCCAGAGCAATTCGAGGATCAGCAAATAATCGGTGGAAAGACTCCCCAAGATTTCCAGCGCGGTTTTGAGATCTTCGAGGGTGTACAGTTTGTCGAACAAGGGTTGGTCATGGGCAGTGCCGACGAGGAGCGTGACCACGATGTAGGAACCGGGATCTTCGGCTGCGGAGGAGTCTGCGTCTTGTTTGCGGACTTTGCCTCGGGCGTTGACCAGGGTTTCCTCGCTGAATTTGCTGCGGACTTGTAGGGAGAGTTCGCCAAACTGTTGGGCGGCGGCTTCGCGGTTGTTGACGGTTTGGGATTTACCGTGGATATGGCTCCAGTTTTCGGGCGATCGCAACACACTCAGCACCCCTTCTTGCAAGAACGCCAGCCGTCCCTCGGGGGTTTCCATGTCGGCTTGTTCGGTAAGGTCACTCAGTTGCGCCTGGACATCGCGATCTTGGGCGAGAATGCCGATTTGCAGTTGAGTCAGGGTGACTTTATGGTTGTCAATCTCGCTGCTGCCAGAGGATGAGCCATTTTGATTGGCTTTCATCGCAAAGTAAATGATGGCTCCGATGATGCCCAGGACGATGATTAGGCCAAACCAAAAGGAATCATCGCTGGAACTGTTGGAGGAATAGTAGCGATCGCCCCCATAATAAACGGTGGAAGGTCGCGATCGCCGATCATAGTCTGAAGATCGGCTCGACCCGCTTGATCCATTTGACCGACTCCCTGAAGACCTGCTAGAACCTGACGACCGTGAGGGTGAACTGAAGGAACCCCCACTGGAACGGCCACCAGATTTCTTGGCTTCGGCGCGATCGCTCCAACTCCCAGGATTTTGAGTCAGGGTGGTCAGGTCGATGCCCCAATGGTTGGTGAGGGTGAGGGCGATCGTGGTGGTGGCGAGGAGTCGTCCGAGGAATCTTCGGTGGGATTGACGCATGGTGGGGTGGTTGAATCAGGCCAATCCCAGAATGCCCGAAGCCGAATGGAACAGACCATCTTCAGTTTTATTCACCTTAAAGCAGCCAATTGTCCAGGGACAGGCCTGGTATGCGCTCAAATTCACGGGTGTTGGCGGTAACTAGGGTCAGTTCTAATGCCAGAGCATGAGCCGCAATCAGCAGATCGTTTGGGTTGATTCTATGTCTGGAAATTCGTCTGGGATATCCTGTAGCGTAGTCAGTAGGGCAAGGGGAGAACCGGGGGCGATCGGTTCAATGATTAAGCAGTTCCCTTCTTTGCGGAGTAGGACTTCTGTACTCGGTAGCGCAAACTTTTGGGGAATAGTAAGTACCTGATCTTCCCCCTTTGCTTGTAAAGAAACTTGTCATGCGTTTTGCATAAAGTAACGACTTGCCCCTTGAAGTTGTTGCAATAAGTTGTTGATGTTGTTTGCTATGGTGTTAGGCAACCTGGAGCGTCCTAGGTTCTGGGATGAGTTCACCCTCTGCTTGCCAAGCTTCTAAGTACATTTCAATGACTTCTTCTCCATTACGGATAGCTTCTTCGCGGTTCTTGCCGTGGGTACAA
This sequence comes from Oculatellaceae cyanobacterium Prado106, assembly GCA_025454315.1. Lineage (GTDB taxonomy): Bacteria > Cyanobacteriota > Cyanobacteriia > Elainellales > Elainellaceae > Prado106. The sequence goes on from JALOOP010000569.1 coordinate 3,158, forward strand.
GGCATGACAACGCGATCGACAAATTCTGGAATCGTAACCAGGAAAAGCTGGTCTTCATCAGACCATTGAACCATCATGCTATATCGATTCATGCGTTCTCATCCTCATTGAACTCTTTCCTATTTTCACTTAAATCTTCAGTTAATTCTTCCAATGCCGTAAGCATCTTTATGAGTTGCTTTTCTAAGTAGATTGGCACATCATCTCCATCCTGGCATGAAATTGTCAAAGTTCTTCCTAGCAGAGGGTGCCGCCAACGCTCATGACTCCCCTTGCCACGCTTTGGTAAGTAAATAAATCCTTCACGTGCAATCTGAGCTTTTAACTCTCGAATCTTTCTAGGCATAAACACTGTCTTTTGCTACTGCATCAGCCGTTCTAAAATCCTTACTATTCTAGAGGCAAGCCATTACGTTCTATAGGGAAACGGTTTACTCTAGGCCAATTCAAATCTGAAGTGCATCAGTGCCTGATTTGTTAGCATAGAATACCTCAAAAGGAGTTCTGTAATCAAGCGATTTTCTCGGTCTGTGAT
>JALOOP010000178.1 GCA_025454315.1 Oculatellaceae cyanobacterium Prado106
GAAGTATGCGGCAACTTGGAGCGAAGAAACGTCAGAAATCCCAAGCGTTAGGCGGAGGCGGGGAAACCCCATTCGTCTATACGATGGGGTAGTTCATTAGGAGCAACAATTATGGCGCTTGCAAACACTGGACATCCAATAGGCTTAGGGTTTCGGTTTGGGCGACGGTACATTGTGTGATGAAAGGTGCGATCGCCCCCCGATTTCCCCCTTCTAGCTGATTGGCAATTTGCAATACTTCAGACTGCAAGGAACTATTCACCAACCAGCTTTTACTCAGCAGATAGTCGGGCTGTAGAAAGTCCTGGTTAATAAGCCAAAAATCAATGCCGTACTGTTGATTAAAGGACTGAACGACCGAGAGATCAGGGCTGTAATGGGCTTGCAGCAGGTTTTGAGTGCGCTGCTTCATTTCGGAGTAGTAGCGGACATGGAAGGCAAAGGCAAACTCACCGGACACCAGGACAGAGCGCTGAGTAAAGGCGGGTAAATTGTCGGCTTCATCGTCTAGGGAGGCGATCAAAATATCCTTGGGTTGAGCCGCTAGAAATTCATAGATGGCGGGAGCTTGGCCGACATGCCAGGCTTGGCAGAGGAACAGCAGCGGCGGCAGGGCAGGCACCAGAAACGTGGCGATAATCAGCGAACTCCATAGACCCAACCAGCCCGATTCCCTGAACCTGCGTGGGTTTTTCGTTGGAGTTGCGGTGGGATTCTGGGGATTGGGTTTTGTGGTATTCTCCCAGCGGACAACGGAGATGCGGCGAGTCAGCCAAGGGAGTCTTTTCTGGGTTAAAATCCATTGCCAAAATGTCTTGAGTAGATACCATAAGATGATACCTGCGGCGATCGCCATCACAAAGCGCAAGCTATGGTACGTGTAGCGATTAGGAAAATAGAGACGAGGAAATAACACATGCGCCAACCCAAATAATCCCAGTGAAGCGACCAAGATTTCGGGTAATAGTTTGATCTCTGGAGTGAGGATGGGGGCGATCGCCGATCGTTTCCACCAAAACGGCAGAGCCACACTCAGCCAAATCGCCACGGGCAGCAGCGGCGGACGCAGACCGCTTGCTCCCCCCAACCAAAACTCAACTGGAGACACCCCAAAATAACGGGTTCTCCCTTGAGTGGCAAATTCGATCATTTGCTTCATTTGCGGCACGGTGAAGGTTGGCCCGAGATCCTGCAAGTCCGTCGAAAACAGCAGAATAACCCCTAACCCTAATCCCACACCCAGTCCCCACAAGACCCAGTTGAATCGCTGTTTTGTCCAGTGTGGTCGAGAGTTGCGCCACTCCACCAGTCGCACGGTCAGGAGCGCCAAATGGACGAGTGCCATTTGTGGAAAAAAGATGCCCTGGAGCAGAATCGTGAAGAGACAGGGGAGGAGCGATCGCCGCAATAGATAATACAAAAAGGCGGCAAAAATGGGATACAAAAACGCTCTAGGACTGGCCGACACCACATCATCCTTGAGCCAAATGGCCTGGTTGAGAAATAGGGTTCCGAGAAAGGCCGCTGCGGGGCTGGAGGTGAGCCGTTGGCAGACTCGAAAGCTGTACCCGGTCATAATTAGCGCCAGCAGCAGGGGCAGAATTTTGGCCAGCAGCAAGGGTTCAATCCCCAGATGTGCCATCAGCCGATAGAACTGGTGGAAACCGATGGGGGCGATCGCCTGGTAATAGTCCGCGATTTGGTCTTGGGGAAAGAGGCTGGGATCGACTAGGCGCTGCATCCAGACGGTATGCTGTCTTGCGTCGTCTTGGACAATGTAGGGGTGGCTGAGGGCGTAGATTGTGGCTAGGATGCCGAAATAGAGAGAGTGTAGGAGGCTGAGGGTGAACCAGCAGATAGGGCGCATAAGGGGGAACACAGATGAACACAGATGAACGCAGATGAACACAGATGGATACAGATGGATACAGATGGATACAGATGGATACAGATGGATGCAGATGGATGCAGATAGGGGTGGGTGAATTTTTATGGGTTTTGGTTTCGGACTTTTGTGACGAGGCTGTCGAAGTACTTGTGCAGAACCGGATTGAGGAGGCTGTGGAAGCGGTTGAGGATTTGCATTTCTGAGCCGGGGGCGATCGCAAATTGGTTCTTTTGAATGCCCTGGACGATTTTTTGGGCGACGGCATCGGCGCTCCAGACTTCGGCGGTGGCGGTGATTTGTTTGGTTTCGGGGGGTTTGGTCAGGTTTTCGGCGGCGAGTTGGGGGGTGTCGGTGTCGGGGGGATAGACGATCGCCACTCGAATGCCGATGGGTTTCAGTTCGCCGCGCAGGGCTTCGGCTAGGCCGCGCAGGGCAAATTTGCTGGGGCTGTAGGAGGTGTAGCCATAGATGCCGACCAGTCCTGCGCCTGAAGAGATGAGGACGATGTGACCGCGCTGTTGTTGCTGCATGGCGGGGAGGGCGGCTTTGATGCAGTAGAGGGTGCCAAAGTAGTTGATCGCCATGGTTTGCTCAAAGATGTCGGTGGGCAAGGCTTGGAAGTAGCCGGGGTGCGCGATGCCTGCTGAGGTGATCAGGATATCGGGTGCGCCTTGGTGGGCGATCGCAGTTTCGATGGCGGTTGTGGCCTGGTGGCGATCGCTGACATCTGCTGAAACCGTAAAAATCTTGGGGTTGATCTGGGGGTTGACCGTGACACAACGCTGGAGGATCTCAGCTTTTGCCCGTTCCAATTTAGCGGGATCACGGGCAATCAACGAGAGATTGGCTCCTTGACTCGCTAAAAGCTGTCCAGTGGCCTTGCCGATGCCACTCGATCCACCCGTAATGATGACATGCTGCGGTTGAACGTTCATACCTGTTCCTCGCGTTGTGTAGGGGGAAGGATGTCTTGGAATATGGTATGGACATCCATAAAAGAGTTAATTCCTGAGTTGGCTTCGCTCCCAGCCCGCCCGTAGATGAATCACGGGCTATTCGTCAAAGTCCATTAAAATGGACTGCGGAGGCTGGATGGCTCTCTAGACAGGCTTTTTAACCCATTTTAATGGGTTTTGTCTACTCGCCCGCAATTCATTCGCAGGCGAGTCTGGAGCGAAGTTCTGGTCTAGATCTCCCAGCCTCAAAGTCACAAGTTAACTCTTAACAAGCCCTTAGAGTTCCCCTTTCCCCTTTCCCCCTTCCCCTCTCTATTTCATCACCTCCACCAATTGCTTCACCGTCTCCTGAATCTGCGCCTCAGTATGCAGACAGGAGATGAAAAAGCGCAGACGCGCCGCATTTTGAGGGACGGAGGGATAGATCATCGGTTGGGCGTTGATGCCACGCTGGAGGAGTCGTTGGGAAAGGGCGATCGCTTTCTCCGCGTCTCCCACAATGATCGGGATAATGGGCGTGTCCTGGCTGGTTCCCGTGTTGAGGCCGTTTTGCTGGGCGAGGGTGAGGAACAGGTGCGATCGCGCTCTCAGGCGGGCGATGCGATCGGGGTTGGCCTGAAGCTGCTGGAGGGCGGCGAGGGCGGCGGCAGTGTTGGGGGGCGACATGCCGACGCTGAAGACAAAGCCGGGGGCGGTGTATTTGAGATATTCGACGATCGCCTGCTGCCCTGCAATGTAGCCACCGCAGCTAGCAAAGGACTTGCTCAGCGTGCCCATCCACAAATCGACCGCCGAAGCGGGCACTTTGAAATATTCGCCGATGCCGCGTCCCTGTGCGCCTAGAACGCCGATTGAGTGGGCTTCATCGACGAGGAGGAAGGCTTTGTGGCGCTGTTTGACGGCAATGATTTCGGGCAGTGGCGCAATGTCGCCGTCGGTGCTGTAGATGCCTTCGATAGCGATTAGCACTTTCTCGTAATGGTGGCGCTGCTGGGAGAGGATCAGGTCGAGCGATCGCCAGTCATTGTGCGGAAATTCGACGGCAGTTGCGCCAGACAGTAAGCAGCCTTGCCGGATGCTGTTGTGGCTGAGGGCATCGTAGAGAATTAAGTCGCGATCGCCAAACAGGTGGCCGATCGTGGTGGTGTTGGTGGTATGGCCGCCGACGTAAACGATGCTGGCTTCGGTGTTGAGAAATTGGGCGATCGCCTGTTCTAGCTGCTGATGTAAAAGGCGTTCACCCGCGACGACTCGGCTGGCTGACACGGATGTTCCTTCCAGATCGATCGCCGCTTTTGCCGCAGCGTTGACGACTGGATCTCCGGCCATTCCTAAGTAGTTGTAGCTGGCATAGTTAATCACTTCTTGATTAGTATACCGAATCGTATCTCGGGCGGTGCCTTCAAAGACGGTGAAGAAGGGCGTGCCTTTCTGGCTGACTTCGGCCAAATAGCTTTGCATGTGGAGGTATTCGGGCGATCGCTCAAACTGATAATACTCGGGTGGAATCTGCTTTTGAGCGGCGGTGCCGTTGCCGTTTTTGCCATTGGTCGCTGAGTGATGCCCGTTGGTATCTTGGGAAATCAGGGTGGTGACTGGCGTGAACGGGGAGTTGGCTACAGGAGAAGGAGTAGAGGGGGCGATCGCAATAGATTGATCGGATTGATCGGATTTTTGTGATGCAGAGACGGGGGACTGAGAAGCAGGAATGGAAGGCTGAAAATACTCCATTAAATAATCCACCAGTGTTTCCACCGTGGGGTAATCCAGGGCTAAATCCAAGGGTGCATTGCTGCCCAAGAGAGTCCGAACATAATTGGACAGTTCAACCGACATCAGCGAGTCCATGCCTAGGTCGGTAAAGGTTTGCTGGGGATGGATTTGCTCGGACGATCGAAAGCCCAGGATCTGAGCCGCTTGACTACAAATTTGCTGCGTCAGTTGAGCACGATATTCAGCAGCGGATAATCCTCTGGGTAATTCAGGAGATGTCGATATTGACGATGCAGTGGATGGAGAAAAATCCTTTGGGGCGATCGCAGAATTAACCGCTGAGGAAATCTGTGGGGAGAGTTGTGGAGAAATCCTTGAGGAACGCTCTGAAGTCAAATCTAAAGAATTCTCTGGAGAACTCTCTGAAGAAATCTCTGGAGAATATTCTGAAGAACTCTCTGAGGAGATTCTTGGATGATTTCCTGAATAATCTTCTGAATACTTCTCTGAATAAGTCCCTAAATGATTTCTTAAATGAGTCTCTGAATGAAGCTGAGAATAGGTCTCTGAATAGTTCTCTGAATCAACGCTTAAACGAGTCGTTGAACGATCGCCATTCCTCCCTTCAGAAGTCTGAATTGGGGAAGGGGAACCGCCAATGCTTTCCTGGATCAGCATTTCAGACCAGAACGATGAACGGTGAGCAGAGGGCTGGGATGAGAATCGCAGCCAGTCGATCGCCATTACGCCCATTTGAGAGGAGTTCTGTTCCAGCAAGGATTTCAGGACGGCGAGTCCTTGGGGAGGGGCGATCGCATCCATCCCTTTTTGTTTGAGTCGGGTTTGTTCTGCCGGAGAGAGGCGATCGGCCATGCCTGCCCCTGCCCAGGTTCCCCAGTTGACGCTGAGGCCGGGGAATCCCAGTTGCCGACGATGCTGCATCAGGGCATCCATGAAGGCGTTGGCGGCGGCATAGTTGCTTTGTCCAGGCGAACCGAGGAGGGCGGCGGCAGAAGAAAAGCAAACGAAAAAGTCGAGCGGGTGATGCTGGGTGAGGCGATGTAAATTCCAGGTGCCTGCAACTTTTGCGGCCATGACCTGCTGGAACTGCTGCCAATCTTGCCGGGGCAATGTCCCGTCCGCTAAGGTGCCTGCGGCATGGAAAATTCCACTGAACGTTAAATCAGCGAATCGTTCAGCAACCTGCACCGGGTCGCTAATATCAGTCTGAATCACTTGTAGGTTGACCTGTTTGGCAATGCGATCGAGCCGTTCCGTTACCGCAGCATTGGGCAAAGTGCGTCCGACCAAAACCAGATTTTGAGCGCCCTGCTGAACCAACCAATCGGCCACCTGAAGCCCCAAAGCGCCCCATCCACCCGTGACAAGATAGGTGCCTTCGGGACGGATGACTTGGGCTGGACGATGAGACAGGACGACTTTGCCCCGATGCTTGGCCTGCGCCATGTGACGAAACGCCTGCACCGATTCCTGCACCGGAAAAACCTGATGGGGCAAGGGACGAAGCTGACCTTGCTGAAGGGCTTCGACCATTTCTTGCAGCAATCCGGTTATAACTTCGGGCTGCTGTTCTGCCAATTCCAATAAATCAAACTCAAAGGCTTGCACATCGGGGCGGAGGGTGTGGATGCGATCGCCACTCCAAGTCCCAATCTTGCCAATCTCCACAAACCGTCCCCCGGCAGCCAAAACCCTGAGACTCTGCGGAATAAAGTCCCCTTTCAAACTATTCAGAACCACATTCACACCCTGTCCCTCAGTCAGGGACAAAATCTCATCAGCAAAGTCCAGCGTCCGAGAATTCATCACCCACTGCACGCCCTGCGCTTTGAGCCAATCCCATTTGCTGGGACTGGCCGTAGCAAAAATCTCTGCGCCCTTCGCTTGAGCAATCTGAATCGCCGCCTGTCCCACGCCTCCCGCAGCCGCATGGATCAGAACGCGCTCACCCGGTTGAAGCTGCGCCAGATGATGCAAGCCATACTGTGCGGTCAAAAATGCGATCGGTAAAGTGGCCGCTGCGACATCACTGAGAAACGAGGGAATTTTAGCAACAAATCGAGCATCGACGGTGACGAAACTGCCCAGACTGCCGATCGCCTGTGCTGCCAAGACGCGATCGCCCACTTCCCATCCTTGAACCGCTGTCCCAACCGCTGCAATCCGACCTGCACACTCACCCCCAAATGTCATATCTGATGCTGTCAATCCTCGTTCCGCTGCAATCTCTTTAAGCATCCCCAAAGCATTCAACACATCACGAAAATTTAATCCCGTCGCTGTTACTTCAATTTCAACTTCATAGGGCGCAGGAGAACGACGCACCTGGGGCAAGAGAACCAGTTGATCCAGTGTTCCATAGTCCTTGAGCCTCAGTTGATAAGCACTAGGAGGCAACTCAAGGATTTGATTCGGTGGACTTTTTCGCTGAGTCAGACGCGCCACAAAGCGATCGCCCCCTCGATACGCAATTTGATCCTCGATCGCCCCAGAAGCAGCAGACTGTTCCAAATGCAAATATTCCTGACTCAAAATCTGACAAAGCTGAGACACATCCGCTGTTTGCAGATCGAGACTGATCCAGGATTGCTGAGGATACTCCAAACGCAATGCTTTAGCCATGCCCCAGAGCGGCGCATGGGTGGGCTGGATAGGCGTAGCATCAACGGTTTGGGTGGCTTGGGTGATGAGCCAAAGACGCTGGAGGGGGAGGCGATCGCTAGCCTGCACTAAATGCAACAACCCACCACAACTTTGCTGCTGAGCCTGTTGAATCTGGGTTAAACTCCCGGAAAGATCTGCGGGTTCAACAGAAGTTTCAGGAGACGATTCTCCTTGCCATCCCCAGAGGTAGAGAATGTTCCAAGGGATCTCAGAGGGTTCAGGGGCGATCGCCATCATCAACCGCTGAAAGTCATTGGGTTCGGTTGGGTTAATTTGAAAATGGGATTTTTTAGCGATGAATTGATCGCCAGGTAGGACGAGAATCCGCTTATCTGCGTTGAAAGACACTGGCCATTCCTGGAGCAGTTCTAAGCCTGACTCTAGGGAATCGATCAGGATTAGCCAGCGAGTGGCTGCTGCTGTTGTAATCAGAGTTTGAGGCGGGAGAGGCTGCGATCGCCAACTCAATTCATACAGCCAATCCGTTCTCACTGCTGTTTCATCTTCTGTTCTCAGATCCGTCTCCAATGCTGTCGAAATCTCTGGCTGAATTGGGGGAGTCGATTGATTCAGCGCCTGAAACCGCGATCGCGTCGTCGATCGCAACTGCAACCCAATCATCGCCGCAACCAGATTGTCAGCCTCGTCAAACCAATGTACATCTGCTCGCAGAACTGCACTAAAATCATGGCCGCTGAGTTTTCCATGAGATTCCGCCCGAAGTTGAACATGGCTCCACAAATGGGTTGGGAACGGTTGATAACTTTGGAAAGAATCACAGCCCACGGGAAGGTAGAGGCGATCGCCATCCGTCCCACCCTCCCGATCGGCAAGCTCCGTTTGCAGCAGCATGGCGATCGCCTGCAATCCCGCATCCAGCAGCACCGGATGACAAAGATAGGATTCGTTTTCTAAACCTTGAGGGAGTTGAAGTTGGGCGATCGCTTGTCCTTCTCCTAGCCAGAGTTGCTGAATCGCCTGGAATCGGGTGCCGTAGTGGAGTCCTGGCGATCGCAGTCGTTCATAGGCATCCGCCACCGTGACCGCTTGGGGACAGGCTAACTGTAACGCTTTGATTCCCCCTATGGTGCAGCAAGGTTCAGGAGCCGCTAGGATCAGTTGACCACTGGCCTGCAAAATCCAGTCAGCTTCTCCAGCGGTAGTTTTCTGGCTAAACAGCTTTACGATAAATTCCGCTTCGCCCTTGGGCGTGAGGACGATTTGGAGAGTTTGCTTTTCGACAAGGCGTAAGGGGCGATCGAGGGAAAATTGGGTGAGTTGGAGCGATCGCCCTAACGCAGAACTCTGCCCCTGTCCCGCCGCCAGCATCATTTCCACATGAGCCGCAGCAGGCAAAATGGCTTGTTCAAAGACCTGATGATCCAGGAAATAAGCCCAGGTATTATCTTGGGCTTTGCTCAGTTGAGTTTGGAAGCGCGTTTCGGGGGAATCGGCTAGGTTGAGGCGATCGCCCAGCAGCGGATAAATTGGGCGATCGGACGGACTGCTGAGCAGATGAGCCGCCTCAGACCAGAAGCGCTGTCGTTGAAAGGGATAGGTGGGCAGGGAAATTTTGTGGGGCGGAGCAGCAGCATATAGAGCATGGCCGTTGATCGCAATTCCTTGAACAAAAAGTTCACCCGCCTGTTGCAGCAACCTTGTCCAAAGATCGCTGTTTTGCGTATCAGAGGTTGCAACCTTGTTGTCATCTCCAATTTGTACTTTAACTTCATAGCCCTGTTGTCGAATCTGTTGATCAATGATTAACCCAGAGAGCGTAGAGCTAGGATCTCCAGTTTGTTCTGTGAGTGCGATCGCCCAATCCTCCCCATGCAGCAGCGGTTTCCCCGTTGTTGCGGATAAGAGTGGCAAAGTCGGTGTCCGCTCTTGCGCCAGAGCCGCAAGCTCAGCCAGGATATTCCCCGAATGCATACCCGACTGCATACCCGGCTGTGTCGCAGCCTGAGCCAATCGTAACCCCTCCTCCAAACTCAACATCCCTGCCACACAGGCCGCCACATAAAGACCAATGCCGTGCCCCGAGACTGCGGCGGGAAACACTCCCCAGGATTGCCAGAGCTGGGCGATCGCATACTGTCCCACAAAACTTTCAACGGCATCGGGTGGTTCTGGTTTAGAACGGCGCTTTGATTTTGCAGTAGTTTTGCCACGAGTCTGGTTTGGGGTGGACTGGAGCGATCGCAAACCTTCTCGACAATGGGCGATCGCCTCCCCAAATCGAGGACAAAGACGAGACAAGGTTTCTTCGTCAATTGCCGGAATGGAGTCGCTGAAACAGAAAAAGAGTTTGGGCGATCGCTTGCTCGTGACCTGTCCAGTGCAGATTGTTTGTGCGGTCTGTGACTGTTCTCCCGAATGGAATCTTTGCAGTTTGGCATTGAGATCGGCGAGGGAATCGGTGACGATCGCCAGTCGGTGGGGAAACTGCGATCGCCCTTGCAAGGCCGTAAAGCAAAGATCTGCCAGGGACACATCCGGATGCTGAACCCACCAATCCTGATAGCGCTGTCCCAATTGCCGCAGTGACAATTCACTTTTGGCTGACAGCACAAACAAATGTTGAGTAGGAGAATGGGACGGCTGAACTTGGGATCTCGGTTGAACGGGGGCAGACTCCAGGACGACATGGGCATTGGTGCCACCGAAACCAAAGGCGCTGACTCCGGCGATCGCACTGCCATAAGGGCTATTCCAAGCTTCCAGACGATCTTGCACCCGGAGCGCCAATTTCTCAAAATCAATGTAGGGATTGGGTTGCTCAAAGTGTAGACTGGGCGGCAATTCTTGGTGCTTCAGCGCCAGCGCCACTTTGATCAAACTGGCAATTCCCGCCGCTGTCTCGGTATGGCCAATATTCGTTTTAACTGAGCCAACCGCACAGCATTCTATCCCTGGAATGGGAGACGTAAACTGTGGTTCTTTCCCAGAACCGCTTTGAGATATTCCTGGGAGAGGACTTTGCCCTGCTTCGGAATCCCTTTGCGAGTCTTCCTGGGAATCACCTTGCCATTGTCCTTGGGTAGCATTTAGCGATCCTGTTCTAGAATCCCTTTGCGATTCTCTTTGAGTAACGCTCTGCGCTTTCTCCCCAGAGGCATTCTGCAATTCTTTTTCAGAGATATTTTGCGATTCTCTTTCAGAGACACTTTGCAAACGCCCTTCCGCCAACACTTTGCCCAGCGCCTTTAACTCCATCGGGTCGCCCAGCTTCGTCCCCGTGCCATGCACCTCCACATATTCCACCCGTCCGGGAGAAATGCCCGCCCGCTCATACGCCTGCCGCAGCACCGCCTCCTGCGCCTGGGGATTGGGAGCCGTCAAGCCGTTGCTCCGGCCATCCTGATTGACCGCACTACCGCGAATCACGGCATAGATCGGATCGCCGTCTGCCTGCGCCTGCGACAAAGGTTTCAGTACCACCGCTCCCACACCTTCACTGCGGACATAGCCATTGGCCTGAGCATCGAAGGTTTTACAGCGGCCATCTGGAGCCATGAAACCGCTCTTGGTAAAGCCCACCATCGCCGTCGGCAGCAGCAGCACATTCACCCCTCCCGCCAGCGCCATTGTCGATTCCCCCGTCCAGAGACTTTGACAGGCCAAATGCACGGCGACCAGCGAGGCCGAACAGGCGGTATCGATCGCCACACTCGGCCCCCGCAGGTCAAAGGTATAGGAAATCCGATTGGCCGCGATGCAGTTACCCGTTCCCGTGGTGGCGTAGGGATTATTCATCGGCTGCTGCCACAGCATCACCGAGTAATCATGGGTGCCAATGCCAATGAAAACGCCCGTTTGTGACCCTGCCAGTTGCGCTGGAACCTGACCCGCATCCTCCAGGGCTTCCCAGGCGACTTCTAGCATAAGCCGCTGCTGGGGATCCATGGTCACCGCCTCGCGGGGGGCAATGCCAAAAAACGGCGGGTCAAACTGATCCACCTGATCCAGGAAGCCGCCCCAGCGCGTGTTGGTTTTGTTGGGGGCTTGGGGGTCGGGGTCATAGAAAGGGGTGTTGTCCCAGCGATCGCCCGGAATTTCCGTAATCGCATCCACCCCTTGTCGCAGCAGTTGCCAAAAGGCTTCCGGATTATTAGCGCCAGGGAAACGACACCCTATTCCAATAATCGCGATCGGCTCTAAGTTCATATGGATGGCGCAGTAATCGGGTTGAGTTGCTTAGGATTAAGTGGCTGGGGCTGTATCTCTGATAGATTCAGGAGACTCAGCGGATATGCGGTAGGGGCGATCGGAACATAAGTCCACTCTCGGCTCCGCTTCAAGGTTTCCGCCCCCTAAATCCCCCAAATCTGGGGGACTTTGAAACCCCTGGACTCCTCTTGGCGGGTTCGGCTCCCCAAAAGTTGGGGGCTGGGGCGCGCGACATCCAGGAGAGAAGAACAATCAGGTCTTGTTTGTACACCGGAGTCGGGGGATGCGGAACCCAAGTAGGAAAAGGAACACGAATCACCGCTTTAATTTTTTAAAGAACAGTATTACAGATCTAGACTGCTCTCCGTTGACTGCAATTGTGACAAACACCCCTAGGATTGAATCTCATCCATTTTGCCGGAGAGCCTCCACCCGACCTCCACTCATGTAACATCGGATACTTACTTCAATCTAGGTTGCTCATGGATAATCCGGAAACCCTGCTCTAGAAATCATTCTCCCGAAACCATTCTCCCGAAACCATTCTCCCGAAACTAGTATCAAGAAGCCGATATCGCAGTCCGATTTGATGTTGGAACTGGTTTTTGAACCGCGACATGAGGAAACTGATATCAGGAGGCTGATGATACAGGAGTCTGTTTTCAGGAAACTGTTTTCAGGAAACCGTGAAGGTCACAGGCAGCACTTTGAAACCCCGTAAAACAATATTCTTACGCCGTTGGACATTTTTTGCATCCAGGATCAAATCCGGCAACCGCTGCACCAGGGTTTGGATGGCGATCTGCCCCTGAAGCCGCGCCAACTCTGCCCCCAAACAGTAGTGAATGCCAGAACCAAAGGGCAACCGGGAAGTTTCCTTGCGCCGCCAGTCCAGCGCATCCGGCTGCTGAAATTTCGCCGGATCTCGATTCGCCGCTCCCAGCAAAAGATTGACCTTATCCCCGGCTTGAATCGTTTGTCCGCCTAGTTCCACTGCCGCCAATGCTGTGCGGCTAATGATCTGCACCGGACTGTCATAGCGCAGCAACTCCTCGATCGCACTCTCGATCAGCCCCGGTTCCCGCTCCAAGTCTCGGATCAATTGCTGAAGCTGTTGCGGATGGCTCAACAGCGCAAACATCCCGTTGCCAATCAGATTCTCCGTCGTTTCCTGACCCACGCTAAACAGCATACTGATAAAGCCCAGCAGTTCGGCTTCGCTAATTTTTTGGTCGCGATCGCAAGCCTCAATCAACCGACTCATCAAGTGATCCTCAGGCTGCTGCCGCAGTGCCGCAATCCGCCGCTCCAGGTAGTCTCGAAAAGCGATCGCCACCTGATTAATCCGCTGATAGTCCTGCAATGACAGCGGTTGGTCAAACACATGAAACAGCACATAGGCCCACTCGGTCAACTGCTGCCGATCCGCCGCTGGCATCCCCAACAGCGCCAAACTCACCAAAGCAGGCAACGGCGCAGCCAAGTCCGCCATAATGTCTATGCATCCAGTGGACTGCACCCGGTCAAGCTGCTCATCCACCAGGGATTGAATCAGAGGCCGCAGCAGTTCCACCCGCATCGCCGAGAAGGTTTTTTGAACGAGCGATCGCAACCTCGTATGATCCGGCGGCTCCAGAAAAAACAACCAGTGCTGAATCGTCCCCCGCAGCGGCTCAAAATCCCCCTGCTTCAAATGCGCCGCCTTCTCCCCCAACCGCTCCGGCAAATCATCCACCCGAAAGCGCCCATCATTCAACACCGCCTGCACATCCTCATAGCGCGTCAAAAACCACTGATTAAACCGAAACCCCCGCACCCGATGCACCGGATCACCCTGCCGCAACTGCTGATAAATCGGATAAGGATTCTCCTGAAACTCTGGGACGAAGGGGTTGAAGTCGGGCTTTTTGGGGGCTGGGGGCATTGCGGGGAGCGGGGAGTGGGGAGTGGGGAGTGGGGCGAAAGGGGAAAGG
>JALOOP010000003.1 GCA_025454315.1 Oculatellaceae cyanobacterium Prado106
CCCTACTCCCCACTCCCTACTCCCCACTCCCTACTCCCCACTCCCTACTCCCCACTCCCTACTCCCCACTCCCTACTCCCCACTCCCTACTCCCCCAAAGGCAACGTAAACACAAACCGACTCCCCTCCCCTAACTTGCTGGTCGCCCAAATTTGGCCGCCATGTTGTTGGATGATGCTGCGGCAGATGGCGAGTCCTAGGCCGGTGCCGCCTTTTTGACGAGAGTCGGTGGCATCGACTTGGTGGAAGCGATCGAAGATGGTTTCGAGGTGGGTGGGGGGGATGCCGCGTCCCTGGTCTTGGAGGGTGACTTGGAGGGTGGTGGCGGTGAGGGTGGTAGTGGTTTGGGTGGTGAGGTGGACGGTGGTGCCAGTGGGGGAGAAGTTGAGGGCGTTGCTGATGAGGTTGGTGAGGACTTGGAGGATGCGATCGGGGTCTAGGGCGATCGAGAGGGTCTTGGTTGATTCATCGAGATCAACACAGAGATCAATCCCGGCGATATCGGCCATGGTTTGCATCAGGTCGATGGCTTGGTGGATCAGGTCGGCGAGGTTGCAGGGTTGTTGGATCAGTTTGATTTTGCCGGAGTTGAGACGTTCTAAGTCGAGGATGTCTTCGACCAGGCGGACGAGGCGATCGCTCCCTTCTACGGCGATTTCTAGGACGCGCTGTCCCCGTGCGGATTCGAGGGTGACGAGGCGATCGCTCAGTAAATTCAGGGCGCATTGGATCGAGGTCAATGGCGTTTTGAGTTCGTGGCTGATGACGGAGATTAATTCATCTTTGAGTCGATCCATTTCCCGTCTCGTGGTGATGTCTTCGCCAATACTCAGGGTGCCGATGATACCGTTGTGGGGCGATCGCAGTAAAGTATTGTTCCAAGCAATCACCAGTTCTTTGCCATCCTTGGTGACGATCGCGTTCTCATAGTAGGTGTGAAAGGATTGTTCGAGAAATTCTCGAAAGACCATGGAAACCTGGGGACGCAGCCGTTGGGGGAGGCAGGTTTCAAACCAGTTTTTGCCCAGCAGTTCGTCTGCGGTGTAGCCACAAACTTCCAGGAAGAAGGGATTGGCGTAACTAATATTTCCGTCTGCGTCCAGTCCGACGACAATTAGCCGGACATGATCCAGGAGGGTGCGCCAGCGGCGATCGGCTTCTCGTAGGGTGGCTTCGATGTGGGTGCGCTGCTGGAGTTCTTGGTGGAGGCGATCGTTACTTTGGGAAAGCTCGGCGGTTCGTTCGATGACGCGCTGTTCGAGGTCGGCTTTGGCTTGTTTGAGGGCGGTTTCGGCGAGTTGCTGTTCGCGGATGGCTGCCTGTTCTTTAGTGACATCTTTCATCAGAACGCAGCGGGCGGATAGGCCAGACCAGGTAATGGTATGGGCGGTGACTTCAACCTGGACGAGGGTGCCGTCTTTTTTCTGGTGTCGCCAGATGCCGACTTGGGAGTGCGATCGCTGGAGGGAATCCACTAGGGCAGCGCGGAGGATGGGGACATCTTCGGGGGGGCGAATATCGGCGATCGTCAGGGTGGCAAATTCGGCGGCGGTGTAGCCGTGAAGCTGGATGGCGGCTTCGTTGACGGCCAGGAATTTCCAGGTCTGGGGATCGTAGATGCACATGGGGTTGGGGTTGTTCTCAAACAGCAGGCGATACATGGCTTCGCTTTGCTGGAGTGCGGCTTCGGCTTGGCTGAGGTGGGTGAGTTGCGATCGGAGGGTTTGGAGTTCGGTGAGGAGTTGGGCTGGGGTATGCGTAGAATCATGGGCTGGGATCATGGTGATACTCCTAGGCAATCTCGGTGAGAGCGTCTGAGGCGGTGGAGAATGCGATCGATCAATTCGGGGATGGCGATCGGTTTGACCAGGTAATCATCGGCTCCAGCCATGAAGCTGCGGTGGAGGGTGGAGGTGTCGCGGTGGGCGGAGATGAACATGACGGGCAGGTTTTGCCAGCGGATGTCGTTGCGGATCACTTGGCAGAGGTCGAGGCCGTTCCAGTGGGGCATTTCGATGTTGAGGAGGACGAGGTCGGGTTGGGTTTGTTCGAGGGTTGACCAGAAGTCATCGGGTTCGCTGAGTAGGGTGATGGAGAAGCCCTGGGGCTGGAGTCCGGTACGCAGCAGATCGAGGATGGCGGTGTCGTCATCGATGATCAGCAGACGAGAATCAGCGGGGGTGAATTGTTCCAGTCGTTGGCGAACCAGGGTCATGACCTGGGCGGGTTGGACGGGTTTTGAAACAAAGCCTTGTCCGCCTAAACGCGCTACTCTCACCCGTTCAGCTAAGTCCTGATGCGCCGTGACGACGATGACGGGAATGGGGGAGTGCTGAGCGTTTAATTCTTCTAGGAGTTGGAAGCCGTCTTCGTTGGCATCGGACAGGCTGAGATCGAGCAGGATCAGATCGGGGGGTTGTTCTAGGGGATCTTTATAGAGTGCGGCTCTGGCTTGGGTGAGGTTGGTGGCGATCGCCGATTTCACGCCATACATCTGACCCGCTTCGACCAATTCCTCTGCCCAGATCGGGTCATCTTCTACGATTAGCAAGTGGGCGGCTAAACGGCAGGTGAGGGCGCAGGCTCGGGGTGCAGGTGTAGGCGTTGAGGGGATGGGCGATCGCACGGACTGAATGCCATCTGCCAGCAATGTAGCCTGATTTGCTGGAGTGGGCTGGACGGAAACCTGTTGCACTGTGCGCTGAAGATCCCGCAGGGATTCGGCCAGTTGAGCTAACCGCAGCGGGGAGGGCATTTCGGAAACTCGAATTTTGGACAGCAATTGTTCGATTTTGCGAGCCTGGAGGGCGGCTTTTTCGAGGCCAAAGGTGCCCAGAGAGCCAACCAGGGTATGGGCTTCGCGGGTCGCTTGCTGATGCAGTGCCACACTGGCAATCCCCGAATGGAAGGCTTGGATCAATCGCTCAATCAACCGGATGCGATCGCCATACTGCGATCCATGGCGCTCCCAGGCTTGGGCAAACTCGGGGGGAATGTGGGGGGAGCTAGATTCAGGAGGATGGGGCGTAGAGGATTCAGCTTTCTTCAGACGGTAGCCTAAGCCATAGATGGTTTCGATGAGATCGCCTGCGCCTGCCTGTTTGAGTCGTTTCCGTAAGCTTTTGATATGGGCACGGACGGCGTTCTCGGTGGGCTGTTCGTCAAAGTTCCAGAGGGTATCCATGAGAGTCTGCTGGGTGAAGATGCGGTGTTGATTTTTGAGGAAGAGTTCGAGGAGACGATATTCTTTGTTTCTTAAGCTGAGGGAATGTCCTGCGTAAGTTACCTGACAAAGATTGGGATCTAGCACCAAGGCTCCCCATTGGAGGATCGGCAACAGGGCAAGACGGCGATTTTGCAGGAGGGTTTGGATGCGAGTGAGGAAGGCTTTGCCATAGGCCGTTTGTGGCGACAGGGCCGAGAGGCTCGTCGGTTTGAACAGGGTATCTTCGATGCCGAGATCCAGGTCAGTTTGGTGAGGGTTCTGTTCGACCTCACCCATTGGATCGGGTTCATGGGGATCAGCTAAGGCAAAAATGGGAGTCCGATCGCCCTGTTTGCGAATGTTCCGAACCCATTGGAGGCGATCGCCCCTAGTCATTCCCAGGACAATCAAATCGTAGGTAGTGAGTTCTCGCATCGTCCAGCCGGACTGAGCATCGGTGGCGAGATCGATTGAAAAACTCTGACTGAGTAATACTTTCTGGATCGCTTGTGCCCAGTTGCGATCGCTGTCCACCACTAATAGTTTTGTCATAGTAATAACACAAGGTCTTTGTTAATTTGTGGGCATCTTCAGGCCAAGCGGCCAACACCACAAGAAACAAAGAGCGTCCCTGGATCGAGAACCCCACGACTGCCATCGTCATTCAGGGTTGAAAGGCTTTGGTTGAGGCGGATTTTGAATGGAAGCAAGTTTATTTCTCGGGTTGCAATGGGGTTGCAGTGGAGAGAGGAAACAGGTACCGGGGTTGCCCCAGTTCAATCAATATAGGGGAAAAGCCTACTTGATACTTCACCCAGTCAGGTGATCCGCTTGGACATGGATCTCTCACAGTAAACATTTCACAGTAAACGTCTCACAGTAAAATAGAGGCGTTGCTGAATCTAGCTGTTGCTGAATCCAGCGATAGAAATGTTGTGTGGCGGCTACGCTGCCACACAACATTTCACAGCCCCGATCTGCAACTCGAAAATAGCAACGAATCCTTGGATGGCAATGGAGAAGGTCGTCTTATGTATCAAACAAATCCGCCCAAGCCCCCCCAAGAAACCCTCCCCACCATGTATGATCTGCCCAGCGAAGACCCGGAGGAGCCTGGTTTGCCCGATGAATTTCACGACATTCAACCCCAACTGCTCAAGGAAACCTTTCGTCCCTCTACCTATCTACCCGAACAGGTCTTCGTTGGCACCGATCTCAATGTTTACTACGACGTGCGTCATCCCCAATGGTATAAGCGCTCCGATTGGTTTGCAGTCTTGGGCGTAGAGCGTTCCGAACAGCAAGCAGACCTCCGTCTTAGCTATGTGATCTGGCAGGAAGGCGTATCCCCGTTTCTGGTCGTAGAACTCCTCTCTCCGAGCACCGAAGAAGAAGACCTGGGACAGACCCTGAGAGAAATCAATCAGCCCCCTACGAAATGGAATGTGTATGAGCGGATTCTCCATGTTCCCTATTACGTGGTGTTTAGCCGCTACACGGGAGAACTCAAAGCTTTTGAAATTCGGGGCGTTCGCTACCAGGAATTGTCTCTGGAGGGCGATCGCTTTTGGCTGCCCGAATTAGAACTGGGATTAGGCGTGTGGCAGGGGCACTATGAGAATGTAGAAGGACGCTGGTTGCGCTGGTATGACGCTGAGGGGCAATGGTTGCCAACTGCCCAGGAGCAATTAGCCGACACCGAAGCTCAATTGGAAGAGGCTGAAGCTCAATTGGAAGAGAGGGAAGCTCAACTGGAAGAAACAGAGGCTCAATTGGAGCAGGAGCGATCGCGGACTCAACAATTAGCCGAAATGCTCCACAACCTAGGCATTCCCCCTGACCAAATTCCCTAAACAAATTCCCTGACCAAATCCCCTAAACTCCCGTCGGTTCGGCTTTACCAAAGCTGTACCAATTTAGGATGAAGCTGTCCATTATTGTAGGATGCGTTAGCGCAGATCATTGAGCCATTGGGTGAGGTTTGCGATCGTCGTGAAGTCTAACAGAGCCTCACCAAGGGATTTAATCTGTTCGAGCGATAAGGCATTGATTTGTTTCGAGGTATGGAGCAACTTGGGGAAAGGCTCGATGCGTTACGCTCCGCTAACCCATCCTACAGTTCCACTGGGAAGTGCATGTTCTAATGCTCTTGAAGTTTTAAGCGATCGCAATATTCTCTTTTTATTGGACAGTGTTTTGAAAGCTTCTGTTCACTTCACTGAAGCACTACCCATTCACAGGTACGGAGATGGCAATGAACATATCCTTACAAATGTTGATGCATACTGTAGCCAATGAGAATATATCAGGGAAACTCTCCCTTCGTAAGTCCATGGATCTTTTTCTAAAAGTTTAGTGTTGTGAAGATTCTTAAATCGATGACCATTGGCTTGTAGTTGGGGCGATCGCCTTCTATCCTTGAATTCCCACAGAATGGTCTATTCACTCTCGGCCTTAGATCTCTAGGCTCTCAATATTAAGTAATTTATAATACATTGATCTTCATTCTGTCCGGGTATCTGGTAACATCCATGTGATTCCGGGAAGGAGCTTTTCTTCACCAAAAGACTGCAAATCTCCCTAGAATTGACATTTTTTGCAAGCATCTGTCTGTAACATCCTAATAATCTTTTCAAAGATGTTCATTGTGATTAATCACAGTGAAAGCATCTAAGCTTTGCTTGAAAGCCCCAAATACAGACCAGCCTAAATTGGTCGTTGAGTTGCATGATGAGTTCAATTCAATGATCGATTGATTTGTCCTGTGCATTTACCACATTGGAACACTACCATGAGCATCACGATTAGCAAAAATGATCCACTGTTTAAAAAAGTGGGTGGCGATTTGGTGACGGTGGAGATTGAATATGAAGCAGCGCTTAGCAATTCAATTGGCAATACATTTCAACCCAGCAATTCTTTGTTGCAAGTTGAGAATGGATTTATTGCCATTGAGGCGATCGCCAACGGCAACGCAGCGGCGCTCAAAGCTGATTTAGAACGCCTCGGACTCAAGAACGGTTCAGCCTTTGGTCTGTACGTTTCAGGTCTGATTCCACTTGATCAAGTTAGCGCAATTGCCATGAAGTATGTCGCGTTTCAAGGGCTTGGCTCCATCAATGAGTTTGATACCCGCAGCAGCACGGTCTATGGACATGCTAATGCGGCTGGGGCAGAAGCGGTGGGTGCGGCTGACTATCGCAGAACGCCTGCGTTTGGCACCAATCCACCTCAAATTGAATCCTTTTCCTCGGCGGGCAATACTCCGATTCTGTTTAATATTGATGGCTCACCCACCAATCAGATTCGCCAAAAGCCCGAAATCACCGCTCCCGATGGCACCGATACCACTTTCTTTGGCTCTGATGTCGATGGTAACGGCAAACCCAATTTCTTTGGCACTTCTGCGGCGGCACCCCATGCGGCAGCGGTCGCAGTCCTCCTGCGAGATGCGAATTCATCCCTGACCCCCGCCCAGATTTATCAAGCGCTGGAAAACTCGGCGATCGACATGGATGATCCTTCGACTCCAGGGTTTGATGTAGGATTCGACACAGGCACAGGATTTGGGTTGATTCAGGCGGATGCTGCATTGGCAAGCGTCCTAGGCGGGATTCCTAGCTGCAATGGCAAACTAGCCACCATTTTTGTCAATGCTGCCAATCGAATCGTGGGAGGGATAAGCAACGGGCAGACTTACTTTGGCAATCTGCTTGGAACAGTGGGCGATGATGTGATCGTGACCCAAAATGGCAACGATACGGTGACCGGATTGGGTGGCAACGATACTATCTGTGTCAGGGACGGCAATAATACCGTGAGTGCCACGGGTGGCAACAACTATGTGGAAGCAGGCAGCGGCAATGATTCGATCGGCATTGGTGCTGGAGCGGATACGGTGCTGGCAGGTAACGGTAACAACTTTGTTTACTCTCTGGGAACAGGAGCAAATGATAATAATCAAATTACCACAGGTAGTGGTAGCGATCGGATTCTGATGCTCCTGGGAACCAATGATGTTGTCACTGGAGCCGGAGATGACCAAATTACGGTGGGAGCTGGCAATGATTTGATCAATGCTGGAACGGGCAATAACACGGTGACCACTGGAGGCGGTCAGGATAGAATCACCCTGGTCGAAGGTGCTGGTATCACCACGATTCAGGATTTCCAGGACGGCAATGACAGACTCACAGGGTTCAGCTTTGGCGCGGTGACGGTTACCCAAGGAACTGGAATTGATGTCCTCAACACCCTCATTACCAGAACGGCAGGGGGTGATGTGTTGGCAAGATTAGCCAATGTGTCCGCTAGCTTAATTACTGCTGCTGATTTTGTCTAAGGCTGCGGCGATCGCAATGACCAAGCGGCTGTGGAACTCGGGTCACGACATTGAATCTGTAAGATCAGGCCTGTAGGATGCGTTAGCGAAGCGTAAGGGGATCTCTGAGAAAGAAAATCCCAGATTTTTTGTGGTGTGGCGAGGCCACACCACAAAAAATCTGGGATTTTCTTTCATGGAAATGTCCTAACGCATCGGTGATCGATACGTGGTCGATGAGATGTTATGCTTCGTTCGCTTTAACGTCTTGATTCAATGTTCGGATCACCGAATCCAATCCTAGTACAATGTCACTGAAATAACGATCCGAATCGCCCCCCAACCCCCAACTCTGGGGGAGCCGAGGCTTCAAGTTTACATAGACATTTCCTTTCGGAAATGCTTCTCGTGCAATAGCTCTTGTTTGTGCCGGAATAGTCTCAGTTATTTCTTAACAAGCCCTAAGTGCTGTCCCTGATTAAAAAATGTTCTACACGATGACAAACTGAATGGTCGTGATATCGGTGATCTGGACACCTTGTAACGTGGCTAACACCTCACTGGTACTCGTTTGGGTTACTAACGTATTGCCAGAACCGAGACTGAGCGTTAGATCGGCGATCGCCAAGCCCTCCGTCAAACCAATCTTATCCACCAAGTTGTTAAAATCAATTATCCTGTCCGTTCCCGCTCCAGTGGCCAACACAAAGGTATCACTACCGCCGCCACCTTTGACAATATCATTGCCCAAACCACCGACCAGCATATCCTGGCCAGCATTGCCGCGCAAGGTATCATTGCCGCCTAAACCGAACAGCGTGTCATTCCCTCCCATGCCGTTGATGATGTCGTTGGAATTGTCTTTACCAGAGACGGTGTTATCCAAGTCATTGAGGAACGTGGACACAAAGCGACGAGCAACAGTGTTGATTTGAGCATCCGCATCGACTACATCAAAGCTGTCTTGAATCCGAGTCTCTCCATTGAACAGAATATTGCCCGTACCCTTCTTGAAGCCAATGTTATCCAGATTTTCCAGCGAGAAATCCTTCAGAGTGACCTGAGTCGAGCTACCCATGAAGCTAATCACCACATCTGCCCCGACTTGATCCAATTTCAGGTTCACAAAATTGAGCAAGGGGGCACCTTGAAACTTCAGCGTATCCAACTCAGATAGGATGCTGGCTGAAGGTCTGTTCTTTTTGCCGACTCCACCAAAGTCCGTAATCGTCACCGCTGATCCTTCATCGATCACAAAGGTGTTTTTGCCGCCGCTCCCAGAGTAGGTCAGGCCAGATTGGGTATTAACGGTTGCCATAAAATTCTCCTTTCAAGTTGTTAGTTGAGTGCTGATTATCTGTTGATTAAGTGCTGCTTCATCCTTTGGCCTGCACCATCGCAGCCAATACTTTGTGCGATCGCGTCCACTGGGTCATCCGCCAAACCGAAAAGAATAAAAAGGCGGATACCAGAGCTGTTAAATTCCATTTCAGCACCGTTTTACGGAGGGTTAGGCGCTGTGCTGTCTTTTGGGACTGACTGTTTGCTAATGCTGTCTTACGGGCTTTTCCAGCTTCTACTGCAACTTGCTGCCGCAGCGACTTGGGATTGGTAATGGTAAAACTGGGGTTTTGGGATTTGAGCGCTGTAATGAAGGTATTAAGCTGCGCTTCGGGAGCCTGGGTAAGCTGCTGCTCAATCTGATCGAGTTGCTTGATTTGTTGACGATACTGGGTATTAATCTGGTTCATCGCTTGTTGATCCAGAGTCATTCCAGTTCGTAACAGGAGGGGAATGATCAGCAAAAACAAAATCCCAATCCCCAGAGAACTCCAGGATAAGCCTTTGATCAACATTCGCTCCCAGCGATTGCGATACTCGCTGCCTCCCCAAAACACCAGCACAAACCCCACCAGGGTCACAGGCATCCGCTCAATGAGAATGCCAATGGTGCCATACCGCCAATTAGAATCGGAAATATAAAAGGGAATGAGCGCGTCGAACAGGTTGATTAGGGCGATCGCCAACAATCCGTATCCTGCCAGCCGACACAGAGAAACAGTCCAGGGATGATTTGCTGTAGATTGAGCCATATTTTTAGGGAAAATGGGAAAAAGATAAACAGAAAACTAAGAGTTTGGGAAGCGTGTTTGCCACTCGTTAAACCAGAGCAGCCAAGCTTCTTCTAGAATTGGATATGCAGTCTGAAGTTGATGTACCTTTGTCGTCTCCACTGGTGTCTCCACTGGTGTCTCCACTGGTGTTTCCAATGTCGTATCTAAGGGAACGGACATGCTGACCCATAGACACCGATTGTCGCGGATTTCGTGGCCGTACATCAGCCACTTGAAGGGGCGATCGCTCCACAAGTCATAGGTATAGCGATTGCGGCGAAACTGCGGCAAACTCACTGTGCTGCCCCCTTTGGGGTTGATGCAACTGGTGAGGTAAGCCTGCTGTTGATGGACAAAGAGCAGATAATAGCCGATCCCATCGCGGTACCGTTCATCTCGCAGCGCCGGTTGAATGGCCGCAGCAGGAATCTTGGTGTAGTGGGTTAAAAATCCAATCACATTGCCGCTGGGTTCAAGGGTATAGCGCATCTCAATCTGCAAGAACTGATTCGCTTTTTGATATCGGTAGCGTTTGCTGGCCAACAATCGCTTTTGAATGCGGCGATCGCTCGGCAGATCCTGGACTTCAGTACTGCCCAAACTTTGCCAACCGGGTAGAGCAACTGCTTGGAGAAATTCGTACTTTGTGAATGTTATGGAATTTTTCTGAGGCGGCATGAGCAAGATTTTGCCCAACATCCCTATGACCATCAATCCGGTGATCACCCAAACCCAATCTTGAATTCGTCGTCCTATCATGGGTTTAATCATCGTTCCTCGCCCTCGGTTATCCTTGATTGGCTCCAGATCCAGCACCCCAAGATCAACACTGACAACAACGAAAAAATCAGAGAACCTTCTCCCTCATGCCAATACTGAAACGCAGTCGAGTTCGAGGATGCAAGCACAACCATCAGGGCAACCCGAATCCCATTCACAGTGAATCCTAAAAGAATGGCAGCGATCGGTAACCCCAGTTGTTGCCAGCGCTTGGTTGGAAACATGAATAGATAGATCACGGCAATGCTCAAAAGCTGCACCATGTTGCCATACCCGGAACAACCCGGATTCACCTCAACACTGCCAGTAAGCAAAGAAACATAAACCCCCTGCCTGGATACATCAAAGCCCAAAATCCAGAGCAGTACGGTCGCAAACTCAGCAGTCAACGGAGAAGCATCGAAAACTTGGGATAGCAAAGCACTATGGGGAATGAGAAAGCTCAAGACAACAAACTCTTGCCAGTATTGCTTCAAGCCGCTAATGCCTGAAGCCAGGAGGGCTAGGGCGATCGCCGACAATAGCGGAGCAACCCGCAGGAAAGCATCAAAGCCAGCGATTGACTGACTCCGCAGGAGGACGATCGCCATCAAGAGGATGCCACAGCTTATGGACAAAACACTGCTGCCCAACCGCAATTGATCACGCTTTTTCCAAACGAGTGAACCGACCGCAACCCAATAGAGGAGGCTGCTACTGAATAACTCATCTTGCCCTGTCCGGAAAACCTGGGTGAGATGAATCGCCGCTAAACCTGCACCCCCGACGCAGAGCCAAAACTGCGGATCAATGACGATCCGAGAAAAGCGATCGATGTTCATATCCTCAATTGATATTCATTGAAATAACGGTAGGGCGGACAGTGTTCTAATGCTGAATTGAAGCTTAGAAATTTAAGATCATTAGAAATTCAAGATCAAGCGTTGCAGAAATCAGGTTGTTTCCAGGCAAAGCCCTACTTTGTACCCACCAGTTCTCACCTGTCTTCCCTCCTGGATCTCGCGCCCCCCAGCCCCCAACTTTGAGGGAGCCGAGCTTTCAATGAGCTTTCGATGAGCTTTCGATGAGTCTTCACGGAAGTTTTTAAAGGAGTAACCCCTGACCATTCATCGAACTCAAAGTCCCCCAAAGTTGGGGGATTTAGGGGGCGAAAAGCTTGAAACGAAGTCGATCGAGGCTGGTGTACACGGCAGAGCAAAGCCTGGAGTCAAAGAACAGGGAATCAACGGAGATTAGCCCACTGCTCCTTTCTTCTTCAGCGCCTGACGACGCTTCATAAACGCACCCAGCCCGATCGCCGCACCCGTTCCTAACATGGTCATCGGTTCAGGCACCGCTGAATTGACAAAGGATGCCGAGTATTCAAGGTTTGCACCCCCAAATCCAGTGGCTCTTAACCCCAGTCGTAAACCACCCAGTTGCAAATCAGTGATGACCGCGTTAATGGGATCGGTGAAGCCACTGTTAATATTCATGATGATCCCTAACTCTTCACCCAAGTTGATGCCATTGACCGTCAAACCGGGCGCATTAGGATCAGAACGAGCCGCAAAATCGGTTGTGAAACCAGGAGCACCCGGCAAATTACTACTCGATTGTCTGAAGTCCACGATCCCTTGGTTTCCTGCATTTAATTGAGCAATGCTGCCCAAACTCTGTACCCCCGTATCTTCAAAAAACACCCCAATGATGGAAGCAGCGATCGAACTGCCATTAGACCGAATCGTGTTCATAAACCGAAACAAGACCTGTCCGGGGTTACCCGCGACTTCTTCAATCCTGGCTTTAAACTGATTTTCCCCGGCATCACAAGCCTGGGTGGCGATCGCAGAACTACCCGAGGTCACACAGTTAAACCCAATGGTCACTGGGGCAAATGCCTGAGCCGGAATTGCACTAATGGTCGTAGCGCCTAAAACGGTAACAGCGGCGGTGAAGGCCGCGATCGGGTTGGGTAACCCAAAGCGAATGATACTCACATTAATACCTACTTCTTGGCGATGATGGAATGTTGTTACTTAAAGTTGCAATTTAGAGTTGCAGTTTCCTAAAGAAGCCTTTTCTAAACCCATCGAGGGACTTGTCTTCGAGGGGTTGTCGAGACTTTCAGGAACATTGACTCGTGGGAAAAGACATAGGGACGAATGGCATTCGCCCAAGCCTGGCAGAATGCACCGATGCTCTCTTTTTTGTTGTCGGGTACCTATCTAAACAGATCGCTCTATGTGGTGCTGTTTAGGGCGATCGGTACATGCATTGATACTGTGCTATGTTTTAACAATGGCTGAGGTACCCTGACCGGATGAATCTTAAATCTTTAGAATTCTCTTTCTTACGCTATAGACGCTCATAAGACAAAACGAATCGACCAATACGTTGTTTTGGTGAGTTTGAGACATTCGGAGTGATGAGTTAGCAGCAAATAATTGGGTTGATCGATCATTCAAGCAGCCTTTCAGATTGCTGGATGAAGTCGATCGCCACCCAGTTTGACTAGCCTGTGGATTTGCTGGTTACCGAAAAATGAGTGTATAAAATGTTTACATTTTTATTTTTGAAATGTGCGGTTGAGTCAAGATTGTCCTTGTAAAGGGGTGATATGGATTTATCCACTGCACGGATCTTTGAATCTAATCGCTAAATTTAGCACCTTGAAGATTTGCCGAGAAGATTCATGAGAATAACTGGTTAACGCTCGTTATCTGCTTCAGCAACACAAGCAGGATGACTAGGGTAGTAACTGCTGAATCAGTTCAATTGTGCCTTTAGATTTTGATGGCACGAGATTTGCGCTCCGATTTTTTTAGATAACTGAATGGCAATTTGCGATCGCCGCTTCAGCCTTAGCACCACAGGCAGAAGCAACAGAGCATTTTGTGTGAGTAGTGTTCCCTCTTGATCAGAAGGTAAAACGAGATGGAAGAAGATCCCGCGATCGCAGCCCTAACTGGGGTTGTGACTCAGAACGTGATTGGCTTTGAAATAGCGGCTTTAAGTTTTGACGCACAGATTGAATTAATGGTACGTTGGGCAACTCGACATTTGAGCAAAGTGGTCTGTGTTGCCAATGTCCATATGTTGATGGAAGCGCATACTCAGTCAGAGATGCGGTCAGTTCTCGATCGGGCAGACCTGGTAACGCCCGATGGTATGCCCCTCGTGTGGGTGATGCGACTGCTGAGCGGAGTATGCCAGGATCGGGTAGCCGGAATGGATATTTTAATTGCCCTGGTTCAGAAAAGCCCTGATCATCAAATTCCGGTCTTTTTTCTAGGATCAGATGGGCAAACGTTACACCGCATCCGCCAACGCCTGATGCAAGATGCGCCCAACTTGCAAATTGCAGGCATGGAGCCTCTTCCCTTTCGGCCTCTGACGATCGCAGAAGATGAGGCGATCGCCCAAAAAATCCATGACAGTGGTGCAGGAATTGTCTTGGTATCGCTAGGTTGTCCCAAGCAGGAACTCTGGATGACAGCGCACAAGAATCGAATTAACGCGGTCATGATTGGCCTGGGCGGCGCTTTTCCGGTTTATGCTGGACTCCGTCGTTGGGCACCTGCGTGGGTACGAAAGGCGGGTCTGGAATGGTTCTATCGCTTAATTCAAGAACCCCGTCGCCTCTGGAAACGCTATCGCAAAACCATTCCGCCTTTCCTCTTTTTAGCGTTTAAACAAATTCTCACGACCCGATCTGAGCGAGATATTTCTGCGTCTTCACTCGGACAACCCGAACGATTTCCCTAATGGGTTCTACTCCCGCTTTTGGAGCCATCCTTCTATGATCAGCATTCTTCTCCCCGCTTATAATGCAGAGCGCTTTATTGAGGCGGCGATCGTCAGCATTCTCCAGCAAACCTTTACCGAATTTGAACTGATTGTCATTGACGATGGCTCCACCGACCAAACAGGGGCAATCGTCGAAGCTCTAGCACAGCAGGATTCCAGAGTCCGGTTGTTGCATAGCACTCATGGGGGATTGAGTCGAGCCTTAAATCAGGGCATTGCCACGGCTCAATATGACTGGGTGGGACGGATGGATGCTGATGATATTGCATTGCCCGATCGCCTGCAAAAGCAGGTTGAAGCCATCCACGCCCAGCCCCAGGTCGTCGCTTGGGGCACCTATGCCTATCACATCAACGCTCAGGGCAAACCCCTTGGCATGGCTCGAACAGGCCCTACCACTGAGGAGGAATTTTTGCGTCAGCGACAAGCAGGCCATTTGGTGCAATTAATTCATCCCACGGTGCTGTTGCGGAAAGATGTTTTATTGGCGGTTGGGGGATACGATCCGGAATTTGAACTCGTGGAAGAGTTAGAACTCTTCGATCGGATGGCGGCCTATGGTGCCACGCTAGCAATTCCAGAACCCCTGCTTCAGTACCGGGTGCATTCGGCCAGTGTCTCCATGCAAAAGTTTTTTATCCAGCGGGTGCTCATGCGGTACGTGGTGGCACGTCATCGCGATCGCCTAGCCGGAAAACCCGAACTCAGCTATCCACAGTTTCTACAAGATTATCAACAACAGCCCTGGCTCAGTCGGTTGCAGCGCAATATTCGCACAACGGGCATGTTCTATTACCGCAAAGCGGGGCTGCTGTTTGGTGAGGCGCAACGGATGAAGGCTGTTGGGTACTTGACTGGTGCGATCGCCCTCCATCCTGCTTATAGTTTGCCTCGCCTCTGGAATCAAGTTCTGGCTGGCCATTTATCGCATTTCCCAAGATTCAAAAAAAGCCCGGAGGCTCGGTTCACTCCCCTTGGCAAAGAGCTACCCTGTACACCCAAGGCTCGGTCGGCTTCGCTTCGGGAAGTTATGCCCCCTAAATCCCCCAAAGTTGGGGGACTTTGAATTCGATGAATCTTCTAGAATTGCTCCTTTGAAAATTCCTGTGAAAACTCCTTGAATACTCCTGGAAGGCTCGGCTCCCCCAGAGTTGGGAGCGGGGGGGCGAAAACCTAGCAGCGTAGCCAGTTAGACACAGACAGCATCGTTCAGTTTCTGAGTGGGTTCTCCCTAAATGACATTGAGCTAAGTTACCTCAACCAAACCTGCCACATTGCATTCAACTTAAATGTTTTTCTTGTTTTTTCGTTAGAACGAGTTAGTCAGAGTTTCGCAATACAACCATAAAATATCATCCTACAAAATAGCCCCTCCGTATGCTTAGCACTATCCCTAATTCAATCCCTAGCTCTATCCCTGCCTGCATTTCAGATCCTATCTCTGATCTTAATCCCAAGGTTGTTTTATTCAGTAGTTTGCTGCTTCCTCCCTCACAAACTTTTATTAAAGCTCAGGGAGAGCAATTAAAACAATTTACACCTTACTATATAGGTTCCCGGCTGGTGCCTGGATTGCCATTACCCTCTGAGCGAACCCATGTCATCAACCAGGGTGGCTTGGCGGGGAAGCTGGAAGAGTATCGGTTTAAGCTGTCCGGATTTTCACCCCAGTTATCCCAGCAGATTCGTCAGATTCGTCCTGCGATTATTCATGCACAGTTTGGGCTGAGTGGCGTGTTGATTCTGCCCTTGGCGCGATCGCTCAACATTCCCCTCATCGTTCATTTTCGAGGAGCCGATGCGACTCTCACCGAAGACTCTGCTCGTTATCTATCGCTCAATCACTGGCTCTATTTTCAACGTCGCCCAGCTTTGCAACAACAAGCTAGACTCTTTTTGACAGTCTCCCAGTTCATTCGCCAGAAGCTCTTGGAGCAGGGGTTTCCGGGCGATCGCGTGATCACACACTATCACGGAGTCGATACAACCCAATTTTGTCCCGATCCCAATGTGCCACGAGAGCCTGTGGTGCTATTTGTGGGACGATTGACGGCTAAGAAAGGATGCCTGGATATGATTCAGGCCATGGCACAAATCCAAAGGACAAAACCGGACATCCGGTTAGTGATGATTGGAGATGGGCCGTTGCGAGAAAGGTTAGAACTTGCAGCGGCTCAAACTCTAAAAAACTATCAGTTTCTGGGCACACAGTCCTCTGCCGTAGTCAAAGACTGGATGAATCGGGCACAGGTGCTGATGGCTCCCAGTGTGACTTCAGCGGAAGGCGATGCGGAAGGGTTGCCCAATGTGGTCATGGAAGCCCAGGCGATGGGATTACCCGTGGTCGCCACGCTTCATGCTGGTATCCCAGAAGCCGTGATTCAGGGAGAGACAGGGTTTTTAGTCCCAGAGCATGACCCTGAAGGACTCGCGGCCTATAGCTTGCGGTTATTGGGAGAGCGATCGCTGTGGGAACACATGAGTATTCGAGGACGAGAACACATGCAGACCCATTTTGAACGTGCGACTCAAACTCGGACTTTAGAGCGTATTTATGCATCGGTGATGGATGCGTAATCGCCGATGCTACCCAGTTTTAGTGGGCAATGCCCACCTGCTAGTCCTGAGCAATTCCCTCTACAAAATTATTAAATCATGAACATTCTGAGCATCCATAATACCTATCAAATCCGAGGAGGCGAGGACGAATCTCGCGAATCTGAGGAAAAATTGTTACGTGAAATGGGACAGCAGGTCGATGTTTACGAAGAAACCAATCATCGGTTAAAGTCCCTCAATCCCATGCAAATGGTGGCAAAAACCATCTGGTCAACTGAATCCTATCAGATTGTCAAAGAAAGATTGCAGCGATCGCCCTATGATCTGGTTCATGTACAAAACTCCTTTCCTCTGATTTCTCCTTCGGTTTACTATGCGGCTCAATCTGCGGGAGTGCCCGTAGTGCAGACTCTCCGCAATTATCGCCTGCTCTGTCCGAATGCACTGTTTTTCCGAGAAGGCAAGGTTTGTGAAGATTGTCTGGGGCAAATGATCCCGATCGCTGGAATCGCCAAAGGCTGCTATCGAGGCAGTCGATCGGCGACGGCAGTAGTCGGAACCATGCTCACCGTCCATCGTCTGATGAAAACCTGGATGAATCAGGTGGATTTGTACATTGCATTAACCGAATTTGCCCGAGATAAGTTCATTGCGGGTGGATTTCCGGCTGAAAAAATCGTCGTTAAACCCAACTTTGTTTACCCCGATCCGGGTGTAGGACAGGGTGAAGGAAACTATGCGCTTTACGTCGGCAGACTCTCCGTCGAGAAGGGATTGGATACGCTCCTGCAAGCCTGGGAAAAGCTAGAGGGACGAATGCCCCTGAAGATTGTGGGCGAGGGACCCTTGGAGCCACAGGTGCAGGCTGCGATCGCCAAAATTCCCAACATTGAGTTGCTGGGTCGCCGTTCGATTCCTGAAGTGTATGCATTGATGGGAGCCGCGCAATTCGTGGTTTTTCCGTCGAAATGGTATGAAACGTTTGGCCGAGTGGCGGTTGAAGCCTTCGCCAAAGGAACGCCTGTGATTGCGGCTAAGATTGGAGCGATCGCCGAACTCGTAGCGCATGATCAGACCGGATTGCACTTTGATCCGGACAGTGCTGCTGATTTAGCGGATAAAGTCGCATGGGCTATGTCACATCCTGAAGCTTTAGCGCAAATGCGAAAGACTGCCAGGGCTGAATATGAAGCCAAATACACTGCTCAAAAAAATTATCGTCGATTGATGGAGATTTACGCTCAAGCTCGTCAAACCTCGAAGGCGCATGAAACTCGAAGCTTCCAACCCAGAACCGCTTACAAGCTACCTGGTTAAATCAAAATCACCCTTTGCTTGGCGCGGCAGCCATCTAGCGCTCTGGGCATTTGCCACGGCCTTTTTTCCCAGAGTCCTGGTCGCTTTGGGATTTCCAGCCGTGATCAATTTTTTGCACTTCCTCACCATTCCCTGGATCTGTTGGTTTGTGCTAACTCAAAGCCGTTCCCAAGATGCCAAAGCATTTGCGATCGCGCGATCTTTACTGACGGGCTTAGTCACTCTATTTGGCATCATTGTCGCCAGTGCAATCTTAAACGATGCAGGGGTGGTCAATGTGGTGTTCAGTTTTTTGCTGTACAGCGAACCTTTTATGTGGCTGCTCGTTGTGGTGCTGTTGCCGCTGTCTACCGAGTCACACATCAAGCCTTCCATTGAACCGTCCCTTAACTCTTCCATTGAATCTTCTCTTAACCCTTCCATTGAGTCTTCCTTTAACCCTTCCATTGAACCTTTCCTTAATCCTTCCACTAGTCCCCCCAAAGAGTTATTTACAAAACCATTTACAAATCGATTCACAGAGCCATCTATCAAGACCCTTAAAGAGCGATCTATGGGGCAATCTGGCGATCGCTTCTCTCATTTCCGAACTTGGTGGCTGCGGTTTGGACTGATTAATCTTGTGTTTGCAATGGTTCAAGCCTTTGTGCTGCGGTTGGATCAATCGAATGCGGATAATATCAAAGGTATTTTTATTGGCCAGGGTTCGGGGCATGTCGTAGGAGGTTCGGTTTCTCTAGCATTCGCAATCTATTATTTCTCAACCGCAAAACATCAGTCCGCTTGGGTGCGATCGCTGTTTATCGTGGCAGCACTCATTCATCTGGTGAAATGTGATGGTAAACAGGTGCTTGCAGTGTTTCTCACGGCATTGCTGCTCCTGGTTTTGACCAAAGTTAAAAGTTTGGTGAGATTCATTCAATATGTGGCGATCGCCATTGTCTTCGTCGGACTCATGGTTCTTGCGGCCAATACCGTCTTCAGTGCGTTGCTTACCTGGTTTGATCTTGACATTCAGCGGGAAGGGATGGAGCTAAAGCTGGCGGGATTTTCCATTTTGCCAACCTTCTACCACTCTCCCTTAAACTGGCTCTTGGGCTTGGGGCCAGGTCACAGCATCAGCCGCCTGGGGGGCTGGCTGGTGTGGGACTATTTTGATTTGCTCCAGCCTGCTGGCATCACGGTGTCGGAGGCGAGTCGGGCAGTATGGCGCGTGGTCGGACAGAGTTGGTTGGGCGATCGCTCCAGTTGGTTTTCGCCGCTATTTGGTTGGGCAGGGATTTGGGGCGATTTGGGGTTTGCGGGGGTTGGGGTTTATCTGTCGCTCTGGTGGATCGTGTGGCGACGACTTTGCTCTAATGATCTGTCACGTTTTTTAGTGCTAACGGTGCTAATTTTTGGAACCATTTTAACCCAAATTGAAGAACCCGGTTACATGCTGTTTATGACCGGAATCATTGGATTAAACTGGCATGAAAGTCGGTTAAGTCTACACAAACGCAGATGAACACAATTGGTTGAATGGGGAAAGGGAAAAGGGAAAAGGCGAAAGGGAGAACATTAAACAAGCCGTTGAGAAAATCTATGGGGGAAATTCACAATTCTTTTTGAGAACTTTCCAAAGGAGTCCTGGAACCAATTCAGGAGAACTCCCCATTTCCTTTCAAGGGGAGAATCTATAAAGTAATCCAAGTTCTCCCTTTCTCCTTTCCCCCTTCGTCCCTTCCCCTACTCCCTACTCCCTACTCCCTACTCCCCACTCCCTACTCCTCAAAAACCATGCATCAAATAACTAAAAGAATGAGTCTATTCATATTTTCCCTCCTACTCTTGAGTGCATTAGCACAGCCTGCCTCAGCGCAGGAAGCGGAAAGTGGAGGGAAGCGACAATCGCCAGTGCAGATCGTTACCACGATCGCGATCACAGTTGCGCTAATGAAAGGTTTAAGCTATTTCAAGATTCCTTGAACACAGAAAATTTATCGTCGGGTGGACAGTATCCACCCGACGAATCATTGTTTTCAGACTGACCCAGCCCCTTCACCTCATAGTCCTAATGCTGCTAGATACTGTTGGGCGATCGCTTCCACCTCAAACTGGGTTAACCAATTTGGATCAACGGATTTAACCTTCCCAGATAACAGGTCTAGAATCGCAGCCGCAACAGCCTGATCATCTCCGACTGGAACCAACGTCCCATATTGGCCATTTTTAAGAATTTCCGCTGGCCCACTTTCACAGTGAGTCGCAACAACGGGCGTACCCACGGCCAATGCCTCGGCCACAACATTGCCAAATCCCTCCCATTGTGAGGTAAGGGCAAACACCGCTGACTGCGCCAGGTAGGCATAAGGATTGTCCACAAAACCAGGGAACTCCACATCTGGTTCGACGTGGAGTTGTTGGATTAAAGCCTCTAGTGTGGGACGGTTTCCACCATTTCCGCCCAGAATCATCAGTCGAGCAGGTCGTACCTGACGCACTCGCGCAAAAGCTCGAATTAAAGTGGAAAAATCTTTTTGACTGACCAGACGACCAATGCCCAAAATCACAGGAGGTTGACCGGATAAAAACCAGGGGTGATCCAAGGGTTGTTTTGCTTTTCCCAGTAGATCGGGGGTGATGATCGGGTTGTAAATGACCTGGATGCGATCGCCAGAGAGTTGAGTCACCTGTTGCAGATCTTGCGCGACTCCTTGGGATGCGGCAATGATGCGATCGGCCCAAGGATAGAAGAGTTTTGCCCAGAGCGGTGTCCATTTCTCAACTTGCCGAGAGGAGCGCTGAGCATAGCGCGAGAGTGTATTTTGCTCGGTCACCAAAACTTGGGTGTTCACACCAAATAGCTGTTTTGCCCACCATCTTGCCCACAATGCGACTTCGTTTGCATAGTGCATGGTGGAAATGAGGGCAGTAGGCTGTTCTTGCCGGAGGTAGCGAATCAGTGGGGCAAGGCTGGCGGCTGTAGAGGTGCCTAGATCAAGGACTCGCACCGTAGACGGAACCTGGGATAAGTAGGCTCCTTTCGCTTTAATCAAGATTACATCGACTGTGAATCCTTTCTGAGCAAAGTTCATTGCCAGATGGAGGATGACTCGTTCTGCGCCACCACCATCGAATGAATAGAGAAAAAACGCAATCCGTGAGCATTGTCTCACTTTGGAATCTGAAACAGGATGGGCAATGGGGTCTATTGTAGAACTCATGGTGATCCCTACAGAAGAGCGATTAGGGCTTTTTGATTTTTTGTAGATCAATAATGTTGTTGGACGAGTGCCCCTCCTTAGTTCCAGGAGAAGACTGTGAAGCTAGGAGCGGATGG
Organism: Oculatellaceae cyanobacterium Prado106; assembly: GCA_025454315.1. Classification (GTDB taxonomy): domain Bacteria; phylum Cyanobacteriota; class Cyanobacteriia; order Elainellales; family Elainellaceae; genus Prado106. The sequence continues at coordinate 21,408 of JALOOP010000003.1, forward strand.
GTGGGCTGGGGGTAATAACTGGGATAAACTTCCTGAGCATTGGTGTGCAGGTCTTTGGAGCCTGTCGCCACCAGTCCTAGCACTGATATCCCTGTTACTTGAAGTTGCTCTAATGCCTGTTCTAGGAGTGTGGATTTCAGTTTCCCTAATCCTGTCACTAGTAATAAACCATTTGCGTATGCTGTCATCAACGAGGCATCGGCAAAGCCCAGCAAAGGCGGTGTATCATAAATGATCAGATCAAACTGATCAAGGCTTTGTTCGAGGAGCGCTTGCATTTTGGGAGAAGCCAGGAATTGAGTGGCATCAGGCGGAACTGCGCCTGCGGTTAACACAAAGAGATTGTTGGAGAGGGGCGATCGCTGCACCGCCTCATCCAAAGTAATATCGCCAACAATCACATGGGTTAATCCCTGCTGATTCGAGACTTGTGCCAAGTGGTGAACTTGGGGATGACGCAAATCCGCATCCACGAGCAACACCCGTCGCCCCATCGCTGCCGTAGCCTGAGCTAAACCCAGAGCAACCGTCGATTTCCCTTCACCCGACACAGCAGAACTGACGACTAGCGCCCGAATCGGGGCATTGGGATTGAGGAGGCGAATGTTGGTGGAGAGCGATCGCAAGGCTTCAACGAAAGAAATCGCGGTATAGGCTTTGGTGGGTGGGTGATCGGTCGGCGATCGCATCAGCAAAGTCGCCAACTCGTCCGGTTGATCCGACCGGGATAGGCGATCGCTATGGGGAATCACACCCAGCAAAGGTAATGGCGTAATTCGCTTCAATTCCTGAGTGCTGTGGATCGTTTTGCTCAGTTTGTCTAGCAGTAGAACCAGCGCAATTCCCAGCACCAATCCCAGTAGGATACCCAGCACAACATTCCGTTCAATACTGGCAGTGGACACCTGGGGTTGGCTGGGTGGCGTGAGCAGTTGCCAGGGAATTTCTCGCTGAGCTGCTTCAATCTCTAGAGATGCCTGTTTGGTGAGGAACTGATTCAAATTTTCGATGGCAATTTGCAACTCGCTTTGAATGGTGTCGTACTCACGGGAGATGCCGGACAATTGATTGATGTTGCCATTCAGGGAAGACAGGGTTTCTTGAAGGGCGCGATCGCGTTCTTCCAATTCTTGAATTTGAGTATTGAGCTGAGCCTGGACATTTTCTGTTTCTTCCTCCAACAGGGCGACCAAACTCTGGCGCTGTTTATCTAGAAGTCGCATATCCGGACTCTTCGGCAAAAACAATGCCGAGGTTTCGGCTCTTTGGCTGTCGAGGGCTAGCAGTTGATTTTTAAGAGCCTGATAGCGGGGCGCGCTGTCTAGGGCTGAGGAAGTGGCTGATTCTCCCGATTGAGTCTGGAGTTGGGCTGCGACTGCCCGAAGCTGTTTCAACTGCACTTCCACTTCTAACTGTTGCTGCGAAAAGGTATTGACCTGTCCCGTGAGTTGTTCTCCTTTGGCTGCCGGATCAACAATGGCGTTGCGGCGACGCAGATTCTGAAGCTGTTGCTGGAGTTGTTCAACGCGATCGCGCAACAAAGGCAACTGCTCGCGAACAAACGTAATTCCCTGGCGAATATCGCCCTGTCGTGATTCTAAGCTGTAATCCAAATAAGCCTGAGAAATGGTTTCTAGAATCGTTTGAACCTGCTCCGAATCACCACTTTCATAGGACACCAGCAACACATTCCGATTAGACTTACTGGCACTCAGTTCCAGATGCTTCACCAGTCTGCCATAGGTGATCTGCGGATAGCGAGTTTGGAGGCGATCGACGATCGGTTGCAGAACCGTAGGACTGGTGAGAACTTTCAGTTTTGTGCTGTCAATTCCGTTGTCCTGCTGATCCTTACTGCTCAAAGTATCCGGCAACGTAGAAATCACCTGGGATTCTGCGGTGACAGGCTGTGTCAAAATTTCAAACTGAGCCTTGTACACAGGAATAGCCGTAAAAGCCTTGTAGGCCGTCGCCGTCGCCACCAGCACCGTCACCCCCCCAATCAATAAAAGCTTGCGGTGCAGCGCCGCTAAAATTTGACCGAAATTCAAACTGCCGTCATCGCCAGCCTCAGCGAGAGGTCGGTAAGAGAGGGAAGACGCATAGTAATCAGTTTTCATATCGGAAAAACCCTAACGAAAGATATTCAGGAGACGAACGGGAAATCCTAAAATCGAGAGAAAACTCCCCAAGGGCGCAAGAGTCGTATTCAGGGTATCGGAAAGGTTCGCCGCGCCCGATCGCCGGACAACAATGACATCGTTGTTTTGTAATAGGGGATTGCTTTGGTCATTGACATTGGCCGCAAAGTCTATGGGGAGATCTTGCTGGGTGACAGTGCCATTGGCATTGAGGCGAATCAGTTGGACATTGCCTCGGCGGGCGCGGTTGGTGAACCCGCCTGCGGATAAAAGTCCTTGATTGAGCGGGGTATTGGGGGGCAATTCTACGGTGCCTGGATTTTCGACTTCGCCCACGATGTTGATGCGGATTTTGTCGGGGGCAAAGCTGGCAGAACCCGTCTGAGAAGCCTCAGCCAGGGTCATTTCAGTTGCGGTGGGGATAATAATGCGATCGCCCTCTTGCAACGTTAGATCCTGGCGAATATCAGCGGTTTTGAGCAGTTCTAATAGGTTCGCTTCCAGAATTTGTTCAGTGCCGCTGCGGGTGGTGCGGCGCACCTGGACTCGCTGTAAATCGGCAAAGGGTTTAATGCCACCTGCAACTTGAATAGCGCGGGTGAGAGTGGGCGCTGTGCCGCCACTGCCGCCCTGTCCTGATTCTCCAGCGATTCCCGTTTGGGCGGTGCCGCCTGCGACGGTATAGGAGCCGGGGCGATAGACTTCGCCACCGATGGCGATGTTAATGGGGCGATCGCGATTGGCCGCAAAGCTGGCATTGGCCAATTCGGCGGAGGCTGCGACATCGGCTTGTGTCATGGTAGGTACCAGGATTGAATCCCCATCTCGCAGCGCAATATCAGACTGAATGTTGCCGCCGCGCACCAGTTGCCACAAATCCACATGGATAATTTCATCGCCTCCCGATCGCCGGGGACGACGAATTTCAATTTTCCCTAAATCTGCAACTTGGGTAACTCCACCCGCCAGTTCGAGCAGGTGCGTTAAATTAGGAAACTGGGCGCTTTCCATGGAGAGGCTGTAGGAGCCAGGTTTGCTGATTTCGCCTGCGATCCCGACCTGGAGCGATCGCGCAGCCATCAAACTGACGGTAATGGTCGGTTCGTTTAAAACTTCGCGGTAAGCGTAAAGAACTGCCGCTTCCACTTGTTCCAAAGTCATTCCCCGCACTGACAACCCACCGACGACAGGTAGATTCACGGTACCATTCACCAACACCTGAAAATCACCGCTGTATTGCGGAATGCGGAAAATATCAATATGAATGCGATCGCCCGAATCTAGGGTATAGCCCGCATCAGGAGCAGTCGCAGCAGGTGCATCGGGGGAGGCGGGTGGGATTGCAGCCATCGCAGGGGTGACAGCCATGAGCAGGGCTAAGGACAACGGCATGATGGGGCAACAGAACCGTTTCCGTCGCCGAGTAGAACGAAGGATAAGCATCATCGCAATCTAAGATTTAAAGAATGAAAAAACCGAATCTCCCGTGTTTGAAGAGGGTGCTGATTCTCATTCACGGATGCTTGGATGGAGCTACAGACGACCTGTTGCTAGAAGCGTTCCAGAATGAATCTAGAACGCTTCTAAAATCGCTCCACAATACCTATTGTTCTATATCTTTCACTTTATTCTGGGGCGATCGGGATTGACTGACTAGAATGTTTACACAGCTTATCGAAAGAGCGGAATCAGGAAACCCTGATCGCGACGAGGCAGATCATTGGGCCTCAGTCGTTTCACAATTCCCTTCTGTGTTTCTCTGACAATCTCATCGTAGCTGCCAATCGTTAGCGATCGCGATTCACCCACCCCCGCGATCGACAATTGGGAGTCTAGATTGATAAAAGCTGCTTGCCCCTTCGGAATTCGGTTGCCGCCGCTAGCGGGGTAAATGAGGCCGCCTAGAATCTCAGTTCTGCCGCCATTGCGCGTTTCCAGTACCGTGCCTTCCTTTTCCGTTTTCAGTCCCATGATCCAGACTGTGCCGCCTGTGTTGGTGATCTTGGTGGTCGGATTTTCAGGATTGATTTGGCGAATCCAGACTGATTGGCGATCGAACACCCAATCTCCAGCCGAAACATCCTCCACAAACAGACGGCCAAATCCAGTATTGCGATAGGCTTTACCCGAACCAACGGTAAAGTTTCGCAACACAACCGTACCTGCCGAAGCATGTTCAACCCAATAAAATCGACTACCCCCATAATTCCCCCAGAATTTTTCCAGGGTGACCGTATGATTTTGGCTCTGTTGAAATCGAAAAACCGATCGCGCATGACTCTGGAGTGGATCGGCAATGTTGAACGTCGAATACATCCCATTGATGACGCTCACGGAATCATCCACTCGCAGAGTGTCGCTGACGATATAGTTTCCTCGGGGAAAATAGACTGTGGATTTACCCGAACTTAGCGCCCGTTGAATCGCTGCGGTATCATCCCGTTGATCATTGCCATTGGCTCCAAACTGGCTGACGCTGACCCAGTCACTGGCCGCTCCGTAATCTGCTAGAGGTGTCTCTTGAATGGGTAAATTCAAAGAAGAAGGATTAGCAGAAAATAAACTGGAGCCGTTTTTAGAAACATACTCCTGAACCCGAGTTCCAGGGATGACCGTCCTACCATTGGAAATTGCAGAACGGTAGCCAGAGGTTGTAATGTTGCGGGCATAAAGGGTTCCGGTTTGGTTGGCGATCGCCGACTCTGAGCTAGAACCTCCCGTTAAATTGCTATCCAACACCATCACCACACTCCGGTCATCTCCCGTATTTTGAATCGCCGGAACCTGGTTAATGCTCGTCAGTTGGCGAATGCTGAGAATATTAGCGATGTTATCAATCCCGGCTTTCAGTTGATGTTGGAGGACAATGTTTTCAAACACGTAGCTATACTCGGGATTGGCGACTCGGATGCCAAAATTGAAGCCTTCAATGGTGACGTTTTTAATTAGCCCCGGCCCCGGCCACTGTTTGGTCAAGGCCAGTCCCGTTCTTCCTCGACGACCCGGATCGCTGGAGCGAATCGTCACATCTTCCACACCACCCTGATTATTATTGGTCAACCGGATACCGATCGCCCCCGCATTTCCCGTTCCCACATCCACCGTTAAATTCTGGATACGATTCTGGAACGCTTGCCCCGTGCTGGTGCCTTCAAACGTGGTGATTAAAGGCTTGGGCACCGCGACATTGGTAAATCCAGGGGCATTGTCCTTGAGGCGAATCACAGTCTCCGTCTGACTTTCACCCTGAATAATAATGCGTTTAGGGTCAGTCGTGAGCGTATTGCTGACTAAATAGGTTCCACGCGGCAAATAAAGGTAGCGGTTGGCATTTAACGCCCGTTGAATAGCCTTTGTATCATCCGTGATGCCATCTCCTTTAGCACCGTAGTCTTTTGCGTTGGCAATGTTGGCATTGGCAGGGAGGGGAATATCGGCAGAGGGAGGGAGCGATCGCGCTGCAAATGGTGGCACCGCTTTTGGAGAAGCTGCCATTCGACGAGGGGTGGGCTGTGCTGGAGTGCGCCATACCAGAGCAGAAGAGTCAGCCACCACCACCCATTGCAGAGGGTAGGGAATCAGCATGTGAGCGGAGGAAGAATGGGAAGAGAATCGCTGACGAGATGAAAAGGGGAGGAGTGGAGAGAAAAGCCGATCGCCCGATTGGATGACGCTTGAAGGAATGGAGTGGGCAATCGCTTTTTGATTCACAGCAGAACGACTCACAGATCCGGAAAGATCTGTAGAAACTTGAGAAATATTCAACATTAGAATTCTTAGGGGTGTTGATGGGGCACAGTCAGGTTAGAACCGCTTTTTATGGGTAGACTCAGTTCTAAAGTTTCACCCTGTTCATCAATCAGGAGAATGCTACCATGACTGTCCGTGACACACAACCCTAAGAATCGCCGGACACGTTACTTTAAGGTCGTGGATAATTCATCAAACAACGCAGAATAACGCTGGGCTTGCAACAGGAGCGTGAATTCTTGTTCAGCTTTTGCCCGAGCGTTCATTCGGAGTTGATGATGCCGATCGCTGTCTGCCAGCACCCACGCAATTCCTTGGGCTAAATCCTCAACCGAAAAAGGCTTTGCTAAATACCCCTCTTGTTCATGAGCAATAATATCCTTCAGTCCTGTTGCCCCAAACGCCACTACAGGCGTACCGCAGGCCAACGACTCAGAGGCCGTTTGACCAAATGCCTCCTGTAGCGAAGGCACGATCATCACATCTGCTGCGGAATAACTCAGCACTAGCGGTAAATCATCATAAAAGCGTCCTAAATAATGGGTCTTCAAGCCAAAGTCGATCGCCTTTTCAGGAGTCGCTCCCCCAAAAATCACCAGTTCGACGCGATCGCCCCATCCTGTCAACTGCTTCAGCGCCGCCTGGAGCAAGGCTAGTCCCTTTCGAGGTTCACCAATTGCATTAGACCCTGCACCAAATAGAATGAGTTGTTTATCGGTGGGTAAATTGAGAAGCTGACGCGCCCACCGCGAATCAATCGGTTTGTACACCATGGTGTCTAAACCATGAGGAATCACCTCGACCCGGATACCGTTGAATAGAGAACTCTTTTGGGCACAGTCCGCCATCCACTGACTAGGCGCAACCACCGTCAAATTCAACTTAGAATAAACAGCAGCCTTCCGTTGCCAAATCCAATGAGAGGCATCCCAGTTTCCCTGGCTTTTGAGACTGGGACAGGTACCGCAGGCTTGCATATAGCGATCGCACCCCTCCCCATAGTGACATCCCCCTGTAAAAGGCCACATATCATGCAGCGTCCACACCAAGGGTTGACGAAATTTGGCCAGCGTTTCAATTTGCAGATACCCATTACAAACCCAGTGTAGGTTAATCACATCTGGATTCATTTGAGCGACCTTGTGAGCCAGGGTATCAGGAAACCATTGCGGCGAGAAGTTGACGCGATCGCGATCGGGATAAACCTTGAGCGGCAAATGATTAAGTCGCTCTCCGACTTTTGCCAGAATGGATCGTTGCACCTTGACGCTGGCATCGCCGCTGTCCTTATTCTGCACCAGCATCTGAGACGGAACCTGGATTCCTCGCAAACTTTGGTGCAATCGATACGCAGCCCGCGCCGCGCCCCCTTCAATATCATTCGTACTCAACAATAAAGGTTTCATGAGCCTGCCACTCCAAACATCAGTTTCGATATCCTGGGCTGACGGAGGGCGATCGCCGTTATCCCCCAACTGACCCCAAACCCAATCAGGGCAACCCCCAACGGCAGCCACAGCGGGAAGATCCCAGATGGCAACCCCAAGCGCGTCAACAGACTCCACAGCAGTTCCACCCCGAGCAAATGCATTAAATAAATCCCAAACGAGCAATCCCCCAAGCTTCTGATCCAAGGCTGAGTTGGAATCACGGCAGACAACCCAAGAGCTAGAAAAACAGCAGAGTAACCCAGGCTTAACTCTCGAACCGCTTGAATGGAGTGGGGCACCTGAATAAAAACCAGAAGGATGAAAAGAAGGGATAGAAAGATGATATTTTTACGACAGAAGTTATTGAAATATGAACGAATCGAAGTATGGTTGAGGAGAAAGGCGATCGCAATATAGGGCAGACATCGAACGGCATACCCCAAAACCGAAACGAGGATCAATAAACCTGAATCTCCATCCTGCAATAGGCTGACTGCATCCGGATAGACAACGCTTCGGTAAATTTGGTAGAGAATCAAACTGGCTATCACAAACCCAATCCTTTTAGACACTGACCATCGCTGTTTCAGCCACGGTACCAGAACAGCAATGCAGCCCGTTCCAGTCAACAGTAAAGGAATGAAATAGAGATGAAACCCAGCCTGCCCTAAGAAAACAATCGCGGGCAGTTGCGCTAGCAGACGAACCAGTTGCTCAGGTTGATGCTTCAAGAGCGCTCTTAGAATATCTTGGCTTAAATAAATACCACTCCAAATTGCATAGGGAATCACCAATCGTAGACAACGCGATCGCCAATTGGGTGCAGTCGGACGGTTTACCCATTTCCCAACGGTTAAATAAAATGAGGCTGCAAGGAAAAAGGGAACGGCAAAAGCCGCCAGGTTAAGCATCACAGTCCATCCTATTGGAGCAAGACGCATCCCTTCATCGGCATGTAAAATGACAACAGCAAAGGCCGCAATGCCCCGAACAAGATCCAGCCCAGTCAAACGATCGCCGTCAATCGAATCATCTCGATGCAGATGGCCGCGTTGCAAAGCATTAGACATGGGACAACATCTCCTGAAGGGCGAGGTGCAGTTGTGCGATCGAGTGGCGTTGGTGGTATTCTGCGAAGTTATGGGGTAAAGCAGGCTCCTGGCAGAGCGTGTGAAGTGCTGCCATACAGCGATCGACTTTTTCGGTGCCCTGTCCGGCGATCGCCACTCCTAAAGAAAACTGCTGGACTCGTTCTCCCAAACAAAATCCTTCGCTCACAATTACGGGCTTTTGAAATACAGCGGCTTTGGTTAACAGATTGCTGCTGTAGGGAAAATCTTCATAGGCCGCAAACAAAATATCGCTGGCATTCACCAGGGCATTGAACTGAGGTTCGTCGGGAATAGGTTCCAACCGGAAAAAGCAGTTGGCTGGCGGGTTAGCGGCGATCGCCCGAATATGTGCCTGATCGTTTGCTGATAAAGTGTAGGGAGAAAGTTTGCCTGCAAACACAAAGAAATAAGGTTCAGATGGCGATCGCAGTGCCACATCAATGCAAGTCAACAAGCCTTTGCGACGATGTAATGAACCCAGCAGCGCGACAATCTTTCTGCCCTGGGCTTGCTCTCGGATCTGCTCGACCCAGGCAAAGTTTGGATCGGGTGCCGTTTCATCGGTGAAATCCGGAAACGATAGAACGGGTGTGCGGACGCGCTGTTGCAGTTGTTGAGCCATGTCCATATCCAGGACACCACAGCCCCGGCAGTGCCGTGCATTGAGGGCTTCATGGTGATCCAACCATCCCCGTTCCCGCTGCCATCGCGGTTGGAAACATAAGCCTGCCCAAGGATAGGGGAAGAGGCGATCGATCAGCGCATGGGGCAAATAAGCACTGAACAAATCATCGAGCCAGTTGAATAAAAATAACTCCGGTGACTGCCCCAAAACTTTACGAGCTATCTTGGCCATCTGGGCTGCGGCCTGCCATCGTGCCAGCACCTGGAGCGGTTGCGGCAGTTTTCCAAAACGAGGTCGTAGGGTGCGAGGCTCTACAGCAGGCAAGACTTTGAAGCGATGCAGGCTCTCAGGACAGGCGATCGCCATCCATCCCATCACCTGCTCAGGCTCCGGATAAAAGACCAGCACAGAGTAGCCCGATTCCAGGAGAATTTTGCTGATGACTCGCAGATACATCAAATGATGACCACCCCCATGGGTTTCGATGATAACAATGGCGTTCATGCAACTGTCTCCAACGATTGCGAAGGAGTCGGAGCCGGAGTGGCTTGAACCGTTTCCAAGAAGCGTAGAGCAGTCGGCACCGGACTATAATGTTGAATCGCCCAGGCTCGCCCTGCGGCTGAAATCTGGCTCAGCAACTGGGGTTCAGCGGCGAGGCGATCGGCGGCGGCCTGCATATCATCGAGATCAACCCCGATATAGTGCGTCCAGTTTACCGGCATCACCGGTAAACCCACACCGTATTTCTCAAAATCCACATGGAACGCGATACAGCCTGCTGCCATCGCCTCCCACAGCCGCCAACTTTCCCAATTCATGATTCGTCTGGGTGTTGGACTGGCGATCGTGAGGATCTTATTCAGCAAACGGTCTTCCCATTTGGATGGGCCAAACGCATCTAGCGGCCAGGGATTAATTAGTAATCCGCCAAAGCAGGCACAAGCGGCTGTTTCCCGAAGTCGTTGGTAGTAGTTGGGGTAATGGCGGCGATCGGTCTGTACCCAGTGTAGATAGGCGTACTCATCCGTGGGCGATACGGCGGTGCTATCGACAGACTCATCAATGGGAAGGGTTGCCTGAATCAGCGGGAGAAATTGGGTTTGGATCGCCTTCCGAATCGGATGCCCTAATCGAAAATTGACTAGTAAAGCCTGTCGACGGTCCGAGAAATCGGGGAGGTTTTCGAGTTCCTGTAGCATTCGGTTGGATAGGCCAAATGCCCAAGGGTGAAAATTTTTGGGATATTGAAAGCGGCTATTGTAATGGGTTCGTAGAATCAAATCAAAGGCTCGAAACTCTGATTGCCATCCATGTCTAGCATCTGCTTCGCTTTCAATGTAAACGGTTCTATAGCGACGCTGAGGATGAAATAGCTTCTCAGGCATGGGGCGATCGGCGGTAAACCATGCCGTATGCAGCACCACAATATCGCAATCATCTGGCGTGACATCAGGGTGATGGGTGAATAAATAACCGTCGGAATGCGGAGCGGTTTTCCAGAAGGGGCGATCGCTATAAAACGGAATGCCGAGTGCCTGAAGTCCTTCGGCTAAACAAACCAGTTGATGTTGATAAACGGTTGTTTTAGAGTTGGGAAGACCGGGAGGGCAACAGTAGAAAAATACGCTTGGTTTCGAGTCTAAGGAATTGAACATAGCGTCTATATTTATCCAGCAATAGATATCCAGGAATAGGATTGTTCAGGAATAGGATGAGATTGATTCCGGGGTGAATTTAAATTGAATTCCAGGTAGTGTTCTCTTCAATCTCCCAGATTTGATATCCGTCTGTTTTTACAAATCTCATTCCAATTGCATGAACCTTTAGACTCTAGGAGTTACTGAGTCAGGCGATCGCCTGACCTAAACAAGCATCTAAGACCTGTGCAGCGGACTGAACCTCCTCACGGATATAGGTGTCGTGGTTGCCGGGAATCACATGGATTTCCACGCCTTCAGCGGCAATGTGCTGCCATCCAAGGCTGGGATCTTGAGGATATCGATGATTCGTCCATTCGGGGCCTGCTTTTTGATCGTAGCGCTCGTGATATCGCGCTTCGTTGATCAGCAGCGTCACTCGTCCGGGGTAGGGACGGACTTGATGACGAAACAAGAGGGCCGCTCGATGTTCTTTTTCCTGGGGATCATAGCGAAGACGAGTTCGCAGAATTTTCGCTTGCTCAGCTTCCAGAGAATCAATCTTGGGTGAAGGCTCTTGAATCAAAGTATCTTTCCGGACTTTATGAGTGATTTGATTCCAGTAATACAAGGATTTTTTCCAGAATCCAAACTGGAAAAACCGCTGTCGATGATGCTCTGCCCTTCGGCTCAGATTCTTGAAAGCCTTGCGAATTCGGTACCGCAAATAGGTTCCCTGCTGAGGCACACCGCTGTCCAACAGAACTAAAAGAGCAACTTGTTCACCCTGATCCTGAAGACATCGAGCAATTTCAACACCCAGAATACCCCCAACACATTCTCCGCCCAATAGATAAGGCCCTTGCGGTTGAATCGCCTGGATATCTTGAACATAATCAGCGGCCATTGCCTCTACCGTTTTGTAGCGATCGCCCCTCTCATTCACCCGACGCGCTTCTAACCCATACACCGGTTGATCCGGACTTAAAGCTTGCAGGAGCGGCGCGTACATCAGAAAATCCACATCGACCGCCCCTCCACCCGGAATCCAAAAGAAGGGAAGACGATCGCCCCCAGCCTTAAGCAAAAACACTGGGGAATGGGGCATCGCAGTCTGCGGTTGTGCCGATGTGATTTGGACGACGAGTCCTGCGATCGTGGGTGCGGTAAAAAGACAAGTGGGAGGGAGAGCAAGACCAAAGGCTTGTTCTAATTGTGACAAGAGTCGCACTCCCAGCAAAGAACTACCGCCCAATTCAAAGAAATTATCGTAAATGCCAGGGTTCGGAACATTTAAGATCTCCTGCCAAATTGCTGCAATCTGCTTTTCTAGCGGGGTGCGCGGTTCAATGGAAGGTGAAACAGATTGTTTGCCCAGCGTCAGGAGTTGTTGGCGATTCTCTGCTGTTGCAGTGACCTGTTGAAACTGGCAGGTGGTGGGAGTTTGAAAGCGATCGCCCATCTCCAAAGCTTCAAGTTGAGGGGCGATCGGATCTGCTGTTCGATGAACCAGACCTGTTTGATGAGCCGGACTATAGTAGGCGGCCAACTGCTGCAAGGCATAGGATGGCTGATTCAGGTAGCGTCGCACCAAGCGATTTTGAGCATTTAATCCTACCAGCAAATGGGGAGTCGTTAGACGTAAGCCAGCCAGCAAAGAGTATACGCCTTGCTCAGCCGTCATCGTTTCGTATCCACGCGCACGTAGAGCCTCTTTCGCTAGCGTTCCTCGGCTTATTCCCGTTTCATTCCACAAACTCCAACTGAGACAGTGACTTTGAATGCCCTGCTGCCGTTGATAGTGGACAAAGTGATCCAAGAACGCATTCGCCGCCGCATAGCCTCCAATCATCGCCCCTCCAAAGAAACTGGTGAGAGATGAAAAATGCACAAACAAACGCCCCGATCGCCCCTTCAGCAATCGATGCAGTGCCCAAGCTCCTGACACTTTCGGTTGCAGAATTTGAGCAAAACTTTCAGCAGTGGTATCCACAAGCGTCTGTTCCTGATAAATCCCTGCACAGTGCAAAATACCTTCCAGGAAGCATTGCCAATCGGTTTCTAGACGCTTCACGATTTGTTGGAGGCGATCGTCATCGCTAATATCCACCGCTTCGTAGCAAACTCTGTCTGAATCGGTTGATTCTATCAGCGATCGATAGGCTCGAAGACGCTCCGTAGTAGAATCTTGCTCCTGAAGTAATTGATCCCAGGTGTCTGAGGGAGGTAAGGGAGTCCGTCCAATCAGCAATAATTTAATGGAATAGTTTTGCAGCAGATATTGAGCTATTGTGACACCAATACCACCCAATCCGCCGCTGATGAGATACAGCCCTCCCGACTTAAACGGTAAATCTTGCAGAGACTCAGACTGAAAGTCGGCCTTCCTCAATCTGGGAATCCACCGTTGACCCTGACGATAGGCGACTTCGCGTTCTTCAGGAATCACCTGCATTTCTTGCAGAATCTTTTTCTCCCAGCCCATCTCATGGGGAATATCCAGGTGACGACAGTCCAGCCAGGGCATTTCCTGGGAGGCTGCTTTAAGGATGCCTAACAGCAGGGCTTGGTTAGGGTTGACGGTATCGGTTTCGGTGACCTGTTGACTGTGATGGGCAACGACAAGGAGCCGCGTAGGGTGGGGATGATCTGCGAGGGCTTGAATGAGAGAGATGAGGCGGCTACAGGTCTGTAAATCAGACTGTAAATCTGGATGTTCACCAGGATGTTCACCAGGATGTTCATCGGGGTGTAAATTTGGAGGAGAGATGGGGCGATCGCAGTCACCATACCCCCAAAGATAAACAATTTGACGAATGGATGGAGATACCCAATCGGCAAACAGTTGATGATAGTGAGTTGCGTTATTGGGATCAATTTGATAATGATTAGCGGCCAGTTTTAGGAACTCTGATCCTGCCTCGATCCGAGTATAGGGTTGAGGAAAGGTTTCACACAGCGTCGGTAAGTCACAAAAGAGAAGCGGATGTAGACTCACAGGAGTTGGCATCAAAAGCGCTGCGGCTTTTCGTTGCCAAACCTTTTGGTAAAACCAATCGGGGAGCGTATTGGTATTGTGGCTGATGCAATCGACCGTTTTCAAAACGCTGTTGAAATCTCCTGCTTCAAAGCTGGCTTTCAGTTGCGATCGCTGAATTTTGCCGATCGCTGTTTTAGGAATCGCCTCCTGCTCAACAGGGATTAAATAGGTTGGATTGATCCCAATTTTCTGTACGACCTGCTGCCGGATTTCCTTGAGCAGGGTTCGGAGTCGATCAGGCTGATGGTTCGAGGAGTGGAAGAAGATGGCAAGGCGATCGCCCCCTTCACGGGAACGCACTGCACAAGCCGCCGTATAAGACACCTCAACCCCTGCGAGTTCTTCCACAGCCGTTTCGATCTCATGGCTATAGTAATTTGCCCCATGGATAATAATGATATCTTTTTCTCGTCCGGTGATCGTCAACCGTCCATCCTTCAAGTAAGCCAAATCGCCTGTACTAAACCATCCGTCTTCTGTAAACGATTCTTGATTCGCTTTTGGGTTTTGATAATAGCCACTCGTGACCGTTGCCCCTTTTACTTGCAGCCGTCCCGCAACGCCTTCGGAGACCACCTGCTGATGCTCATCCACAATTCGTAAGGAAAATCCTGGGAGGGGTCTGCCCACTTCCACGAAAGGATCTTCGTCACGGGTGGTTTCCAGCCGAAAGCGATCGCCATAGGTCACCCCCGACGAAGTTTCTGACATGCCCCAAGCAGGGTGCATCGCTGTAGGCTGCACGCCGTGAGGAGCCAGAAGCTGAAGAAAATGACGAGCGGTACGAGTCGCGATCGCCTCACCGCCATTCAAGAAGAAGCGAACGGAGGACAAATCTCGCTGACTTGTATCTTTTGCCAACTGTTCATTGACCAAGCCATAGGCAAAATTGGGAGCAAACGTGACCGTGACCTGATACCGCTCCAGCCAGTCTAGCCAACGCAAAGGCGATTGCAATACCAAATCAATCGGAGCATGGATTTGTTGACACGCTAGATACACATCGCGCAAATGGAAATAGATTAATCCGGCAACGTGATCGAGCGGCATCCAGTTCAAGGTAATCTCTGTTGCAGAGAATTGATTGAGCTTGGCTGAGGCCACGGAGCGACTGATGATATTTCGATGGCTCAGCATCACGCCTTTGGGTTTGCCAGTACTGCCAGAGGTTAACAGTAACATCGCCAAATCATCAGGCTGGCTCAGATGCCAATGGTGATCAGGATCGTGGGTCTGCAAATCCTCTACGATCGCTACCTCCCATCGCTCCAACCCCAGCAAACCTGCCGCCGACTGCACGGCTGTCGCTAACTTTCTCCCGGCTAAAATCAGCGGTTGCTCCAGCATTTGCCAAGCATGATGCAGCTTCTGTACAACTCCATTTGCTTCAATGTAAGTGGGCGCGATCGAGACGGGAACGGGAACAAACCCGCCCATTAAACAACCCCATAATGCCGCAATGAAATCTGAATTCTGTTCTAACTGAAAAATAACTTTATCTTGTGGTTTTAATCCCTTCTGCCGCAAACCCGCCAGAATTCGCTCAGCCCTTTCTAATAACGTCCCATAGGATTCAAAGACAGCCGAACCATCGGCTTGCAGATAGGTGATGCCCTGGTGGGGCGATCGCGCCGCCTGTTGAAGTATCTCGGGCAGGGTTAGCGGCGTTTCAGGGGCAATTTCTAAGGGTTCACCATGACTGATCGCAGGTGATCCGAAATGATTCTCAGCAGGACACTCTGGCGCATGAACAACCGCCGACTCTATCGATTCTCCTGCTTGCCATCCGGGAATCACATCGGCCAGATGGAGCGGCATTCGGAACTCGGCATAGTCTTCGATTTCGACCGCCGCTTGAGCGATCGCCTCCTGTTGATGAAGCTGATCTTCCCAGCGTTTTACTAAGTCATCGTCTAAAACGGCCAGTTGACTTAAGGCGAGTCGATCGACCTGTCCATCTTCTGTTAAGGGGAGGGTTGCGATGAGAATAAAGGATAATCTTACAGGGAGTTTGGGGAGGTGGGATTGCGATCGCTCCTTTGAAAAACCGCTATCTGGCACCACATAGGCTAATAATTCGGGCTGAGATCCGGTTGCATCCACTTTTTCTCGAAGGTAAACGGCGCAATCGAGGACGGTTGGCTCCATTGCGAGTTGTCCTTCGATTTGGGCAGCCAGTTGTTCGAGTGATAGTTCGAGTGATAATTCGAGCGAGGGTTCAAGTGAGAGGGCTTCCTCTAACCGGATAGATGAGTGTAGTGCTTGGGGCTTTATCTGAACCATAATGGTTTCCCTATTCTAAGTTGTCTAGGATCTTCAAAAGAGCGTTCACAGGAATGGTCATATTGTCACGATAGGGGGTAGGAACCGGACGATAAACGAATTCAGGCGGTCGTTTTCCCTCTCCAATTACGTAGGCATAATCGATATTGACCGCATGACTCATCATCCAGAAACAGATATTGACATAGTTGGGTGAAAATAATTCCACGAGTTTTGTGCCAGGTTGGCAAAACGCAAGATTCGTTAAACTGGCACCATGAGGCGCAACAATCCATTTCGCATGGGCAAAGGCCGTCACCTGCTCAGCAACGGTCATGGACTCTAGCTGAAGCACCTGAAATCCTCGTTGAGTCAAATGGTGAATCACCTCTGCTTCATTTAAGAGATGTCGGTATCGTGCCCCTGCGCGTGTCACATAGATGCGCTCTGCACCTGTTTTAGAACGCATCTCTTGGGTCAAAAATGTGCTTCTTAGAAAGTCACAAGCGAAGGCATTGGGTTCCTTAAACAATGAAGGCACTAGCAGCCGATCGGCCTTAATGTGGGGAACTTGTTCACTTTCAATGACCTTTTCAAGCGGAATTCCTAAGTGCGCCAAAGTCTGCTGCTGAAAAGGCAGCCTAGTACTGTTGACGATGAAGCGATCGATCGCCTTCCACTCAACCCCACTCCGCCGAATCAACTCCAGACGCGGCAGCAGATCACACATCCAATGATAATAATTCAACCCACCCGGAACGGTTAATAATGCCACTGTTCCTTGAATGGAATAAGCAGGACGAAGCTTCCATTTCCTAAAAATAGTGAGTTCATCGGGGTTCTTGCCAAACTCAAAAGATACATCTCCTAAAAGTCGATCATCTGGCGCAATCACAGCACTATCATTCCACACTCGTCCCTGGGGAACTTGAGCGACAAAGAGAGGAGGCGACTTTTGGTTCTGCTCATAAACGCGCCGAAATTTCCAATGCAAGCTAGATTCCAATGACTTAGGTAGAGGTCGAGGCAGGGGTAAATGTTGCCCAACCTCCCGATAGCTAGCGTCGGTTGGTTTTGCTAAACCCTGAAACCAATCTCGGGTAGAAAGATAGACCCCTTTAGGCGCACCCAAAATTTCTGAATTGAAGGGTAAATTTCTGAGATGATGAGCGATCGCATCATTCCAAGATCGAACCAGTCTGAACGTATAGAGCCACCGTGAGAATTGGCGATAAGTTTTAGCCGTCATAATTGATGATGGAATGATAGGGGAATGAACACCCTTACCCCGCAACCTTGACCACTTCGTCATAGCTCCCTGACCTGACCAGCCGACCTTTTTCGAGGAGGTAAACGCGATCGCAATGTTCGATGGTGGTGAGACGATGGGCAATGATGATTAGGGTTTTGGTGCCGCTGAGGGATTGGATCGCATCGTTGACGAGTTTCTCGGTTTCGTGATCGAGGGCTGCGGTGGCTTCGTCTAAGACGAGAATTTCTCGCTCATGGTAGAGTGCCCTGGCAATGCCAACGCGCTGACGCTGACCGCCCGAGAGGCGGATGCCGCGTTCACCAATGACGGTTGCTAATCCCTGGGGGAGGTCGGCGATGAGTTCGGTTAGTTGGGCAGATTTTAGAGCGCGTTCAACTCGATCGTAATCAATGCGTGAATCGGGAACGCCAAAGGCAATGTTGCGGAGAAGGGTATCGTCCATCAAATAGATGGATTGGGGAATATAGCCGATACTGTTTTGCCAAGACCGAAGATGAGGATAGATGGAGGTGCCATCAACCTGAATATCACCTTGAGTCGGTGTCAGCAATCCTAGGATAATGTCTACTAACGTGGTCTTGCCTGCTCCAGAACGACCAATGAGAGCGATCGCCTCCCCTTTATGAATCGACAGCGAAATATCCTTTAGCACCGCTTCTGCATGACCTGGATAAGAATAGCTCACCTGATCGAGCACAATTCGATTGGAAAAATTAATGGGTTGTTCTGTTGTTTTACTGGCGCTGATCTGGAGTTGGCGATCGGAGGACTGGCTAAAGGTTTCTAATTCCTTCAAATCAGCATACAGTTTATTCAGGGCATAGCTATTTTGACGCAAAGAGCCGATCGCATTGGTTAACTGGCTGATGGCTGGAATGAGGCGAATGGAGGCCATTGCAAACACCCCGAGAATCGAGGTGAGCTTTTGAGGATCTTGATTGGACAATAGGAAAACTGCTGCAAGCCCGACTAAAAAAGTGATCAACACCGCTTCAATAAGGAGGCGGGGGAGCAGCTTGAAGACTTGAGACTCGGCCACTGTATGCTCAAATTGACGAACATAGTGATCCATCTTCTCTTCAAAATAGGCTTCACAGCCAATGATGCGCGTTTCTTTGAACCCTCCTAAACTATGGTTAATGGTTCGCAAAATCTCAAGGTTGGCCTGGGAGCCTTGTTTGCCCCACTTCGCGAGTTGATATCGATACCGCTGATACAGACTAAACGGAATCACCAGCATGATCAAAATGCTTGAAGTTGCCAGTAGGCTAGTTTTTGCTAATAAAATAGCCAGTGAAAAACTGATGATCAGATATGCCGCCGAATTGAGAATGGGCAGCATAATGCCATTAGCAAATCCTCGAACTTCCAGCGTAATGTTCTGAATCAACAGCGAAGTATTACAGTTGAGATGAAAGGTATAGGGCGCAGATAGATAGGCGTGCAATAATTTCTGGCTGAGGAATCCTTGCTGACTGTAGGTGAAATGCAGAATATATTTTTGAACATAAAACGTTAAATAGGATTTGATGTAGAAAATCAATACAATTCCTAATCCAAATAACCCAATGAACTGAACGGGGCTAGCTAACCCTGAGTGATTATAAAGCCATTGTAGAAAAGAGCTATGGACGATCGCCCCTGGATCAGTGGCCAACACCATAAAAGGCCCCACCAATCCAATCCCAAAGGTATCTAAAAAGGAGGTCAGCAGAAATAGCAGAACGGCAACCAGGAGGCGCGATCGCCGTTCTCCTAGAATGTACAGGAATTTTGAAAAGTATCGAATCATACCCAGAACACCAGTAGAATGCATGAGCAAAGCAGAACCTGCATGAGCCGAGAGGAGAAGGCATCTTCAGGTCAATGTCACTGAATAACGATCCGAGCCGCCCCCCAACCCCCAACTTTGGGGGAGCCGAACCTTCAAAGTCCCCCAAAGTTGGGGGATTTAGGGGGCGGTTTGCCGAGGGCTTGGGCTTATTTCAGTGACATTGATCTTCAGGTTCATATCTTGTTTATAGCGATCCGAAATGTTTATGGAAGAAGAACCTCTCTTTCCATAAAACATTTCAAAAATTAAACTGGATCGCGATATAGGTTCTATATAGGTTGAGGTTGGCTATTTGATGCAGATGGGCTGAACGCAAATCGAGGGTGCTGAGATCGATTTTTTGGAACCCTGTGTCATTCCTTTACTTCAGTTACAGGGAGAATCCGTATATTTTCGGTTAGAAAACAAAAGTTTACGATCCTACCCCGGTGTCACTTGCGCGACCTGAAGATACTGTTGCACGATCGCCCCCAAAGAAAACTGTTCCAACCAGCCAGCCTTGACGGGAGGGGTTTTGCCGTCTAGGACTTGAGCGATCGCCCGTGCCATTGCCTGTGCGTCCCCCACGGGAACCAAAGTGCCATATTGACCGTGATCGAGAATTTCAGCAGGGCCACTTTCACAGTTCGTAGACACCACGGGCAGACCCACAGCCATCGCTTCCACCAGCACAAAGGGCAAGCCCTCCCACCGGGACGACAGCACAAACAGGGCAGAGCGCGCCATGTAGGCATAAGGATTGTTGACATAACCCGCCAACTGCACATCGGCTCCAATCCCAAGCTCCTCAATCAATGCCTCTAGCCTACGCTGCTCCGCCTCTGGCCCCCAACCCAGAATCACCAACCGTACAGGCCGCTGGGCGCGCACCTGGGCAAACGCCTGGAGCAGGGTTGGAAAGTCCTTTTGCATCTCTAGCTTGCCTACACCCAGAATGACGGGCGGTTCTCCGGCGGCAAACCAGGGATGCTCCAAGGGTTCCTGGGCTTTGCTGGCAATTTCAGGGGTTACACCCGGATTGTAAATGACATCTATTTCAGAGAGGGGCAGTCCCAATACCTGGTGCAAATCCTGGGCAACGCCGTGGGAGACAGCAACGACCGCATCGGCTCTGGGATAGGCCAGTTTGGCAATCCAGGGCGTGAGCCGCTTGCTGAGACGGGTTTCGTGGCGCGATCGCTGGGACAGAGTATTCTGCTCACACACTACGACCCGAGTAGGAACCCTGGCCCAATGCTTGGCCAAAATAGCCAGTTCATTATTAAAGTGCAGCGCCGAAAGCAAAACCGCAGGACGCTCTTTTCGTAGATAATCCACTAAGGCTTTCAAGGTTGCAACATGGTTGTTACTGTTGAGATTAATAATTCTTACATCTGCCGGAATTTTCCAAAGGTGTGTACCCGTCGCCTGACAGAGAATAAAGTCTACCTTGAGCCCCTGCTCAGCAAATCCCCGAGCTAAATAGACCATGGCTGTCTCTGCCCCTCCTCCGCCTACATACCGGAGAAACAGAGCCACACGCGATTGATCGTGAATCATAATCAGTAGAGATAAAGGTCAGTAGAGATAAAGGTCAGTAGAGATAAAGGTCAGTAGAGATAAAGGTCAGTAGAGATAAAGACTGTGAAAGGGAACGAACATGAATAAAATAGGGTCAGAGTTTAAGGGAATTCAGCGTTTAACTCACTTCAACCGTCAAAGGAGAGATCACAACTTCGCTATCCCATGCGCTTTGAAGTTTATCTAGTCATTTTCTAGACCATAACGACAGAACCCGGAAATTTTAGGGGAGGCATCTTTTACTTCGCTGTTGCTTAATCTATTGCCTCGGCAAGAAAAGAGAATGCGACAAATAAAGTGAAGGCGTTGTGGGAGATGCTTCGCACTTCCCACAACGCCTTCACTTTATTTGTCAAGGCAATAGAGATGAATTCTTGTGTTGCGGCGCAGCCACTACACATACCCCTGTAGTGGCTATCATGTTGGATTGTTGCCCCTAACTTTGGAAGAGCCTAGCATTCTATGATTCTTCAGCGGAGCCTCCACAGCAGTCTTCACCAAGACATCTCAGAAAACCAATTGAGGAACAAGGCTGGAGAGTCACCTTACGGTTCTCGCCGAATTTCCTCAACCTGTCCTACCACAAACACCAGTTGAAACGGCTGTCCCATTTCCCGTTCGACAAAATCCTCCAACAGCGCAACCTGTCGAGC
>JALOOP010000570.1 GCA_025454315.1 Oculatellaceae cyanobacterium Prado106
CAGATTCAAACCTTTGTCTATGCGCCTGAGTGAATCCTTTGAACACAGTCCTGGCAAGAAATTTGAGTTGTCAAACCCAACTTTTGTCAGTCAACCAGGCAACCAACTCAGCTATGATATTAACAATTGTTTGACTCTTCCCAGTACCGGGAGGTCCTTGAATAACATAGCTTAGTCCGGCTTTAGCTGCTTCAATGACTACCTGTTGGCTAGAATCAGCTTCTAAAACTTGGAATACATTTTGTGGAGAAATCTCGCGGTCGAGATCGTCAGCTTTATATATTCTAGGAACTTGACTTTGATATGCTTGCCAATCACCTGCTAATCCCTGAAGAATGGGATGCTGGGCAAACAAATGTGGATACTGTTCTAGATCTCGAAGCATTGGCTTCCTAAGAAGGGCGATGCCACAGCAATAAGTAGTGCTGCGATCGCGCCCACTCGAAACCCTGCTCTGTCCAATCCCTGCTGCGAGTTTAAAGTTGGTTTTAACATTGTGGAAGTACTGGTTATGCCGGGGCAGGACGGCGGCAGGTTAGCGCTACCTGCCGCCGTTCCGTCCCGCTATTCTGCTCCCTCGATCGGGGCAAATCCTTGGCGCTGAATGTTTTCTGTAATGGCGCGCGGTTCCAGGAATTGCAGCAGATAGTCGGGGCCGCCCGCCTTGGAGCCGACGCCGGAGAGCTTGAAGCCGCCAAAGGGTTGACGGGCGACGATCGCCCCAGTAATCCCTCGGTTGATATAGAGATTGCCCACCTCGAATTCGGTTTTGGCGCGATCGATGTGGGAGGGGGTGCGGGAGTAGAGTCCGCCCGTGAGGGCATAGTCGGTGCCGTTGGCTATGGCGATCGCCGCATCAAAGTCCTTCGCCCGAATCACCGCCAGCACGGGGCCAAAGATCTCTTCCTGAGCGATCTTGGCGGTGGAGGGCACCTCGGTGAAAATGGTCGGGCCGACGAAGTAGCCGGGGCTGGGGGCGAGCATTTCCAGGGCAAGTTGGGCTTCGGTTTTGCCCTTTTCGATGTAGGCTAGGATGCGGTTTTGGGCAGCCGCATCGATGACGGGGCCGACCTGGGTGCTGGGCAGTTCGGCAGCGCCAATGTTGAGCGATCGCGTAGCTTCCACCAACCGTTTAACAAAGGCATCATAGATGCTATCCAGGACAATCACCCGCGAACAGGCCGAGCATTTTTGACCGCTGTAGCCAAAGGCCGAATAGACCACGCCTTGAACCGCCTGATCCAAATCGGCGCTTTCATCGACAATCACCGCATTTTTGCCGCCCATCTCAGCCACCACGCGCTTCAGATGCTTTTGCCCGGGTTGCAGAATCGCAGCATCGGCATAGATGCGACAGCCAACTTCTTGAGATCCGGTGAAGGTAATCATGTTGACCAGGGGATGCTTCACCATGTGAGCACCCACCGTTGAGCCTTTTCCAGGAACGTACTGGAACACGCCTTTGGGCAGTCCTGCTTCCAGGAGAATTTCGGCAAGTTTGGCCGCGATCACCGAGGAGGTTTCGGCGGGTTTGAGCAGGGTGCAGTTGCCCGCGACCAGAGCCGCGACGGTCATGCCCGTGGGAATGGCCAGGGGGAAATTCCAGGGGGAAATGACGACGACAATGCCTAGGGGCTGATAGTGATAGCGATTGGTTTCACCGGGAAAATCGTAGGCATAGCCTTGATCGAGCCGCTCCATTTCATCGGCATAGTAACGGCAAAAGTCGATCGCCTCAGACACTTCTGGATCGGCCTGTCCTAGTGCCTTTCCAGTTTCGAGAACCATCCAGGCTGATAGCTCGGCACGACGTTGCTCCATTAGATCGGCAGCACGGTGAAGAATGGCGGCTCGGGCTTGGGGCGGGGTGTTGCGCCATCCGGGGAAGGCGGCTTTGGCGGCTTGGATCGCCTGCTCGGCCTGGTCAACACCCAACAACCCGACTCGACCAATCACCTCAGTAGGATTAGAAGGGTTGACAGAATCAATGGAGTCCACGGTGTTGACGGGTTCACCATTGACGATCGGCAGGTAGGTTTTGCCCAGGTTTTGCCGGACAGTTTGGAAGGCGGTTTGGGCGCGATCGCGTTCTCCGCCCACAGCATAATCCGTATCCGCTGCATTCACAAAAGCGTTCCCTAAACCGTTCTGAGATGCAACCCCATGACCATTTGTCGAGGGCTGTACCTGGTCTTGCGGCTGAAGTTCTGGAGCCGCTAGTAGCTCCTCAATGGGGCGTTCTTCCAGGTTTTGACGCAGGAATGAACTGTTGGCCGTATTTTCCAAGAGTCGCCGAATCAGATAGGCCATACCGGGAATCAAGTCGCCGTAGGGACAGTAAACTCGTACCCGATAGCCCTGCCCAACCAATGCTTTGGCTAACTTGTCAGCCATGCCGTACAGAACTTGTAACTCAATGCGGCGGGGCGGAATTTTGAGCTCTTGGGCAATGGCGATCGCATAGGCTTGGGAGCGCACGTTATGACTGCCGATCGCCGCATACAAATACTCGTGATTTTCCAACAGTAACCTTGTCATTTGTTCAAAGTTGGCATCGGTAGAAGCCTTGTGGGAAAAGACAGGCTGCGGCCAATCTCGTTGAGCCGCTTTGATGGTTTCCTGATCCCAGTAGGCACCTTTGACCAGACGAATCGTGATGGGATTGCCCCGTTGTTTAGCCCAGTCGATTAACCCTTTGAGATCCGCCTGACTGTCTCGCAGATAGGCTTGCAGAGTCACGCCAATGTCCGTTCTGGTGCGGAACTCGTCTTCCATCAGGATTTGTTTGAGAATGGCGATCGTCAGATCTTTGTAAGCATATTGCTCCATGTCAAAGTGAACCGCTGCCCCCAATTCTGCGGCGCGTCGGAGCAAGGTGCGGATACGTTCACTGACCCGTGCCTGACTGCCGATCGCATCCAATGGATCGAACTGGGAATAGAACGCGGTGAGTTTGACCGAAACCTGTACTCTAGATAGTGTCTCCTCGCTTGCACGATCGAGAATCTCCACCGTTGACCAGCGCTTTGCCGCTTCCGTCAACTGTTGCATCATTTCCAGGTAGCGATCGAGATAGGACTGTGCCTCAACTTCGGTAATCACCGCTTCCCCTAAGAGATCCACAGTGAAGGTCATTTTGTCTTTTCGCAGTTGTTCCAGCGTTTTGATCACCTGCTGGATATTTTCACCGGCAATATATTTATGCGCTAGGGTTTCCACTGCCGTGGACACCGTCGTGGCCGCGACCTGTCCTGGTAGGGAGTCTGGGTTAGCAAAATTGAGCATTCCCTTAAGCGCACTGGGCAGTTCAACCGTGGCATCCCCCAGATACTCTTGCATATGATGGGCAATCTCTGCTTTACTATGAAGCGCAGGCAGACAGTCAATGAAGCGAAACAACTGCACCCGCAGGCCAGGGTTGCTCATCGCCCAGCCCAAAAGTTTATCATCCCAGCGCATCTGGTCACGCATCTGCGCCAAGAAAGAGCGGTTTTCTCGGGTCGCCGAGAGGAGTTGACCTGCGATCGCCTGGGTCTGAGTTTCGTAAGCCCGATCAGAAATTTGCACAACCATCGGTTGTGACCTCCAGTGTAGAGTAAAGTTCAGGGGAGCACCCCAATCCTCCATTTTGGCATTTTTTTGTCCCCTTTTT
>JALOOP010000571.1 GCA_025454315.1 Oculatellaceae cyanobacterium Prado106
GCCCCTTTCAGGCCAAATCTTCCAGAAAGGGTCGAGGATAAGTCCAGGAATCCTTCAGGAATCCTAAAGTCTCCCTCTCAGAAATTCAGGGGGCGAAAACTTTGGCCATGACATCGATAAGACAGAGTAGTAGAAAGACCCCAACCCGGAATCAATCGTACAAAACCCCTCAGCTTTAGAGAGGCTGTACGAAATCCTCAACACCCTCATCTACGCTCCTTTCCCCTTTCCCCTTTCCCCTTTCGCCTTTCCCCCTTCCCCTTCCCCCCATGCTCACCCTCCCCCAACTCCAGTCCACCTTCGACGCTGGCCACTTCCCGGAATATCAGTGTCTGGGGAATCTCAACCTCTACGATTCTCCTGAGATCAAAGATCTGGCGACGCAGGCGGTGGCTGGGCGACAGCTAAAGTTTTTGCCGCTGCCGACTGAGCAGAATGGCAGAATCACCGGGCAAGCCATTCAGGTGCGCCTCTGTGAGGATGATTATCCGGGATGGCTGCCGTTGGAGGACTTGGATTTGCTGGCAGAAGCGGAAGCTCCCTACGAAGCGATCGCCCTCTCTCCCCAGGAAATTGGCGATCGCATTCCCCAGGTCATTCGCTTTGCCCAAGCCGCCATGACCCAACCCAACTACTATCTCTGGGGCGGCACCGTCGGCCCCAACTATGACTGCTCAGGATTGGTTCAAACGGCGTTTACCGTGGCGGGCGCCTCGGGATGCCTATCAGCAAGAAGCTTTTGTGGAGGCGATCGCACTGGAAGAGTTGGCGATCGGTGACCTGATTTTCTTTGGCACTCCCGAAAAAGCCACCCATGTCGCTCTGCATCTCGGCGACGGCTACTACATCCACAGTTCCGGCAAAGCCCAAGGTCGCAACGGCATCGGCATCGACTCCCTCACCGACACCACCGATCCCGTCAGTCACACCTATGCCCAGCAGTTGCGCGGCGCGGGTCGGGTGGTCAGAAGCTATGGGGGGAGGGGGGAGTAGGGAGTGGGGAGGGGGGAGTAGGGGAGCGGAGGGGGAAGGGGGAAAGGGGAAGGGGGAAAGGGGGGACATTGGATCAACCTTTGGGGGAATTAAGGAGAATTTCCCTGTTCTTCATAGTTGATTTAGTTGATTTAGCCTTGATAGTCAGTGAAGGAATCTATGACCACCCCTTTCCCCCTTTCCCTTTCCCCTTTCCCCTGCTTTGCCCCTAATCCCCGCCAAAAATCTCTTTAAAATCAGAAAGAGCGCCGACGACTGACCGTGTTTCGTCTCGGCGCTCTTGCTGGTTCGCTCCTCACACGTCCACTAAATTAGCACAGGTTAGCCAGTTGTGTCACTACCTTGAAGAAAATGTTGCAAAGCTGTGACATTTTGCGACACATCGCCTTCGCGGCTCCCTATAATTCCGTAGGCGCGATAATATAGAGCGGGTGTTCTAGAAGATAGTGCAGCAGATCCCGAGTCAGTGCGACTAGCCCCAGACGGATTTGTGCGATCGCCTCCTCTCTTCTACGTTCTTCCCCAAAGATCGGGCACTCTGCGTAGAAACACTGGAACGCTGGAATCGTCCCCCGAATCAATTTCCAAGATTGTTCTGGACTTAACTCAAAATCAGCCTGAGCGATTTGATCCCAGGCTGTACAAAGCTGGGAAACTAGACGCTTTTCGGCAGGGTGCTGAAGCCGGAGTGAGCCTTGCTCGGTAAGCCAGGGCAGTGGCTGTGGCCCAGTGATGCGAAATTCGCAGGGACTGATTAAGGGATCGCTCAAGGGTTGGCTCAAGGGCTGGCTCAAGTCATGACTCAAGGGCTGGCTCAAGTCATTGCTCTGGGGATTAGGCAAAAGGGTGCGATCGAACTGAATTAGATTTTCCTGCATCCCCAGGCGAAGAATCGAGCAACACCGGGCATGAAGAAATTGTGCTTCAAACATCTCCGTAGAATTACGGGTAGGATTTTTTGGCTCCGTGAAATTACTGCCCCTACCCACCGATCCCGTAGAAATACG
This sequence comes from Oculatellaceae cyanobacterium Prado106, assembly GCA_025454315.1. Classification (GTDB taxonomy): domain Bacteria; phylum Cyanobacteriota; class Cyanobacteriia; order Elainellales; family Elainellaceae; genus Prado106. The sequence continues at coordinate 2,001 of JALOOP010000571.1, forward strand.
GAGAGGTTTTTGCGGATTTTGCTCAAGATTGACCTCGCTGGAGCTGAACTTATCTATTTCGTGAACATAGCAAATTCGATCTTGTAGCCATTGGGCGAGTCCTTGATTCGTCACTTCAAAAAAAATCCAACCTTGCAAATTCGCAGTTGGGATAAAGTTTTGCCCAACCGCTGCAAAGGAATGAACTTTGGCTTTAGAATTATTAGCGGGATGCAACTGGACAATGCTTTCTATAAGCGATTGAGCAATTTCAGCCGCACTTTTTTGCCACTGTTTGGCAAGTCGAAAGGCGATCGCAGACACGTAGAAAACTCCCGTCTCTTTTTTGACGAAGTTGACCGGGATTTCTCGGATAGAAGGGATGGGTTCCAGACTGGGCTGAACGGCTTTTGTAGTCGGACAATCCTGGATTTCTCGTAGACTCGTTTGCACTTGAAGGGCGATCGCCCCCTGTATCCAATGAGCCACCCGATCGCGCAATGTTAGAGGTTCGTCTAAAAAATTCAGTAAATTCACGAAAAAATCGTCCAGCGCATCTACAAAAAAAGACCTTACTGATGATTGAAATGCAAAAAATATACGTCTTCTTTGAAGCTAAAGTGAAGCAGAACCGAGGTAATGATAAAAAAGGTGTTAGGAAATGGCACCAGAAATAGATGTTTCCGTAGATTCTCTCTACTCTATAAAAAAAATACAAAGTTAAGCTATTTCTACACTCCGATGTGATTCAGACACTCGGGTATTGAAACAGGCTTATCGTTCGATCTCTTAACCCTCAGTTCAGAATTTCCCCCGGTCTCAACTGATTTCTATGGCTCCCTTCTATGTACTCAGTATCATCCCAACCCGAAAACTCCCGCCCCTTCCTGACCTGGCAACGAATCCTGGATTGGGCTCAGGAACATTACCGCTGTCGCACGTTTAACAAAGATGAGCGCATTCCCGCCCGTGCGGGGTTGCTCTATCTCGTCCAACGCGGCGCAGTTCGCTTAGTCGGTGAAGCTCAGGTCACCGCCACGACAAACAGCACCCGCGCCCCCCGCATAAACTCGGAAGAAGCCTTCCTGGGATTTGTCGGCGCAGGTCAACCCTTTGAAATTGTGGCGCAGTCGCCCTTCAGTCTCCAAAGTTTTGCCCATGTTGACCAAACCTCGGTCATCTGGCTCTACTGGCATGACCTGGACAACTGGCCCCACTTCCGCCGCGAAGTCCTGGATGCCTTCCGCTACCAGCATCAGCGCAAACTCCTCTGGCTCAGTACCCTCGGCCAACGCCGCACCATCGATCGCCTCTTGGGTTTCCTGACCCTGCTGATCGAAGAGTTCGGTGAACCTTGCGAGGGCGGCTACTGCCTCCCCTGGAGTTTGACCCATGCCCAAATCGGCAGTGCGATCGGCTCCACTCGCGTCACCGTCACCCGTCTGATGGGCAAACTGCGACAGCGCAACCTCATCCGCAATCACGGCGACAACCTGCTTTGTCTCCCGGCTGAGTCGTTGAATATGCAACGGCATCAGCAGTCAGGTTAGGGAGGGAGTGGGGAGTGGGGAGTTGGGGGTGGATTGGCGATCGCCCCTTTGCCATCTCCCAGCGATTCACACCTTTGTTCAATTTGATTTCTGGTTCAATTTGACTGCTCATCCCATTTGACTTCAGGGCTAAGGACAGTTCGCCGAATTAATGGCCATCGAAAATTCAGGTTGAGAAAAAGCCTTTTGGGGATTTCACGGACTGTGAAACTCTGGAAGGCTTTTTCCATGACGGGTGGGACGAACCTCGATTGAGACTTAGGGACTCAGTGGCACAAAGTCATATCCGGTTCCCGATCCCGTTCCTGGCGCTACCCGTACCAGCACCGTGGGGGCTTCGCGATCGCCCGAGGGCAAAAACCGAATCTCTCCCGAGGCTCCCTGTGCTGCAAATCCCTGGCTAGACAATGCTTTTTGTAGACCCGCGCGGCTGCTGTCCTGACGTAACCCTTGCAGAATCGCCTGCATGGCATCGTAGGCGATCGCCGTCCGCCAATTCACCGCGCCGCCCCAGAGTTTTGTCGCATTGTTGGGAAAAGGATTGCCGGGAAAGGACTGCGGATGCCAAGCCACCGACAGCACCAGACCATTGACTGCGCGCTGTCCCTGTTGCAGGGTGTTAACTTGAGTTTGGACTAGTTCTGTAGAAAAAGGCAGTCAATGCGATGCACCGACTGCCGTAAGGTCAATAGAGTAATCAACTTATTGACTCTTATGAT
>JALOOP010000179.1 GCA_025454315.1 Oculatellaceae cyanobacterium Prado106
TGATGATCAAAGATTTCAATTTAGACCGTGAAAGCATGGATGCCGATCATTGCAAATTCGTCAGTATCTCTTGATACATTCCGAATTTGGAATTGCTGTTATGAACTCACCCCAGAAGATTCGTTGAATTCAAAGTCCCCCAAAGTTGGGGGATTTAGGGGGCGCTAAACCTAGAGGTCTAACTGGCTTCGCAATGGGGTTTTCGCCCCCCCGCCCCAACTTTGGGGAGCCGAGCCTTCGAGGTGCCTTCAAGGAGTTTTATGGAATTCACCAAGGATCGATCTCGGAAGATTCGTTGAATTCAAAGTCCCCCAAAGTTGGGGGATTTAGGGGGCGAAAACTCTCAAGCGAAGCCGATTAGACTGGCCTGTGCAGGGTAAGCTGAATTTTGCAATACCGAGTAATCTGTGAACGGACATCCCCATGATATGAATAGGAAGATGGTGATCTAGAAGACCAACTTCCCAGTTCTATGTCCAACTTGCTTGATTTAGTGATTGCAGGTGGCCCGACGATGATTCCTATGATGGGATTTTCGGTGGCGACCCTAGCCTGTGGGTTTGAACGCGCCTGGTTTTGGTATCGTCTGCTGAGTCAGGAACAGCGGATTGTCCATGATGTCCTGGAGGCGGCCAAGGATAATTTGGAGGAGGCGAGGGCGATCGCCCAACATGCCACCGACTCCCCGATCGGGCGCTTTCTGGTGGCTCCACTGCAACTCCGTCACCCCAGCCCTGAAACCTTTCATTTAGCGATGGAAGCCGCTGCTGACAAAGAATTTATCCAAATGCGAAAAGGGGACAAACTCCTAGAAACCGTGATCGCCGTTGCTCCACTTCTGGGACTCCTGGGAACGGTCACGGGTTTGATCGCCACCTTCTCCAACCTCAACATTGGCGGCGGCGGTTCTGCCGAGAGCGCTTCCAAAGCTGCCGCCGGAATCGGGGAAGCCCTGATCACCACTGCGGCTGGAATGATCATTGCCATTTTGGCGCTGCTGATTTTCCGCATTTTGGTTTCTTTCCAAGCCAACCAAATGGACTACTTTTCTGAAGTCGGTTCTGAACTTGAACTGATTTATCGGCAGAATTGGTATGAGCCGGAGTGGGAGGGAGTGGGGAGTAGGGAGTAGGGAGTAGGGAGTGGGGAATGGGGGGTGGCGAAGGGCGAAGGGCGAAGGGCGAAAGGGATGACATAGAATCAATCTTGGAAATTAACCTGGTTACGAATTCAAAAGGATTTGCCCTGATCTTCCACAAAAAACTCCTCGAAATAACCTAATATCCCCCTTTCCCCTTTCGCCTTTCCCCTTTCGCCTTTCCCCTTTCGCCTTTCCCCTTTCGCCTTTCGCCTTTCCCCTTTCGCCTTTCCCCTTTCGCCTTTCCCCTTTCGCCTTTCCCCTTTCCCTTCCCCTTTCGCCTTTCCACCAAAGTAGTGTATTCTTCAAATAAGAATGATTTGCAACTATTTGGATCGATAAGGATCAGCCAAGCTATTGTCTCAGCCCTCTTCCCCAAAAAACTTGAAGTCTTTGCGGTGGCTCATCCGGCCAGCCTTGTTGCTGTCAGTAGGGTTGCATGTGCTGCTCCTGTTGATTCCGATACCCAAAAATCCAACTGAGGTGGCTCAACAGCAGAATCAGCCTGAAACGGACGCGATTCCTATCACCCAGTTGCCTTTGCAAACGGTTCCGCCGAAACCTTCTCCCACTCCGCCTTCTCCGAAAGCGACACCCACTGTTTCTCCAACACCTAAAGTTTTGGTGCAGGCATCGCCTTTGGTGCCGCCTGTTCCGCCTCGGGTTGCGGCTCCGCCCCCGGTCACTGCACCTGCTCCAGCGGCATCTCCTGCGATCGCCCCCACTCCACCTGCGACCACTCCAAGTCCAACTGCGATCGCCACTCCCACTCCCACTCCCAGCCCTAGTCCCAGCCCCCAACCCTCCGCCACTCCCCCCTCCGCCTTCAGCAACTTTCCCCATCTCTCCGGCAGCCAATCCGGGTGCTTTGGCCTAGAAACCTGCCATCAAATCAGCGACGGCAGCAATTTTCGCATCGCCGCCCAAACCCTAGAGCAGCAGCTTGAATCCGAGGGCTACGCAGTGCGCCTGCGCGATGACCTGGAAGAAGCCGGACGCAAAGTCTACGAAGTCTCCAAGCAAAACGAAACGCAATATCTCAGCGTCATCTCTACCGATCTGGGCACCACGGTCTATGTACTAGCGGCTGAACCCAAGCGATTGCAGGATTTACAGGCTCAGATGCATTCTTGAGAGGGGGCGTAGGGAGTAGGGAGTGGGGAGTGGGGAGTAGGGAATGGGTTTGTCTCTGCGTCTCTGCGTCTCTGCGGTTTTATGGATCGGAAAGGCCGTGTAATTGGACGTTTGAATAGTGATGCTAGGGGGTTGCGAAGGTGTTGAGGGGTTGAGCGACGATCGCCACTTTGACCGCAGTTCCGATCGCCAGGTTTGTGTCTAGCCCTGTGCGGGCGACCCAGGTTTTGCCGGTAGGGCTGGTGAGGCTGTAGCGGTATTCTCGGCCTAGGAATTGGCGATCGCAAATCACAAACGGACTGGTTGAATCCGGTTGCAGACGCAGATCCTCCTGACGAACCATGACGGTCAGGGTTGCGGCGGCTGGGGGGGCGTTAACCTGGTGGAGGGGGAGTGCGCCGAGATCGGTTTGCCAGTGGTTGCCCGATCGCTGGGCGGGGAGGAGGTTGGCTTGGGCGACGAACTCTGCGACGAAGGGGGAGGTGGGGTGGGCATAGAGGGCTTCGGGGGTGCCTTCTTGTTCGATGTGACCTTGGCGCATGACGGCGACGCGATCGGCGATGGAGAGGGCTTCTTCCTGGTCATGGGTGACGAGAATGGCGGAGGTGCCAGCGGCTTTGAGGATGGTGCGGAGTTCTTGACGGAGGCGGAGGCGCACCTGGACATCTAAGTTGCTCAACGGTTCATCGAGGAGGACGAGGAGCGGGTAGGGGGCGAGGGCACGGGCGAGGGCGACTCGCTGCTGCTGTCCGCCAGAGAGTTGGTGAGGATATCGAGATTCTAGCTGGGACAAGCCAACCAGATGGAGGGTTTCTTCGACCCGCTGCTGAATCCATTGGGTGGGCTTTTGGCTGGCTTTTTGGCGTTTGTGCAGCCCAAAGGCGATGTTTTGCGCCACCGTGAGATGGGGGAACAGGGCGTAATCTTGAAACACCATACCAATGCCGCGTTTTTCAGGGGGCACCCACTGACCTGACCCGGCGACGGGTTGTTGGGCGATCGCAATGGTGCCCGACTGGGGCTGTTCAAACCCAGCAATCAACCGGAGCAAGGTGGTCTTGCCACAGCCCGAAGGCCCCAGCAGCGCTAATAAATCGCCCTGTTTCAGGCTCAAGCTGACCGCTGCCACCGCTGGGGCATCAGCCGCCTGAAACTGCCGCGTCACGGCTTGCAGATCAAGAATGGAGGTTGGCATTGAAGAATTAGGATCTGGCATAACACTGGCATAACGTGCTTCAATATTACTGCAATTCTTTCGCATTAGATTGGAGAGGAGGGGGAAAGGGGAAAGGGAAAAGGGGAAAGGGGAGGACAATGAATGCACCTTGTGAATGCAAATTGTGAATGTAACTTGTGAATGTAACTGTAGATTGAGCTTTGATTTTGTCACCTTTCCCGTCAGCGTTGATCATCAGTGTTAATCAATGTTGATCGCTGTCGATCAATGTTTATCGCTATAGAAATCTGTTCTTTTAAATATCGATAGTTTAAGTACCGACAGAAATCAACTCCCCAAAAATCCACACCGATCCGCCTCCACCGTCAAAAGTCTTCATCCACCTCCCAGATCCCCCCTTTCGCCTTTCCCCTTTCCCCTTTCGCCCTTCCCCTTTCCCCCTTCCCCCTTCCCCACCCATGAACACCCAAACCTCCCCACGGCGATACTTCCGGCTTCAGGGCTGGACTTTCGGCGTATTGGCGATCGCACTCCTGATGATGGCTCCGATTTTGATTGTGTTTAGCAGCGTGTTGACCAATGCCAGTGAGATTTGGGTGCATTTGGCGCAGACGGTGTTGCTGCGCTATAGCGTCAATTCTTTACTGCTGATGGGGGGTGTGGGGATTGGGAGTTTGGCTTTGGGGGTGAGTACGGCTTGGTTGGTGACGATGTGTGAGTTTCCCGGACGGCGGGTTTTGCAGTGGATGTTGCTGCTGCCGTTGGCGGCTCCGGCCTATATTTTGGCCTATGTGTATACAGAATTTTTGGAGTTTTATGGGCCGGTGCAATCGCTGATTCGGGGGTGGTTTGGCTGGACGAGCGTGCAGGACTATTGGTTTCCGCCGATTCGATCGCTGCCGGGGGCAATCGCCATTCTCAGTCTCGTTTTGTATCCTTACATTTATTTGCTGGCGCGCAATGCCTTTTTGGAACTGTCGGCCTCGATGGTGGAAGCGAGTCGATCGCTGGGGTGTAGTCCCTGGCTTAGTTTTTGGCGGGTGGCGTTGCCGTTGGCGCGTCCGGCGATCGCGGCAGGGCTGGCGTTGGTGCTAATGGAAACGCTGAATGACTTTGGCACGGTGCAGTATTTTGCCGTGGATACCTTTACGGTGGGGATTTATCGCACCTGGTTCACAATGGGGGAACGGATTGCAGCGCTTCAGCTTTCGGCGTTTTTGCTGGTTTTTGTGCTGGTGCTGTTGGTTTTGGAGCAGCAGTCGCGGCGGCAAATTCGCTATTACCAGTTGGGGGGACGGAAAGTGCGATCGCCCTATGCGCTTCAGGGTTGGCGACGTTATCTAGCCAGTTTCGTGTGCATTATGCCGATTCTGTTGGGCTTTGGGTTGCCTGCGCTGTTGCTGTTGCAAATGGCCGTAACCGATATCACGAAAAATTTTAGCGATCGCTTTTGGCAGCTTGCCCAGAATAGTCTGGTTTTGTCGGGGGTGACAGCGGCGATCGCAGTCGTGCTGGCTTTGATTTTGGCCTATGGGCTGCGGCTACAACCCTCGGGGCTGATGAATCTGGCGGTGAGGACTTCCGCGTTGGGCTATGCGATTCCAGGAGCGGTGATTGCGGTGGGGGTGCTGGTGCCGCTGGGGCAGTTGGATAATTCGGTGGATGCGATGATGCGATCGCTGTTCGGGATTTCAACTGGGTTGCTGATTAGTGGTACGATCACGGCGCTGATCTTTGCTTATCTGGTGCGCTTCCTAGCCGTTTCCTTTGGCACGGTGGAGTCCAGTCTGGCTCGGATTAAGCCTAATTTGGATGATGCGGCGCGATCGCTGGGCTGCGGGGTTACCCGTACCCTCCTCCGCATTCATGCACCGCTAATGGGCGGAGGGCTGCTCACGGCGGCCATCCTCGTCTTTGTCGATGTCATGAAGGAACTGCCCGCCACCTTAATTGTGCGTCCCTTCAACTTCGATACCTTAGCGGTTCAGGTGTATCAGTTGGCCTCGGATGAGCGGCTAGCTGAAGCAGCGGCTCCCGCATTGGCGATCGTGTTGGTGGGAGTTTTGCCGGTGATTTTGTTGAGTCAACAGATGGAGGGAAGGGGAAAGGGGAAAGGGGAAAGGGGAAAGGGAGATCCTGGACAGAACATTGATATCTCCTTGAATAATTAGAGATCTCCCATTAACTTCCCCCATATTCACCCATCCACCCATCCACCCATCCACTCCTCATCCCCCCATCTTCCCATCCCTCATCTGTATTCATCTGTGTCCATCTGTGTTCCCTTATTCAATCTCTGTGCCTTATGAAACGCTTTCAAACATTGTTGACGATGCTGATTATTCTGATGAGTGCGACTCTGTTCAGTTGCGCGAAACCTGCTCCGCGCGAACAACTTCTGGAAGGTAAGCGGTGCGAGAAGTGTGACTTGAAGGGGGCGAATTTGAGTCAGGCGAATTTACAAAAAGCGTTGCTCAATCAGTCTGATTTGACGGGTGCAAATTTGCAGGGGGCAGATTTGACAGGCGCGTTATTAGATAGCGTGGTTTTTAGTAATGCGGATTTGAGTGGGGCGAATTTGACTGGGGCGGGGTTGTCGTCGGCAAAGCTGATTGGGGCGAATTTGAGTGGAGCGAATTTGAGTCAGGCGTTTTTGAGAAATGCGGATTTGAGTCAGGCAAATCTCAAGGGGGCGGATTTGAAGGATGCGGACTTGAGTAATGCCAAGTTGGATCAGGCGAATTTGGAAGGGGCGAATCTGAAGGGGGCTTTGATGCCGGATGGGACGGTGCAGAAGTAGGCATCGTCTTGGGAGGAGTTTGTGGGAGATGGCTGGGATTTTAACCGCAGAGACGCAGAGACGCAGAGGGAATTGCAGAGGGGTTCTTAGTTTCTGTTTGTATTTTGGGGGAAGGGGGTTCAGTTTTTTGCAAAGGGAAATGGTTGTGCGGTGAGGGCTGCACAACCATTTTGGCTAAGGAACTACTTGCTAAGGAACTACTGCTAAGGGGCGATCGGGTTTGTTGTGGGAGTTTAATCTGTTGAAGCTTGGGTTTTTTGATCGCGAAGTTCCCCTGTTACTGAACTTATTGAACTGGGAGCCTCGCGATCGCAAGTCCAAAATTGAAACCCCTATGCCCAGCCACCTTGGTTCATTAGCTGTAGAGAAACGAGGCTGTTGCGACCATAGACGGTGGCGCTGACGGGGTCTTCTTTGAAGTTGCCCAGGGCTTGCAGCATGGGGTCAACGGGGGCATTGGCAATGACGGGATATTCGTTGTTGCCTTTGGCGAAGATTTCTTGGGCTTCGGGGCTGACCATATGTTCCAGGAATTTGATGGCTGCGGCTTTGTTGGGCGAGTTTTTGAGGACACCGCCGCCGCTGATGTTGACATGGGTGCCCCGATCGCGCTGGTTGGGGAAGACAACGCCCAGTTTTTCGGCGATCGCCCGTTCTTCGGGTTTGTCGGACTTCATCATCCGGACGAGGTAGTAGGTGTTGGCGATCGCCAGACTGCCCACGCCCGCCGCACAAGCTTGAATTTGGGCGGTGTCGTTGCCTTCAGGTTGACGCGCCAGGTTGGCCACTAGACCCTGAATCCACTCTTCCGTTGTGGCAGAACCATTGGCTTCCAGGACGGAACTGGTGAGGGAAACACTATAGATATTGGTGGAGGAACGGGTGAGGATTTGACCGCGCCATTTGGGATCGGTGAGGGCTTCGTAGGTGGTGATTTCAGCAGGGTTGACCTTGCTCTTGTCGTACATGATCACCCGAGCGCGCTTGGAGAAGCCATACCAGAGGCCATCGGGGTGGCGCAGGTTGGCGGGTACTGCTGAGGTCAGGACGGAGGATTCGATCGGTTGGAACAAGCCTTCTTGTTCGGCGCGCCAGAGTCGTCCGGCATCGACGGTGATGAGGACATCGGCGGGGCTGTTGGCTCCCTCGGTTTTGATGCGCTCAATCAGGGGATCAGCTTCAGCTTCGATCAGGTTGACCCGGATGCCAGTGGCGCGGGTGAAGCTTTCGTAGAGGGCATTGTCGGTGTCGTAGTGGCGAGAGGAGTAGAGGTTGACCACGCCCCCTGGTGAAGTTTGGGCTTTGGCTGATTTGCCAAACTGAGCAGTGGCGATCGCTGCTGCCGCTGCCCCCATTCCGATAAACTGACGACGAGCAATCTTATTCATGTGGAATCTTCTCCTAAACCATTGGTTAAATACTGTTGCAACTGGGGTAACGCCATGCGCTTGCATAGCGCCCCAGAGGATGCACCTGTGAGAAACACGCTTGTGTGAATCGCGCTTGTATAAACGGCGCTGACATAACCCGCACTTCGACAGAACGAAGCTTTGCGAAAGTGCGGCGAAGCAACCTTAAAAAGAACCCTAGAAGTGGCTCTGTGAAGGAACCTCGGCTGGCTGCACTCAAAGATGAGACAGGAAGCCTGGTGATCACACGCTTTATCATCGCATGTTATTGCAATTAATTCTTAACTGAGAGAACAGAATATTTTTGCTTTTCTTATCGCTAAACTTCTAATAAATTACGATTTCTCATAGCTGTCAAGCGTTTTCCATTTCTATGGTTAACATTAATTTTCAAAAAGTCCCAGATTGGAATTCATTTATTGCGGAAGATTGGCTATTAATTGCGATCGGTTTCCCATTCTTTGTATCGGATCAGGTAGAGGTGGGGCTTGGAATATTTAATAACCGCAGAGGCGCAGAGACGCAGAGAGAAAAGGGGGAAGGGGAAAGGCGAAAGGGGAAAGGCGAAAGGGAAAAGGGGGAAGGGAAAAGGCGAAAGGGGAAAGGGGAAAGGCGAAAGGGGAAAGGCGAAAGGGGAAAGGCGAAAGGGGAAAGGCAAAATATTACACCCATCCACCCATCCACCCATCCACCCATCCACCCATCCACCCATCTACCCATCCACTCCCCACTCCCCACTCCCCACTCCCCACTCCCCACTCCCCAAAATCTCTCGCACAAAAGTCACATGAGCATTTATACTTAACATTAAGCTGGCGATCGGTTTTGGCATTGCCCCTCATGGGCGGCTCTTTGCGAAACCGGGCTGCAAATCTTAAGACAACTTCATTGAGATGGTGAAAGTATCTTAAGATTGTTATAAGCATTTGTTGTTTAAGAACTAGCTGATCACACCTTATTAGGAGGATTTCCCTATGGCGCTCGTGCCAATGCGACTGCTGCTTGATCACGCGGCTGAATATGGCTACGGTATCCCGGCTTTCAACGTTAATAATATGGAGCAGATTCGCTCCATCATGCAGGCTGCTGAAGAAACCGACAGCCCTGTGATTCTGCAAGCCTCCCGTGGTGCCCGTTCCTACGCTGGTGAAAATTTCCTCCGCCACCTGATCCTGGCTGCGGTTGAAACCTACCCCCACATCCCCATCGTGATGCACCAGGATCACGGCAATGAACCTTCGACCTGCTACTCCGCAATCAAAAACGGCTTCACCAGCGTCATGATGGACGGTTCTCTGGAAGCTGATGCCAAGTCCCCTGCGAGCTACGAGTACAACGTGGATGTCACCCGCGAAGTCGTGAAAGTGGCTCACTCTCTGGGTGTTAGCGTTGAAGGCGAACTGGGTTGCCTCGGTTCTCTGGAAACCGGGATGGGTGAAGCAGAAGATGGTCACGGCTTTGAAGGCAAGCTGGATCATTCCCAACTGCTGACCGACCCCGACCAAGCGGTTGATTTCGTGACCCAAACCCAAGTAGATGCTCTGGCAGTGGCGATCGGCACCAGCCACGGTGCTTACAAGTTCACCCGCAAGCCCACGGGTGAAATCCTGGCCATCAGCCGCATCGAAGAAATCCACAACCGTCTGCCCAACACCCACTTGGTGATGCATGGTTCTTCTTCTGTGCCCGAAGATCTGCTGGCGCTGATCAACGAGTACGGTGGCACCATCCCTGAAACCTACGGCGTTCCCGTTGAGGAAATCCAAAAGGGTATCAAGAGCGGTGTTCGCAAGATCAACATCGACACTGACAACCGTCTGGCGATCACGGCTGCTGTCCGTGAAGCGTTGGCGAAGAATCCCAAGGAATTTGACCCCCGTCACTTCCTGAAGCCTTCGATCAAGTACATGCAGAAGGTGTGTGCCGATCGCTACCATCAATTTGGTACGGCGGGTAACGCGAGCAAGATCAAGCAAGTGTCTTTGGAAGATTATGCAGCTAAGTACGCTAAGGGCGAACTGGCGGTTCAAGTGGCTAAGGCTGCTTTGAAAGTGTAGTTCTTTCGTTTGAATTAAACGTTTGAATAGGAAAGGGAGCCGCATTGGGTGTGGCTCCCTTTCTAGTTGTTGGGATTCTCCAAGTTGGGGTTGGGTGTCTTGATCGCACGGATTGAATTTTAACCGCAGAGACGCAGAGACGCGGAGACAAACCAGACGAAGAGACAAACCAGAGGCGGAGGGGGTTGTGTTCTTTTTTGGTGCTTGGATGGAGGGATATCAAGTTAGTTGATTTTCGAGCCTTAGTGCCTGTTTACTTTGATTTCTTCTTTTTGCTTTTGTCTGATTTTTCGGATTTTTCGGACTTGGTTTTGGGGTCGAGGGGGCCTTCGATTTTGGCGTTGAAGCCGTAGACTTGGCGGCTGCCGACGTAGGGGACGAGTTCGACTTCGCGTTCGTCGCCGGGTTCAAAGCGGACTGCGGTGCCTGCGGGGATGTTGAGGCGCATCCCTCGGGCTTCTTCGCGGGGGAAGGTGAGGGCGGTGTTGACCTCGTAGAAATGATAGTGGGAACCGACTTGGATGGGGCGATCGCCCGTATTGGCCACACTCAAGCGCAGCGTGGGGCGACCTGCGTTGAGTTCAATCTCGCCTGGTTCAATCAGCATCTCTCCCGGAATCATAGACGGCTCCTTAGTGGGGGAACGATCGCCATTCTACCGGAATTCTGCAAGGATGATGAGCGGAAGAGATGATGAGATGATGGGAACGAACTTGAATTGAATGGCGAATGATGAATGGCGAAGCGTGAACGAATGCGACGAGGTCGCCTGCGTCCTGATGTGATCATCGGGTTATTGATCTTTGTGACCTGTTTGTTTGTCTATTTGGCGAATGGACAGACGATCTCTTCTAATGACAATGTGCCGAATACGCTGTTGGGGTTTCATTGGCTCGATCGCCAGAGTCTGAATTTTGATGCGTTTCGCGATAGCTTGTTCTATCGGGATCAGCCGTCGGGGGTGGGGCCGCCTTACTACTGGAGCGAGGCTCCCAATGGGCATCTCAGTTCCACCTATCCGATTGGGGTGGCGATTTTGACCTTTCCGCTGTATGGCTTGTTTTATTGTTATCTTCAGGTGGCGGGATGGCTGGGGGGAATGGCTCCGGCTGAGATTTTGAGTTTGGCGAATCCGGAGTATCGGGCGACGATTGTGTTTTTTGAGAAGCTGGCGGCGGCGATCGTGGCTTCGGGGTCTATGGTGATTTTCTACAATCTGCTGCGCTGCAAGTTTGAGCGGGCGATCGCCATTCTCACCACCTTTATTTTTGCTTTTGCGACGACAACTTGGATGATTAGCTCCCAGGCATTGTGGCAGCATGGCAGCGCGAATCTGGTGGTGCTGAGTATTTTGCTGGGGTTGTTTAAGGCGAATCGGGCGACTGAGCCTCAGCGAAAAGTGCTGTTGCTGGTGGTGGGGTTTTTTTGTGGGCTGTTGCCGGGGATTCGTCCGACGAGTTCGGTGTATGGGGTGGCGGCGATTGTCTATGCAATTTTGGCGTATCGGAGGGAGGCGGTTTATCTGCTGCTGGGGCTGCCGTCGTTTTTGTTGAGTGCGAGTTGGAATGTTTATTATTTTGGGTTGAGTCTGAAAAGCTTGATAGTGGCGGGATATAACAGTATGAGCGCGGAGGAGGCGAGCTTTGCGGAAAGCTTTTACCGATTGACGGCGAAACAATTTACGGAAGGTTTTTTGGGATTATTGGTGAGTCCGGCGCGAGGATTGTTTGTTTATTCTCCGATTTTGCTGTTTGCGTTGCCGGGGAGTGGGGCGATCGCACAGCCCTTGAAACGATCCTTGAAACGATTCTTGCAACAATCCCTGAAACAATCCTTGCAACAATCCCCGAAAGAATCCTTGCAACAATTCTGGACACCTCGTCTCCCAGCGAAACCTTCCATCCGCCGGGACTGGAAATCGGATGAGATTCTGGTTCTAGGATTTTTGCTGGCAGCGCTGGTTCTATTTTTGCAATATTGTTTTTTCACGATTTGGCCGGGGGGACCTTCCTACGGGCCGCGCTACATGACGGATCTGCTGCCCGTGTTGGGATTGCTGATGGCCTATAGTTTGCGGGGGTGGGTGGCGATCGCACCAACAATAAAACCCATCTGGCGGCGAGTGATTCCAGGAGTATTTGGGCTTTGTCTCTGTTTTTCCCTGTTCACCCAAATCATTGGGGCTTTTTCTACGCCCACGAACTGGGACGGCATTCCCTATCCTGCCGCCGAACGCTTTTGGCAATGGCGAGATACCCCGATTGAGCGACGTGCCCAGAATTTGTTCTATGGCGTTTTGAATCCGATGGGTGATTCTGAAACCTATGCGGCAGGGTTAGAAGGGGAGGTTTTGGGGCTGGAGGATGGTGCTGGACAGCCGATTGTTGCACCGTATCCGGTGAAGCCGCTGGATCGGGTGCCTTTTCAGGCGGAGTTGTTGAATCGGGGGCGATCGCCCTGGTACGGCTACAAGACAGGGATGGAGCGGGGTGTGGCCGTGGTTCGCGTGCAGTTTTTTGATGCTCAGGGGGAGGAATCTAGGGTGAGTGTGGGATTCCTTTATCTAACTGACTTTTGTGCGCCGGGGGAACGGGGGAGGGCGATCGGGGTGATTCGCTTTCCCAAAGAACCGGGTACTTATCAGATGGTGTTGAGCTTTAGTGTCCGGGGGCAGGGTTTGCTGAAACGGTTGAAACCTCAATTGACTCAAGTGGTGGAAGTTCAGGTAATCCCAGCCTAAAACCTGTTATCTAGGTTGAATATCTAGGTTGAACTGTTCGGTCAGGTATTTCCATGACTCAAACTCTGATGCACTCCAAACGAATTTTCAGTATGGGACAACTGAAGCAGCGATTTTTGTTGGAGCAGGCTCAGACCGACCAGTTCTTTACGGAATGGCATGAGAATCTGCCTGAGCTAACGGAGGCAGAGAGGGTTGCCCTTGATAAAATCTATCCGCGTTATCTTCGTCACCGCGAACAGGGGGAACTGTCGGAAGGGACGATTCAGTTGCTGTTGGTATCGCCGCTGCTAGAGCTGGCAGGATTTTATGATGAACCTTTCTTTGTGACGACTGAGCCTGCGGTCGAGATAGAAGTTGAGGATCAGGATGAGGTTTTGCGGGGGCGGATTGATACGCTGGTGGTTCAGGAGAACTTTTGGGTTTTGGTGGTGGAGTCGAAGCGATCGATTAATTTTTCGGCGGCTTTGCCCCAGGCGATCGCCTACATGATGGCCAATCCCTGTCCCGATCGCCCGGTGTATGGGATGGCGACGGATGGGGATTTGTTTATGTTTATCAAGCTTCAGGATCAGAACCCTGCTCAGTATGATTTTTCTGAACCTATTTCTCTGTTTGTGGCGCGGAGGAATCGGCTTTGGGATGTTTTGCAAATTTTGAAAGGGTTGGCAGGGAGGCTCAAGGGTTGAATTTGAACCGCAGAGACGCAGAGACGCAGAGACGCAGAGAAAAACCAGATGCAGAGGGGTTTGTCCAAATGGGG
>JALOOP010000572.1 GCA_025454315.1 Oculatellaceae cyanobacterium Prado106
ATGACAAAGAGTCGGTATCTCAGGAGCCGTGTGAGGTGAAAGTCTCAAGCACGGTTTTGGAGCCGAGCGGAGGGGGCGACCCCTTCGCTTAGGTTAACTAAGGTTTAATCTTGGAACAGCATCTTAGCGACTCCACGATCGCCCCCACCCCAACCAAGCTTCTATCCAATCCCGTTGAGGAGCGCGGCGTTGGTCTTCCCATTGAGTGGCGATCGCACTCACCCCCTCCGCAAAACTGGGCGACACCATCGGCAACCGAGCCAGTGCTTTGATATTGAGCTTAGATTGAATAGCCAGGGCAATTGCTCCAATCCACTCACTGGCATTGGCTCCGACTGCATGGGCACCTAGAATTTTGCCATTGGGCTGTACCAGGATTTGACAGAAGCCCGTGGTTTCATCGGTGGCGATCGCCCTCTCCAACCCTTTGAACGGAACACTCAACCGCATCATCGCTGAACCGTAATATTTCTGCGCCTGAAGACTGGTGAACCCGACTTGAGTGACTTGTGGCTGCGTGAAGATGACCCAAGGGACGCTGTGATAGTCGGTTTTGCGGGTGACGCGGAAGAGTGCGTTGCGGACGGCGAGATCGGCTTCGTAGCGGGCAAGATGGGGGAGAAAGTAGCCGCCTAGCGCTTCGCCACAGGCAAAAACTCGGGGATGGGAGGTTTGGAGATAGGGGTTGACGGGGACGCCTTGGGGTTGCCAGGGGAGGGCGATCGCTTCCAAATTCCAGTTCGTCAAATTGATTTGTCGTCCCATAGACAGCAAGAGTTCATCGGCTATCAGGGGTTGATCACCCAGTCGGATCTCGATGGGTTTTCCGGGAGCTTCCAGCCGTTGGCGAATCTGGTGAATAGGCGCTGAGGGGATGACGGTGACACCTTCGGCTTCTAGAACGGCTTGCAGTAACCGACTGGACTCCGGTTCTAGTGAGGGTAACAGTTGGGCGGCAGGAACCAGAAGCGTTACCTGGCTACCCAAACGATTGAAGCTTTGTGCCAGTTCTAAACTCATGGGATCATGCCCCAAGATCACCAGCCGAGCCGGGGGAGTTTTCCAGGATTGGTCATGGAGGTGATCTACAGTGAGTCCGTGGATCTCGCTGAGTGCTGGAAGGGTGGAGGGAAGGGTGGGCTGGGATGCGGGGGCGAGGAGGTAAGCGCGCGATCGCAACACCCGATCTTCGACGGCTACTCCAAGCTGAGGTCGCCGCACAAAAGCCCCTGGACTCACGACGACATCCACGCCCGCCGCCGCCAGCAGATCGAGGGATTGGGCTTCGTCGAGGATGGGATGGGCGATCGCCATTCGTGCCTGAAGCGCTGACCAGTTCAAGGCTGGACTGGATGTCGAAAGTCCCCATTGATCGGATCGGCGGAGAGTCTGGGCGATCTGGCCGACTTGGGTCAGGGTTTGAACGAAGAAGGAGAGCGGTTTAGGTGGTTCTGGTTCTATTAGGGCGACGCGGGCATAGTGCCGAACGGCGCGAAGGGCGGCATAACGCGCGGTGGAACTGCCGCCCAGGATGACGAGATCGTAATCGGGGTCTTGCATGGCTACTTCCCTTGGGGCGTCTCTGGGAGAATTTCGGTGGTGATTCCTGGAGAAATGCCTGGGAGAATCTCAGATAGTCCTGATAATAGCCGTTGATTTTCGTGGAGGGTTCGCACGGCGACTCGGAAGTAGCGATCGCCCAACTCCGCAAAACTGAGACAATCGCGAATCAAAATCCGATGCTGTTGCAAAAGCTGCTGCTGAAGTTGCACCACCGAATGCTGCGATTTGACCAGGAGATAGTTGGCGGCACCGGACAGCGGGAACAGGCCAGGGAGGGCGGCTAGACCGGAGTGAAGTTGCGATCGCGCTGCTTCCAACCAGTCAAAGGTTTGTTGCAGAAAGGGGATGTCTTGGAGAACGGCGATCGCAGCAGCAGCGGCCAAGCTATTGACCGACCAGGGATCACGCCATTGCTGCCAGCGTTGCAGGCGCTGGGGATGGGCAATGGCATAGCCGAATCTCAGTCCGGGTAGGCTGTAGAACTTAGTGAGCGATCGCAACACGACCAGGTTGGGATGATGGGGAATGCGATCGATTAAACTCTGCTGTTGGACAGGCGGTAGAAAATCCATAAACGCCTCATCCACCACCACTAATGAGAACTGATCGAGCAGCGGCAAAATGGCCTCTACCGAAAACAATTTTCCCGTGGGATTGTGCGGGTTATTGAGCAGAAGTCCGGCAGGCTGGGCGCTTTGAGGCAGCGGAATTTGTTCAGTCCAAGATGGGTCGAACAGATGCTCCATGACGTTACATTCAGTCATGTCAGCATCAAAGGCTTTGAGGGCACGGCGATAGTCCCCAAAAGCGGGAGTCATCAGCACCGTAGTGGGCAGTTCGGCGAGTTCGCGGCAGGCCCAGGTGAGGAGTTCTGCTGAGCCGTTGCCGGGAAGAATCCAGTCGGGCGGGCAGTCGTGGTGACTGCCCAGCGTTTGACGAAGCACCTGATAGTTGGGATCGGGATAGTGGATGAGACTGTCCCAGTTGGCTTGAATGGCAGCGATCGCAGAGGCAGGTGGCCCCAGCGGGTTGATGCTGGCCGAGAAATCTAAAATCTCCTGGGGGGAACAGCCGGCTAGCGTTGCGGCCCAGGCCAGATTCCCCCCATGGCGGGGATGTTGAGGTTGCAGCGAGGTCGAGTTTTGCACGATCGAACCAATTATGTAACCCAATGATGTAACCAAGATGTACCGATTCTGGTTTAGCGATTCTGGCTCAGCTATCCCCGGTGACTCAGCCCGCTATTTCTCGGGTGCCACCTTTTCCTTAAATAGTTTACCAGCAGAGAACGCAGGCACCTTGGTCGCCGGAATTTCCATGGCTTCTCCGGTTTTGGGGTTGCGGCCTTCTCGGGCTTTGCGTTCGCGCGGCTCAAAGGAGCCAAAGCCTACGAGGGTGACTTTGTCGCCCCCGGAGACGGCTTCGATGATCGAGTCGATCGCCGCTGATAGCACTGCATCGGCCTGTTTCTTGGTGACTCCGGCCTTTTCTGAAACCTTATCGACTAATTCACCTTTGTTCATGGTCAAATCTCCTAGGAACTTACGTCAGACGAAAAACACAGCACTGGATCACGTTCCCATGAATGAAAACGAGATCGGTTAATGATCGTTGAGTGGGGGGAGGGTGCGATCGCTGAAACCCTGACCTACTCAATTTTTCACTGCCTTATTCTAAGGGGAAGAACCCAGGAATGGATCGCCGAACCCTATAATTTGTATCGATTTGGAGGTTTTTTAAAGAAACTTTTCACGAAATAGGTTTTTGCTAGGAAAAAGTACTCAGGGAAAGGGGAGTGTAGGTGGATGGGTGGATGGGTAGATGGGTGGATGGGTGGATGGGTGGATGGGTGGATGGGTGGATGGGTGTTTTAATTTCCCCTTCTTCTATACACAAGAAATTTTGCAAAAGGGAATTTTTGGACTTGTGAATGTGTCCCTCTTTCCTTACAAGAAATTTTGCAAAAGGGAATTTTTGGACTTGTGAATGTGTCCCTCTTTCCTTACATAAGAAATTCTGCAAAAGGGAATTTTTGGACTTGTGAATGTGTCCCTCTTTTGTCCCTCTTTCCTTACATAAGAAATTCTGCAAAAGGGAATTTTTGGAAATGTGAATGTATCCCTCTTCCCTTACCCATCCACCCATCCACCCATCCACTCCCCACTCCCCTCTCCACAAAAAAAAGGGCAAGCCCGATCGCTTGCCCTCAAAAGGAGTCATCTGTTCCAGTTACCCTTACGGCACTTGTACGCCTTGACGTTGTAGAAGCTCTTGGGTTTCCGGCATGGGGTTGTAGCGGTAGCCAAAGTCAGAGTTTTCGTCATCGTTGAGCACCTGTGGGGTGAGCAGGATGATGACTTCTTGGCGGGTGTTGTCACGCTGAGTGCTTCTAAAGAGTGCGCCCAGGATGGGGATGTCGCCGAGAATGGGGACTTTGGAGATGGTGGTGCGATCGCTGTCTTGGATAATCCCCGAAACAATCAGGGTTTGACCATCCCGCAGTCTCAGTCGTCCAGTGGATAATCTCCGCTGATTCAGCAAAGTGACCGTTTGGTTGCCAATCTGTTGACTGCCTGAAGGCGAAGTGACCTCCGGCGTAATATTGAGGGAGACAAAGCCGTTGTCATCAATTCGATCAACTGTTACACCCAGGTTTAGACCCGCGTTGCCTTTCTCGAAGGTGGTTTCAGTCCGAGTGCCACCATCGGTATCGACCCGAGTAATGGTGACATTTGTGATCACCTCTTGTCCCAGTTCAACCTCCGCCTGCTGTCCTTCCTGAATTACTAGGGTGGGATCGGTGAGAATCTTAGCATTGCCGCTGACCACTTGGGTTTGCAGGCTTGCTAGGAACCGAGAAGGATATTGGAAGAGAGAGGGGAGTGCCGAGGTAATCGTGGAGGCTGTGCCTTGGGTAAAAGTGACATTGCCAGCCGCATCTCGGGTAATGGCCGTTGGAGTGCCCGGTGTAAAGTCAGTGACACCCGGTCGCAGGGGATTATCATTCCGTCCTAAAGGCGAAGAAGGCAGGAGGAAGTTTGCATCCGTGGGGGTAAATCTGCCTTGATCCACCACACCGCCGCCACCATTGGGAATGTTTAAGGTCTGGTTGGGATCTAGGAACGGTTCATTGCCTGAATAGGGGTTGGGAATCGTCGGTGGACTATTCAAACTGCCACTTGCTTGATCCGCAGAAGGCGGGTTCAAGCGTCCATAGTTGAGGAATGCAGCACCGCCATCGACAGTAAAGAAGCCGTTGCCTGCTCCAAAGGAGAAGCTGGTTCTGAAGTTGTCAGTGGCCAGGAGATTGATATCGACAACTTTGACATTGACGGCAACTTGGCGTTGACGTAGGTCAATTTGACCGAGCATAGAAGCGGCGATCGCAATCTGTCTCGGATCACCCACCAGAGTCACCGAATTCAAGCGAGGATCTGCTGTCACTGCGAGGCCGCGCAAAAGGCGTGGACTAGTCCCTTCGGCCACGGTTATCGTACTGATGCTAGCTGGAATCTGACGGGTCGT